>JBBDST010000048.1:0-20469 GCA_040904765.1 Nitriliruptoraceae bacterium
TGATTCAGCCGATCGCGATGGATGAGGGTTTGAAGTTCGCGATTCGTGAGGGTGGCCGTACGGTTGGTGCTGGTCGTGTCACCAAGGTTCTTGCATAACCCATTCAGCAGCTACCTGGTGACAGTCGGAGAAAACGTTCCATGGCAGACCAAAAAATTCGCATTCGCCTCAAGGCGTACGACCACGAAATACTTGACCGTTCGGCACGCGAGATTGTCGACACGGTCGAGGCAACTGGCGCACACGTCACGGGCCCTGTTCCGCTGCCAACGGAGCGGAACGTGTGGTGTGTCATTCGCTCACCACACAAATACAAGGATTCGCGTGAGCACTTTGAAATGCGAACCCACAAGCGGCTGATCGACATCCACTTGCCAACGCAGAAGACCATCGACAAGTTGATGGGGCTATCACTGCCAGCAGGTGTTGATATCGAAATCAAGCTCTAAACATCTTTACCACGCTTGGCGCAGCACATGCGTTGAGCCCTTCCTCCGTCCGCTGCGCCTGACGCATGACGGAATCATGCAGGAGAAGTACCCATGGAACCCAAGGGCATCCTCGGGAAAAAGCTTGGAATGACACAGGTGTTTGACGACGACAATCGCGTCGTTCCTGTAACCGTCGTTCACGCTGAACCCAACACGGTTGTGCAACTTAAGACAGTTGAAACAGACGGCTACACCGCCGTCCAGATCGCCTATGGCGACCGTAAAAACGTGAACAAGCCGATGGCGGGCCACCTTGCCCCGTCAGGGCGCGCGTCAGCGAAAGTGTTGGCGGAACTACGGCTAAACGCTATTGAAGACCTCCCCGAAGTTGGGGCACTGATCTCCGCGGATGTGTTCAACAAAGGCGACTTTGTTGATGTAACCGGTCGTAGTAAAGGGAAGGGCTACACCGGCGTAATGAAGCGGCATAACTTCCACGGTCTTGGTGACGGCCACGGTGTAAAAAAGAAAAACCGTCACCCGGGTTCTGTCGGTGCATGTGCAACACCAGGCCGAACGTTTCGCGGAACACGTATGGCCGGCCGAAGCGGTGGTATTCGTGTCACCGTGCAAAATCTCGAAATCGTCGATGTGGACACCGAGAACCAGCTGATTCTCGTGAAGGGCGCACTGCCCGGTTCCGACGGACAGACGGTTTTCATCAAATCGGCTGTGAAGAACACAAAGGGCGGTGATGCCTGATGGCAACTTCCGTTGATGTACTCGATCACGCAGGCGCGAAAGTCGGGACGATCGAACTTGCCGACGAGTGGTTCGCGACCAAAGTGAACATTCCCGCGATGCACCAAGTTGTGACAGCGCAACTTGCTGCAGCCCGTCAAGGGACGCACAAAACCAAGACACGTGCAGAGGTATCTGGTGGTGGCCGTAAACCTTGGAAGCAAAAAGGTACGGGCCGTGCTCGTCAGGGCTCCATTCGTTCACCGCAGTGGGTTGGCGGTGGCGTCGCCCACGGGCGTACCCCCAAAGACTGGTCAGTGCGCGTCAACAAGAAACTGCGTCGCGTGGCATTGAGTTCTGCACTAACCGACCGCGCATTGAACAGCCGCGTGTTGGTGGTACGCGAGTTGACGTTCGCAGAACCAAAGACTCGTGACGCTGCTGCCTTGCTGAGCGCCTTGAACAACACCGGTCGTGTGTTGATAGTGCTGGCTGATCTCGATCAGGCCACAATGAAGTCCTTTCGCAACTTGACTGGCGTTCACGCGCTGGTGATTGACCAACTGAACACGCACGACGTTCTGGTGAGCGACTACGTGGTGTTTGACGAAGCGGCGTTGGCGCTGATTGGCACCGGTCGTCGTAACTCTGAGGAGGTGACCGCGTGAAGGACCCCCGCGACATCATTTTTCGTCCGGTGATCTCCGAAAAGTCGTACGGGCTGCTCGATGAGAACAAGTACACCTTCATCGTTGACAAGCGTGCGAATAAAACGCAGATCAAACAGGCAATCGAAGGCATCTTCGATGTCAAGGTGCTTGGTGTGAACACTATGAACCGTCAAGGAAAGCGCAAGCGCCGTGGACTCATTGTCGGCAAGCGCCCAGACACCAAACGCGCAATCGTCACGCTGGCTGAAGGCGACGAAATCGCACTGTTCGACGCAGGGCTATAACCCTTTTCCGTCCACTTCGTTGTCGCAGATTCGCATCACAGTAAAGGCATCACAATGGCCATCCGAAAGTACAAACCGACCTCGCCTGCACGGCGTGGTGGGTCGGTTAGTGATTTCGCGACTATCACCCGGTCGACGCCGGAGAAGTCCTTGCTTGCACCGCTGCCAAAAAAGGCCGGACGCAACGTGCACGGACGAATCACCAGTCGTCACCGTGGTGGCGGTCACAAGCGCAAGTTCCGCGTGATCGACTTTCGTCGCAACAAGGACGGTGTGCCTGCGACAGTTGCTTCGATCGAGTACGACCCGAACCGGTCAGCCCGTATCGCGCTGCTGCACTACCACGACGGCGAAAAGCGCTACATCTTGGCGCCCCGCAACCTGGTTGTCGGGCAGATCGTAGAATCCGGTCCAAGCGCTGACATTAAAATTGGGAATACGTTGTCGCTGGCCAACATTCCGGTCGGTACGACCATCCATGCGGTTGAATTGCGGCCAGGTGGTGGCGCCAAGTTTGGCCGTTCCGCCGGTTCGTCTATTCAGTTGCTTGCCCGTGAAGGTAAAAACGCGGCCTTGCGCATGCCATCGGGTGAAATTCGCCTGGTTGATGCCCGCTGCCGTGCATCGATCGGTTCGGTCGGTAACGAAGAGCACGAACTGATTTCATGGGGTAAAGCCGGTCGGTCACGTTGGAAGGGTGTACGCCCTCAATCACGTGGTGTCGTTATGAACCCGGTCGATCACCCACATGGTGGTGGTGAAGGCAAGACGTCCGGTGGTCGCCATCCGGTGGACCCATGGGGTAACCCTGAACGCCGTACCCGTAAAAAGAAGAAGCCGTCGGATAAGCAGATTATCCGCCGCCGTGGCCAGAACCGGAGGCGATGACCTATGGCACGTAGCCTAAAAAAAGGCCCATTCATTGACGATCACCTGATTAAAAAGGTGGACACCATGAATGAGGCCGGTGAAAAACGGGTGATCAAAACCTGGTCACGTCGATCCACAATCTTCCCTGAGATGGTTGGCCACACTTTCGCGGTTCACGACGGACGCAAACATGTCCCGGTTTACGTGACCGAGTCGATGGTCGGACACAAACTGGGTGAATTCGCACCGACCCGCGCAATCAAGTGGGGCGGCGCGGGTGAGAAGCAGACGCAGAAGCGCCGGTAGGAGCACACGATGCAGACCAAGGTCAAGGCGACCGCGAAATATGTGCGCGTGAGCCCTTCAAAAGTTCGTCAGGTTGCACGCCTGATTGTGGGCAAACCTGTACAGGAAGCAGAACGCATCTTGTTGTTCGCCGACAAGGGTGCAGCTGCGCCCTTGCTGAAAGTATTGCGTTCAGCAGTGGCCAATGCGGAAAACAACGATGACCTGGACCCCGACGAACTTGTCGTATCTGGGGCACATGTTGACGAGGGGCCGACGTTGAAGCGGTTTCAGCCCCGCGCACTAGGTCGGGCCTACCGAATCCGGAAGCGGACAAGTCATATCACCGTCGTGGTTAGCCCGGCGGAGGAGAAATAACATGGGTCAGAAGGTAAACCCTTACGGTTTCCGCCTCGGTATCACAACCGACTGGCGTTCGAAGTGGATCGCGGACAAAAAAGACTATGCCGTGTATCTGCACGAAGACGATCGCCTGCGGCGCTTTATCCGTGAGCGGGTCCGTCATGCCGGCATTAGCCGCATTGACATCACCCGCACACGCGACAACGTCGAAGTGTCGATGCATGCGGCGCGTCCAGGCATCGTCATTGGTCGTCGTGGAACAGAAGCCGACCAGATGCGGTCCGAACTCGAGAAGATCAGCGGCAAGAAAGTGAAGCTGAACATCATCGAGATCAAAAACCCTGAACTTGATGCTCAGGTTGTGGCATTCAACGTCGCCGAACAGCTCCGTGGCCGTGTGTCCTTCCGTCGCGCCATGCGTCGTGCAGTGCAGTCAGCAATGAAAGCTGGCGCAAAAGGTATTCGTATCCAAGTCGCCGGCCGTTTGGGCGGGGCTGAAATGAGCCGTACCGAGTGGTACCGCGAAGGTCGCGTACCGTTGCACACGCTTCGCGCCAAAGTTGATTATGGCTTCGATGAGGCCCGCACAACCTATGGGCGCATCGGCGTCAAGGTTTGGGTGTACACCGGCGACCAGATTGGTTCGGGTGAAGAAGCTGAAGCCGCTCGCGCCGTTGATCGGGCACGCGCCTTGGCTGAAGGCCGTCCGGTCGATGACCGTCCACGTCGTCAAGCAACGCGCAAAGCAGCAACCGTGGCGAAGAAGGTTACTGGTGTTGGTAGCCGCGCAACGGCCAAGCCGACACCAGCCGCCGCATCGGCTCCTGCGCCAGCAAAGACCGCGGACGCAACCCCACCAGCTGACACTGCTGCTCCGGCCGATGTGCCCAGCGCAGAAACAGGGAAGGATGGTGAGAACTGATGCTTTCGCCAAAGCGTGTAAAACACCGCAAACAGCATCGCCCACGTCCGCTTAAAGGCTTGTCGACGGGTAATACTCAGGTACATGTCGGAGACTACGGTCTGATCGCCACGTCACCGGGTTGGATTACTGCACGGCAGATCGAATCTGCCCGTGTTGCTATCAACCGTGCCGTCAAGCGAGGCGGGAAGGTTCGAATCACCATCTTCCCAGACCGGTCGATCACCCTTAAACCGCTGGAAACCCGTATGGGTTCTGGTAAAGGTTCACCGGAGTTCTGGGTCGCAGCAGTGAAGCCTGGACGCGTGATGTTCGAAATTTCAGGGGTCAGTGAAGAGCTCGCTCGCGAGGCTATGCGACGCGCGTCCCACAAACTTCCAGTCGGTACGAAGTTTGTTTCACGTGAGGAGACAAGCGAATGAGCACAGCGACAGAACTGCGTGAACTTCCCGACGACGAGCTGCGTCAAAAGCTTGCTGAAGGTAAAGAAGAACTGTTCACCCTGCGTTTCCAGGTTGTCACCGGTCAACTCGATAACCCACAGCGCATCGGTGAGGTCAAGCGCGAGATTGCACGCGTTCTGACCGTTCTTCGTGAACGTGACATCGCCGCAGCTATGCGTGCACAGAATGGGGCCTGATTATGGCAGACACGATTAACCGCAACGCGCGTAAAGAGCGGCAAGGCACGGTCGTCTCCTCAGTGCAAGACAAAACCATCGTTGTTCGTGTGGAACGGCGTACAACCCACCCGCTGTATAAAAAAACGGTTGTGCGCACCAAGAAATACCACGTCCACGATGAAACCAACGAGGCCGGCGCTGGCGACATTGTCCGCATCATCGAGACGCGCCCGATCTCCAAACTCAAGCGTTGGCGTTTGTTGGAAATCGTGGAACGCGCGAAGTAAGCCATAGCGCAACCATCCCCTCGTTATTCATGATGTACAGGTAAAAAGAGAGAACGATGATCCAGACTGAATCCCGGCTCAAAGTCGCGGACAACTCCGGGGCACGTGAGGTGCTTTGCATTCGCGTGCTCGGCGGATCGGGCCGTCGCTATGCCTCCGTGGGTGACGTGTTCATCGGAACGGTGAAACAGGCCATTCCGCAGTCCAACGTCAAAAAAGGTGAAGTCGTGCGCTGCGTAGTAGTACGCACGAGTAAAGAGAAGCGGCGCCCCGACGGGTCATACGTCCGTTTCGATGACAACGCGTGCGTCATTATCCGCCCCGACGGAAACCCCCGGGGAACACGTATTTTCGGTCCAGTGGCGCGTGAGCTGCGAGACGGAAAATACATGCGGATCATTTCGCTTGCACCGGAGGTGTTGTAATGCGCCGCATTCGTAAAGATGACCAAGTTCAGGTGATCGCCGGAAAAGACGCCGGTAAAACCGGACGTGTTGTCCGCATCTATGATGATCGCGATCGTGTGCTGGTTGAAGGCGTGAACTACGTCAAAAAACACCAGCGGATGGCGCAAAGTCGTTCCGGCGCCCAAGAAGGTGGCATCATCGAGACTGAGGCCCCGGTACATGTGTCAAATGTCATGCCGGTGTGTCCGTCGTGCGGCAAAGCAACCCGCGTCGGTTTCACCTACGCCACCGAAGGCGATCGCCGCAGCAAGCAGCGCAGCTGCAAAGCGTGCGACGCCACCTTCTAAACCGACCATACGAAAGTCACCCCCGATCGGCCCGTTCGTTAGATGCGGGATCAGCATCACATCGTCATACATGCCGGTGAGAACGAGTTGAGAAGGCAGGAGAGAGAACAATGAGCGACAGCACGGTAGTGCGTCCCCGGCTGCGGACCCAGTTTGACACTGAGATCCGCATGGCCTTGAAAGAGCAACTAGATCTGGCAAACGTCATGCAGATCCCCAGTCTTGAAAAGATTGTGGTGAACATGGGTTTGGGTGAAGCAGTGAGCGACAGCAAAGCGCTGGAAGGTGCACTCAACGACCTGGCGATCATCACCGGCCAAAAGCCGCGGGTGAACCGTGCGCGTAAGTCAATCGCCGGTTTCAAGCTGCGTGAAGGCATGCCGATTGGCGTCAAAGTCACTTTGCGGGGCGACCGTATGTGGGAGTTCTACGACCGCTTACTGTCCATCGCGCTTCCGCGTATTCGTGACTTTCGCGGTTTGAAGGCAACGTCTTTTGACGGTCAAGGAAACTACACCTTCGGTTTGACTGAACAACTGGTTTTTCCAGAAATTGACTACGACGACGTCTCGTCGGTGCGCGGTATGGATATCACCATCGTGTCGACATCAAACGAGGATGCACACGCACGTGCGTTCCTTGAGGCATTCGGATTCCCGTTTGCCCGGAATCAGGAAAGTTAGTCATGGCGAAAAAATCTAAGATCGCAGCGACCAAACGTGGCGCCCGGTTCAACGTCCAAAACTACACGCGTTGCGGTCGTTGTGGCCGCCCTCGTGCGGTGTACCGCCGCTTTATGCTCTGCCGCGTGTGCTTTCGTGAGATGGCGCACGCCGGTGAACTCCCCGGTGTGCGTAAAGCCAGTTGGTAGTTCGATTACAGCTTGACCGATGACGGCAACGTGCCGTCTGGGAAGTGTGGGGCGAGTCTCCACAACCCCGTAAAGGAGTAACGACAATGACGATGACCGACCCAGTGGCGGACATGCTTACCCGCATCCGCAACGCGTCGCTCGCCTATCACGACACGGCAGCTATGCCCTCGTCCAAAATTAAGGTGAATATCGCCAAAATTTTGGAACAAGAGGGATACGTCGCTGGATCGTCGGTAGAAGAAACAACACCGAGCCCCACGTTGGTGATCAAATTGAAGTATGGCCCGAATCGCGAGCGTGTGATTGCCGGTATCCGGCGGATCTCAAAGCCTGGTCTTCGGGTGTATGTCAAACGCGATGAAATTCCGCGTGTCCTTGGTGGTCTGGGCGTGGCGATTCTGTCCACGAACGCTGGTCTGATGACCGACCGCACCGCTCGCAAATCTGGACTCGGTGGCGAAGTTCTCGCTTACGTCTGGTAGCCGTAAAGGTTTCGTGATGTCACGTATTGGAAAAAATCCGGTCAATGTGCCTGACGGTGTGGATGTCACACTCGATGGTTTGACTGTCACTGTCAAAGGTCCGAAAGGCACGCTGATTCAGCACATGCCTGATGGCGTATCTCTGTCGAAAAATGACGACGGAGCTGTAGTTGTCACACCGAACGGCGACTCGCGTACCGAAAGGTCCCGCTGGGGTCTCGTGCGGTCGTTGATCGCCAACATGATCCTCGGGGTAACAGACGGGTACAGCAAAGTTCTCGAGCTGGTTGGTGTTGGATACCGCGCCGCACTCAAGGGAGCTGATGTGGAACTGCAGGTCGGGTACTCCCACTCTGTAGTCATCCCCGCACCCGAAGGAATTACGATCGCGGTCCCACAGCCGACACGCATCGAAGTTTCTGGGACTGACAAGGTGCTGGTTGGCCAAGTTGCCGCCAACATCCGCAAAGTTCGTCCGCCTGAACCGTATAAGGGTAAAGGCATTAAGTACGAAAACGAAGTTGTCCGGCGTAAAGCTGGTAAAGCTGCTGGCCGGTAAATCCACACCATGACGGTTTAACCGCCATGGTAAAGCCCCAACGTTTCATCAACCTATCCAGCGGTGTCGTGAATGTTTCCGGTGCCGCCGCCCTTACGGGCTCGTGACAACAGCAGCACTGTTGTCCCGCACGAGGAGTCATAATGGACGCAAGTAAAAAACGCATTGGTCGCAAAAGCCGGCAGATGCGCATCCGTAAAAAGATTCGTGGTTCAGCAACGACGCCACGGCTCTCCGTCTTTCGCAGTAACACGCACATTTACGCGCAGCTGATTGATGACGCTGCGGGTAACACGATCGCTGCTGCATCTTCACGCGAAGCTTCAGTGACTCCAGGTGATGGCGGCAAAGTCGCCCTTGCCAAGCAGGTTGGGGAACTGATCGGTCAGCGTGCAGTCGCCGCCGGCCTCACTGCCTGCGTGTTTGATCGTGGTGGAAACCGGTATGCCGGTCGAGTCGCCGCCCTCGCAGATGGCGCGCGTGAAGCAGGACTGAAGTTCTGATCCGGCCCGCCGGTAGGCGGAGCACCTGAGGAGTACGTAATGGCAGCGAACAATCGAGAAGGCGCGCAAGGTCAGGGTGGTCGTAAACGTGACGATCGTCGTGGCGGACAGCAGCGTCAACAGCAGGAACGAGACCAGTACGACGAGCGTGTCGTATCGATCAACCGTGTCTCTAAGGTCGTGAAAGGTGGACGTCGTTTCCAGTTCACCGCGCTTGTTGTCGTTGGCGACGGCAAAGGGACGGTTGGTATCGGTCACGGTAAAGCTCGCGAAGTGCAGACAGCGATTCAAAAAGGCGTTGAGGAAGCGAAGCGCAACTTCTTCAAGGTTCCCATGGTGGGTTCAACGATCGTTCACCCGGTCGTAGGACGTGCAGGGTCGGGTCAAGTCATGCTGAAGCCAGCCGCTCCTGGTACCGGTGTTATCGCCGGCGGCCCGGTACGTGCGGTGGTTGAAGCGGCCGGAATTTCCGATCTGCTGGCCAAGTCGCTGGGCACCTCAAATCCCATCAACGTGGTGCATGCGACGGTCGCTGGACTAAAAGCGCAGCGTTCTGCTCATCAGATTGCGGCACTGCGTGATCGTGCGCTTGAAGATGTTGCACCGCGCAAAATGATCGAGTCGATGCGAGCGGGGAACTGATGGCTGAGAAGCAACTGCGAATCACACAGACACGTTCGGTGATCGGTCGGACCCAGGACCAGCGCGACACCGTGCGGTCCCTTGGGTTGAAGCGCATCAGGCACACCGTCGTGCAGCCAGATCGGCCCGAAATTCGAGGCATGCTGCGCAAGGTTCCACACCTTGTCGCATGGGAAGAGGTAGAAGGATGACCATCAAACTGCACCACCTGAAGCCTGCTGAAGGCGCGAGCACGTCGAAGAAGCGTGTTGGGCGCGGTGACCGCGGAAAAGGCGGTAAAACAGCTGGTCGTGGTACCAAAGGCACGGGCGCTCGTGGCACCGTCCCTGAGTCGTTCGAAGGCGGCCAAGTGCCGTTGGTGCGACGTCAACCGAAACGTCCCGGGTTCACGAACCCGAACAAGGTCGTGTACGCCGTGATTAATATTTCCCGGCTCGAGGAAGCATTCTCAACCGGTGATGAAGTCACTGTTGACGTGCTGCGTGAACGCGGTCTGGTGAAAAAGAAGGGCCCTGTGAAGGTGCTTGGTCATGGTGACTTGTCGAAGTCGTTGACGGTTTCTGTTGATGCTGTGACGGCAAGCGCCCAACAGAAGATTGTTGCTGCCGGGGGTAGTGTCGTTTAGCCCAAGCACGCAACGGACTAACCTTGCAGTCAAAGGGAGGTCCGTTCGGGGACACTTTCCTGTTGTTCGCAACGCACCGCCCATAGCATCGCGAGGACATCATGTTTCGAGCGTTTCGTAACGCGTTGAAGATCCCAGATATGCGCAGAAAAATTCTGTTCACCCTGGGAATCATCTTCGTGTACCGCATCGGTGGCTGGATCCCGATTCCTGGCGTAGACGTCGTTTTGCTTCGCGATGCTGTCGGTGGGACTGAGGCTGGCGCTATTGTCGGCATCATCAACGTGTTTGCCGGGGGTGCTCTGCAGCAGATGGCCGTGTTTGCGCTTGGCATTATGCCTTACATCACCGCCAGCATCATTATGCAACTGCTGACTGTGGTGATCCCAAAGCTCGAAGAATTCAGTCGTGAAGGCGAGCAAGGGCGTCGCAAGATCACGCAGTACACGCGCTATGCGGCGGTTGCGCTGGCATTACTGCAGGCAACAGCGTTGGTAACTCTGGCACGTAATGGCGGTGCGTTCGCTATCAATGTCATGCCAGGTGCCGGTACGGGCACGATCATTGTGGCGGTTATGACACTAACGGCAGGTACTGCCCTCATCATGTGGATGGGTGAGATGATCACCGCCCGTGGTGTCGGCAACGGTATGTCTTTGCTCATCTATGTGTCGATCATCAGTCAGTTCCCGTCGCAATTGCAGATCGTTCGCATTCAAAATGGAATCGAATGGGTTGCAGGCGTCTTGTTGATGGGTGTTTTGCTGACCGTCGCAGTTGTGTTTATGGAGATGGGTCAGCGACGTATCCCAGTCCAGTATGCACGCCGTCAGGTAGGTTTGAAGAGTTACGGGGGGCAGTCGACCTACATCCCGCTCAAAGTAAATCAGAGCGGCGTTATCCCCGTGATTTTCGCGTCTTCGTTGCTGTACTTGCCAGGACTTGCCTCACAGTTGTCTGGCTCGGCGCGGCTGGCCGAATTGTCCGAGCGGTATCTCGCTGACGCGTCGTCGCCAGTATTCATTCTGGTTTTTGCAGGAATGACGATTTTCTTCGCCTACTTCTATTCGTCAATTACGTTTAAGCCTGCCGAAGTAGCCGACAACATGCAGCGTTATGGCGGTTTCATTCCAGGTATCCGGCCAGGCCGGCAAACGGCGGAGTATCTCGATCGGGTCCTGAGCCGCATCACGCTGCCAGGTTCGCTGTATCTGGCAGCGATTGCCGTAACGCCATTCATTTTGCTTGCAGTCGGAAACATTGGTGCGTTTCCGCTGGGTGGCGTAAGCCTGTTGATTATGGTTGGGGTCGCTTTGCAGACCATGCAGCAACTGGAGAGCCAGCTTATGCAACGCAATTATGAAGGTTTCTTGCGGTAACGATCGGCGTGCTACCGAGCATGCTGTGACGGAAGGGAGAGTCGTGCGTATAATCCTTCTTGGTCCTCCGGGGGCCGGAAAAGGTACTCAGGCCGCACGGTTGGCCGAACGGTTTACGATTCCGCACATCTCAACTGGCGATATTTTGCGACAAAATGTGCGGGATGAGACGGCTCTTGGGCGTAAAGCAAAACAGTTTATGGACGCCGGCGATCTTGTTCCTGACGAAGTAATTATTGGAATGGTCGCTGACCGCTTGGCACAACCTGATGCGAGCAACGGATTTTTGTTTGATGGTTTCCCACGCACGGTGCCGCAGGCCGAAGCGCTCGAACGCATTCTTGTGGAGCAGGACGCGCCGCTTGATGCCGTGCTGCGTCTGGCAGTACCACGGGTTGAGGTCATCCGACGCCTGACTGGCCGCCGCACATGCGAATCCTGCGGCCGCATTTTTCATCTGGTGTATGACCCTCCGGCTGACGCGTCCACTTGTGACGAGTGTTCTGGGACGCTGTTGCAGCGTGATGATGATCGTGAAGATGTCGTGTTGAACCGTCTTGAGGTGTATGCGGCACAGACCGAGCCGTTGGAGCATTATTATTGGGAGCGCGGTTTGCTGCGTGACGTTGAAGCGGTGGCGACGCCCGATAAGGTGTTTGCCTCAGCAGTTGCCGTGATGGAGACGATTCCGCGCCAATGATTATTAAAAAAACGGCCGAAGATTTACAGCGTCTCTATAAGGCGGGTCAAATTGTGGCCCGTGCGCATGAAGAAGTTTTTGACCGTCTGCGCGCCGGGATGACCACCCGAGATCTAGATGCGATTGCTGAAGAAGTCATCGTTAAGCATGGTGCCGTGCCGTCGTTTAAGGGCTATCACGGATTTCCCGCAACGTTGTGCACCTCGCCTAACGATCAGATTGTGCATGGGATTCCATCCGCCGATGTGGTGCTCGATGAGGGCGATCTGATTTCGATTGACTGCGGGGCGATCTACGAGGGGTTCCATGGCGACTCTGCGGTGACGTGGATTGTTGGCGGTGATGCCGCGGTGCCTGAACGTGACGTGGTATTGGTGACCGAGACCCGTCGGGCTTTGTGGCAGGGGATTGTGCATGCCAAGGACGGGAATCGTCTCGGAGACGTTGGCGCGGCAGTTGAAGCTGTCGCGGTTGAACATGATCTTGGCGTAGTGCGTGAATATGTTGGGCATGGTGTGGGACGTGCATTGCATGAAGACCCGTCAGTGCCAAACTACGGCAGGGCCGGTAAAGGATTGCGGATCTCTTCAGGCTGGGTAATTGCGATCGAGCCGATGTTTAACTTAGGCACTGAAGAGACGCTGACGCTGGAAGATGGTTGGACCGTTGTCACTGTTGATGGCGCGCGTTCAGCTCATTGGGAACACACGGTGGCGATTACACCTGATGGCCCGTGGGTGCTTACGGCGCGGCATGACGAGCCTCAGCACCCGTTGACTGAGGGTTTGTCCACCTTCTCGTGAACTGTGGGTTGCGTTGTGGTTCTGTAGCGCGGTATCCTAACCAACACCCTGCGCTTATCGCAGGGCTTCGTCACTATTGATGGCTTCTTTCCTTGGTGTGGCTCGCGTGCAGTAGGTCAGTTCGCAGTCGATCTACAACGCGCGGTGAGCGTTTATGGAAATGAAGACGCGATGTCGTGACGAACGGGCAAGATCGTAAGCCGGAGGCGGTGTGGCGGAGAAAGAAGAGTCGATCCAAGTTGAGGGAACGGTGACAGAAGCCCTCCCGAATACACAGTTTCGTGTGGAACTCGAAAATGGGCATAACGTGTTAGCTCACATCAGTGGGAAAATGCGGATGCACTACATTCGAATTCTGCCAGGAGACAAAGTGGTCGTTGAGCTCTCTCCGTATGACCTGTCTCGGGGCCGTATTACGTACCGTTACAAGTAGTTTTTGGTGTTCCAACCACCGCTTGCGTGCTGCCTTGTCGCAAGACCCACGGTGCTGGCAACGCCACTAAAAACGCATCCCACGGTGGATGCTGCATAGAGAACGACGGCACACCGTCGTCGTTATCGGCCGGCCGAACTTCACTTGCATACGCAAACGCGTGAAGACGAGCTTCGACCCTCTGCCTTTCGCAGGTGAGGGAAGGCCCTGGTGTTAAGGAAGGCAGCCCAAACACCGCCCTCACTCAGATGGATTGAGGGAAAACGCCGAGGAGGACCCCCGTGAAGGTGAACCCTTCAGTTAAAAAAATCTGTGATAAGTGCAAGATCATTCGCCGGCGAGGTGCTGTGCGTGTGATCTGTGAGAACCCGCGCCACAAACAGCGGCAGGGTTAGGAGGTCGACTAATGGCTCGAATTGCAGGCGTCGACATCCCGCGCGAAAAGCGTGTTGTCATTGCGCTCACCTACATCTATGGCGTTGGCCGTACCCGCGCCGAACACACGATTGCTGCGACCGGGATTGACCCGAACACGCGCGTTCGTGAGTTGACCGAAGAGCAAGTTCAAAGCTTGCGTGAACACATCGAAAACGAGTATCGCATCGAGGGCGACCTTCGACGCGAGGTCGCGAACAATATCAAGCGCAAGATCGAAATTGGTTCCTACCAGGGCATTCGCCACCGTCTAGGTCTGCCTGTTCGTGGACAGCGCACCCACACTAACGCGCGTTCGCGTAAGGGCCCTAAGCGCACTGTTGGCGGCGTGCGTAAACCGATGAAGAAGTGAGGTAGGAAACAATGGCGCAGAAACAGTCTCGTGGTCGTAAGCGTGAGCGCAAGAATGTCATGCATGCTCATGCGCACATCAAGGCCACTTTCAACAACACGACGATCACCATCACCGACCAGCAGGGCAACGTCATTGCTTGGTCGACCGGTGGTAACGCGGGGTTCAAAGGATCCCGCAAGTCCACACCATTCGCTGCGCAGGTGGCTGCCGAGCAGGTAACGAAAGCTGCGGTTGAAAACGGTGTCCGGAAAGTCGACGTGTTCTGTAAAGGGCCGGGCGCAGGTCGTGAAACCGCGATCCGCACGCTGGCTGCTGCAGGTATCGAGGTGCTGTCGATTAAAGACATCACGCCGGTACCTCATAATGGTTGCCGTCCACCAAAACGTCGCCGTACCTGATGGTGTGTGTGCGTATTCGCACTGAGATGAGGATTTAAGACATGGCTCGTTACACCGGCCCTATGACGAAAAAGTCGCGCCGTTTCGGCGTCGACCTTAAAGGTAACGACAAGAACTTCGAGAACCGTCCTTATCCGCCAGGCCAGCACGGCCGCGGTCGGGTAAAGGAATCGGAGTACATGCTCCAGCTGCGTGAAAAGCAGAAGGCGCGTTACTACTACGGCGTTCTTGAGAAGCAGTTCCGTCGTTACTACGAGGAAGCCACCCGGAAAGAAGGCCGTACGGGTGAGAACCTCCTGCAGTTACTCGAACTGCGTCTGGACAACGTCTTGTACCGCGCTGGCTGGGGTCGAACCCGCGCCGAATCGCGTCAGGTCGTCAGCCACAAGCATGTCACTGTGAACAACCACGCAACGAACATTCCGTCGTATCGCGTCAAGCCGGGCGATGTCATCGTTATTCGTCCCCGCGCCCGTGAAGGGCAAGCGATTGTTGGTTCGCTCGAGGTGTTTGGTTCTCGCCCAATGCCAGGATGGCTGAGCTCTGACGCTACGTCTTTCACCGTCACGGTGAATGACGTGCCGGCTCGTAGCCAGATTGATGCTCCCGTTGCCGAACAGATGATCGTCGAGCTGTACTCGAAGTAGTCCTGAACGCCGCAAGCGCCCGCTTGCGGTCCGTGTCGTGCCCCGGGATGCACGCCACGGCGAGGCTCGTGTCATCGATGGCCCCGGGATCGATGATGACACGTGGTGGGGGGACGTCCTCACCGAACATACTGTAGGAGTAGGAATGTCAGATTTCGGATACTACGACCAAGATGGAACCCTCCAGCTGGGTGAAACTCAGTCGGGATCGCCGTTTGTGGCGTATCGCCCACGCCTCGTTGAAAACGTGGTTGTTGAAGGTATGCGTTCGCAGTTTCGTATCGAACCGCTTGAACCAGGGTTTGGTTACACCATCGGAAATGCTTTGCGTCGAACGCTGTTGTCGTCCGTGCCGGGCGCTGCTGTCACACGCATCCGTTTCACCTCGGCGCGTGCTGCAGGTCCTGAAGGCGGTTCCGTGCTGCACGAGTTCTCAGCGATCGAAGGTGTGAAAGAAGACGTCACCGACATCATCTTGAACATCAAAGATCTGGTGGTTCGATCGACCGCTGATGAACCGATCGAAATTTTCCTTGGTGGTGACGGACCGGGTGTGCTGACGGCAGAGAACATTTTCGCGCCGTCACAGGTTGAGGTCGTAAATGAAGATCTGCACATCGCGACCCTGAACGCCGACGGTCACCTTGAGATGTATCTCACCGTTGAGCGTGGCCGCGGGTACACCACTGCTGATGCGAACAAGCGTGACACCGACCCAATCGGTGTGATCTCAATCGACTCGGTGTATTCGCCGGTGCGTCGCGTTGCTTACCGAGTTGAGCCAACGCGTGTTGAGCAGATGACGAACTACGACGAACTGATCCTTGACGTTGAAACCGATGGATCACTGACTCCTGCCCAGGCTTTGTCGTCTGCTGGCGCCACCCTGCACGGCCTGTTCGTACAGTTCTCCGAGTATGAACCGTCGGGCCCTGGCGGCATCATGATTTCTTACGAGCAAAGCAGTGAGCCGGCTTTGGGCGGCGACCCGTTGCAAGAAACGCCGATTGAAGAACTAGACCTCTCGGTCCGCTCGTATAACTGTTTGAAACGTGAGGGTGTGGCTACCGTCGGTGAACTGATGGACAAAACCGCACAAGAACTGCTCGAGATCCGTAACTTCGGTCAGAAATCGGTCGATGAGGTGCTTGAGAAACTTGCCGAACTGGGGATCACCCTCAAAGAATGAAATGCGCATCGTTGTGTCGCACAATGCGACATCTGCCATTGCGCCACACTATGCGTTAAGGAGTGCACGTCATGACGACCCCAAAGCGCGGGCCCCGATTTGGGGGCAGCGCAGCACATCAGAAACATCTGTTCGCCAACTTGACACGCGAACTGATTCGCCACGGCCGGATTACGACAACTGAGGCGAAAGCCAAGGCGCTGCGTCCCTATGCCGAAAAGCTGATCACCAGGGCGAAAAAAGGCGATCTCGCCGCTCGCCGGCAGGTGCTCGCAAAACTGAAAGACCGCGACTTGGTTGCGTACCTCTTTGAGGATGTTGCTCCACGTTTCGCGGAGCGTAACGGTGGTTACACCCGGATCTTGAAGCTTGCGCCGCGTAAGGGCGACAACGCCTCTATGGCGTTGATTGAACTGGTTGACCGTGGCGATACCTCCGGTGAGGAAGTAATCGAAGAGTCGAAAGCCAGCCGCTCTAAAGGCATGTTTGGTCGTAGCCGTCGCCGTCAAGCCGCACCTGCTGGTGGCGTGCCGGACGTCTTTGATGTTGAAGACGACGCGCAAGTTGCCGAAGCGGTCCGTGAGGCAACTGGGCAGTCTGAAGAAGCTGAGCCAGTTACTGCCGATGACGTCAACGACACGAAAGCTGTTGATAGTCCGGAATCTGACGCTGACAGTGACACTGACGCCGACGACGGGGACACCCCCCGCGAAGCATGATGGAAAACGTACGTTCCGTTCGTTTGCGCATTGACCTGGCCTACGACGGGGCACCGTTTCATGGTTACGCGCGTCAACCCGGATTCGTCACCGTGCAGGGCACCCTCGAGGGTGCCCTGTCTCGGTTTTTTGGGGTCCCAGTCGCACTCACCTGCGCAGGCCGAACCGACCGTGGCGTGCATGCGTTAGCGCAAGTTGTGCACTGTGACCTTCCGGCCGACCGTGCCCAGGTGCAACGACACCTCATTGATATTGACACGTTTGCGCGGCGACTCGACCAATCGGTTGGTGACGCCATCACGATCTGGCAGGCGCGCCTTGTTGCAAGATCCTTCAACGCTCGCTTTTCGGCTACGTCGCGGCGCTACCGCTACCGCATCGCTGAAGAACGCCAAGATGATCCACTTAGACGGCATAACCGGTGGCATGTCGGCGAACGGCTTGACGTTGCTGCCATGCGTGTAGCGGCGAAATATTTGATCGGCGAGCATGACTTCAAGTCGCTCTGTCGAGCTGTTCCTGGTCGTACGACCATGCGCCGCATTACTGCGCTCACCATCGCGCGGGTAGCTCCAGGTCAACTCCATATCGTGGTGACAGGCAACGCTTTTTGTCATCAGCAGGTGCGCGCACTCGTCGGTTGCCTCGTTGAGGTTGGACGTGGCGAGCAACCTCCCGATTGGGTGGGGATGGTGCGTGACGCGAAAGACCGGTCGGTGGCGGCACCTGTCTTGCCAGCAAAGGGTTTGACCCTTGAATGGGTGACTTACGGGCCAGGTATTGATGCTGCCCCGCCAATTCGGGTACGCGATCGGATCGTCACACATGTGTAGTCCGGTTGACCGTGCCCACCAGCGGCAGGTACGCTAACCGCGTGGCGACGTATGACGTCGGCACATCTGTGTTTTGACGCTCTGTCAGTGACTGTGTGCCGCACCTGTGCGTGTGCTTTGGCGTTAAAACAACGATACGGCCGATCCGCGCCCAACGTAGTGACGTTGCCGGCGGGGCACTGAGGAAAAAATAATGCGTACTTATACGCCGCGCGCGAGCGAGATCACCCGCGTCTGGTTCATTGTTGATGCGGACGGGCAAACGCTTGGTCGTCTGGCTACGCGCATCGCGACGGTACTGCGCGGGAAACACAAGCCGACGTTCACACCTCACCTTGACATGGGTGACCACGTCATTGTGATCAACGCCGACAAAATCGTGTTAACCGGGAGCAAAGCGGAACAGAAGATGTATCACGCTCACTCCGGTTTCCCGGGCGGTTTGCGTTCGGTGCCGTTTGCCACCATGTTGGAACGTAAACCGACGCAGGTTATCGAAGCAGCTGTCAAAGGCATGCTGCCAAAAAACAAGCTTGGTCGCCAGATGGGCACCAAACTTAAGGTGTACGCCGGCACTGACCACCCGCACGCCGCACAGCAGCCTGTTTCGCTGCCTGACCACGTCTGAGGCTATAAACATGTCGGACACAAATTCATTCACAGAATCACCTGAGCTGCAGGAAACTGCTGCAGCTCCAGCGCAAGCCCCAGCGAAACCACGCAGCATTTTTGTTGGGCGGCGTAAGTCTGCTGTAGCCCGTGCGCGGCTGAGTCGTGGCACTGGTGTCGTTACGGTAAACGGGCGGACGCTCGACGAATATTTCACCACCGACAAACTGCGCGGTCACGCACTTGCGCCGCTTGTTCTGGTGGAATCCAGCGAAGCATTCGACGTAGATGCACGCATTTCTGGTGGCGGTTCAACCGGGCAGGCAGGCGCATTGCGTCTGGCGATCGCTCGCGCTTTGATCGCGTATGACGAATCGTGGCGGGCACCGTTGAAGGCGGCCGGCATGCTGACACGTGACTCTCGCAAGGTTGAGCGTAAGAAGTTTGGTTTGAAGAAGGCCCGTCGTGCGCCACAGTACTCAAAGCGCTGACGCCATCATGTAGTTTGTGCCGCCCCGTATCTTACGTACGGGGCGGCACTTGCATAATTGCTTTACCGTGTCTATCCGGCATCACTGAGGGGCATCATGGCTGCGACGTTCGGCACTGATGGTGTACGCGGACGTGCAAATATTGAACTCACTCCTGAGCTTGCCCTCCAACTTGGCCGTGCGCTCGTAGCCGCACTGTCAGATGACGGTGAAAAACGGCCGTCAGTGATTATTGGCCGCGACCCGCGATGGTCGGGTGAAATGCTCGAATCCGCGCTGGTGGCCGGGGTTACGTCAGCTGGCGGCGACGCGGTGTGTGTCGGCGTGCTACCGACACCTGCGGTGGCGTTTCTTACGACCCGATCATCGGCGTCTGCAGGGGTGATGATTTCAGCCTCCCACAATCCGGTTGGGGATAACGGAATTAAGTTTTTTGCCGCTGACGGCTACAAACTCTCTGACGATGCAGAGCAGCACATCGCATCGCTGCTGGCAGCCAATGACGGTCCGCGGCCGCTAGGTACACGCATTGGTCGTCGGCTTACCGACCCTGCTGCTGTGTCGCGCTACATCGACCATGTGGTGTCCGCCACTGATGTTGACTTAAGCGGTATGCGTCTGGTCGTTGATGGCGCGAACGGTGCTGCGTTTAACGTCGCACCACAGGTTTACCGGCAGCTTGGTGCTGATGTCATCACCGTGCATTGTGCGCCGGATGGAGCGAATATCAACGCCGAGTGTGGTTCGACCTATCCGGCCGTGATTGCCGCGGCGACACGTGAATATGGCTGCGATGTTGGAATCAGTCATGACGGGGATGCTGACCGGCTGATCGCGGCAACCCACAACGGCGCTGACGTTGATGGGGATGTTATTTTGGCTATTTTGGCGCAGGATGCCCATGCGCGCGGCGTGTTGCGGCGCGACACGGTCGTGACCACGGTCATGACGAATCTTGGGTTTAAACAGGCAATGGAGCGGCTGGGCATTAGCGTGCGGGAAACTAAGGTCGGTGACCGCTATGTCCTCGAAGAGATGCTCGCACACGATCTTTCGCTTGGTGGGGAACAGTCCGGCCACATTATTGATCGCGACTATGCCACGACCGGAGATGGCGTGCTCTCGGCAGTTCGCCTCTTAAGCGTGATGAAAGCAACCGGAGCGACACTTGAAGAACTTGCCGGTGTGATGACTCGCCTGCCTCAGGTTTTGGTGAATGTGGCAAATGTTGATCGCGACGGTTTAGTTAACGCCGTAGCAGTGTGGGATGTCGTTGCGGCTGAAACGGACCGGCTTGGCACCACAGGGCGGGTGTTGCTGCGCGCTTCGGGAACTGAACGGGTGATCCGTGTGATGGTCGAAGCGGCCAGCGCTGAGCAAGCCGCCGCGTCTGCCGAGCGGATCGCCAAGAGTGTGACGAGCACACTTGCGATGCCATAATGTGTCGTGAGTGACACGCTCTTTGGTTGGCGGCGTGTGAGGGGGCGACATGGCGACATACGGGATGGTTATTGACGCACCGTACGACCGTTTACCGGCGTTGGCGCAACGGGTCGAAAACGC
>JBBDST010000049.1:0-20086 GCA_040904765.1 Nitriliruptoraceae bacterium
GTCTTTAGTCAGTTTGACCTTTCCATGCTGATCAAGCGGTTGGGGCGAAGAATTCCAGGGCGATGCCGTCAGGGTCTTTGAAGCTAAGTCCTGAGCCGTAGTCTGCATCGATGATGCCACCGTGGGGGATACCGAGGTTGTCAAGGTGGGTCTGCCATAAGCCCAGAGCTGCCCGGTCGGCGCAGCCAAAGGCGATGTGGTCAAGTCCGGTGCGAAGCGCAGTGAACGTGTCGTTAGGATCGGTGCCCGGGTGTTCGTGCAGCCCAAGAAGCGTGCCGCCGATTATGAACACCGTGTGATGGAAGCCGCCATCGGTCGGTTCGTCGAGCACCGGGTCAGCACCGATGAGACGGCGGTACCAGGGGCGGCTTACGGACAGGTCCTTGACGGTCACCGCGACATGACCGAGCGCAGGAAAGTCAGTCATCGTCGTTGCCAGTCGCATTGATGGTCAGGGAGAGGACGTCGGGTCGGGCGTAGTGCCCGACGGGGTCAAAGAGTCGGCGTCCGGCGGCGATCCGGTCGAGGTCAAGGGTTGCGGTCAGGGTCCCTTCGGCGCCGATCAGTGGCCCTTCGAGGAGCTCGCCGCCTGGAGCGACGATGGTGGTGTTGCCCTGCGAGAGGAAGTCTTCGGTGTCGCCGTAGATCTTGTCGGCGCCGGTGAGGTCCCGTGGGATGTCGCAGCCTCTGAGGTAGGCGGTGACGCCCACGACGAACACTTGGCCTTCCTTGGCGATGTGTTGCAACGTTGGCACCCAGATGTCGCTGTTGTCCCAGGTCGGGGCAAGGAGGACATCAATGCCTTTTTGATACAGCGCCGCTCGGGCGAGCGGCATGTAGGCCTCCCAACAGATAAGTGAGGCCACCTTGACCCCGCCGATGTCCACGACGGTGAGTAGCGGGCCTTGCCCGTTGGACCAGATGAGCCGTTCTGCCCCGGTGGGGACGAGCTTTCGATGAAGACCCGCTATGTCGCCAGAACTGTCGATGTAGACCACAGCGTTGTAGAGCGTTCCCGAGTGGCTGCGCTCAGTGATTGGCAGTGCGACCCACACGCCGGCCGATGCGCAAGCAGCGCGGGCTTCTTCGAGGGCAGGCCCGTCGATCTCGACCGCCTGCTGCTGGAAGCGCGCATACCAGTCTGAGTCGTCCATGGGGGTGCGGCGCCAGACCCAGTCGGGGTAGCCGGGCACGAACGATTCGGGGAACACGACGAGGTCTGCACCATCGGCACCTGCCCGAGTGACGTGCTCTGCGACGATCTTTAAGGTGGCGTCGCGATCTAGGTATACCGGGGTGGCCTGTACGGCAGCGACACGAAACGATCCGCGCCCGTTCATCGGGTGGCTCCCGCGACGGCGAGTTTGCACGTGCCGGCCACGTTGTTGGCGGTGGCGTACCGGCTGCACGCGATCTTGATCTTGTTTAAGCTGGCGGTGCGGTCTAATTTTTTATGACGGGTTGTGAGCTTGTACTGATCGGCATCAAACATGATCTGTTCGCCTTTGTGAGGGTAAGGTGTCAACCTGTAGGCGCTAGAAGCCGTCGGTTTCCGCCAGATTCCATCTGGCGATTTCCCGGCTCGATCAAGGGCGTGCCATGCCGAACGTAGGCCCGGTTGGGATTATCGGTCGTGCGGGGCCGCTCAAACGCCTCGGTGACGCGATGGCAGCGTCGGCTCAGGGCCGCCGGTCGGCGACCTTGGTGAGTGGCGAGGCCGGCATCGGTAAGACGTCGTTGGTCCGGGCAGCGATCGAGGCATCCCCACTCGAGTGCGTCGTGGGCTGGGGCACGTGTTGGCCTGGCGGCGGGGCGCCAGGGTTTTGGCCATGGATGCAGGTGTTTGCGGATCTCGCACGCTCTATCGCGTTGCCGGCCGTTCATAAGGCTGCGGGCCCCGACCGCGACTTGCTTTCGGTGCTGGTCCCCGATTTGGCAGCGATCGGGAAGGACCCTGGCGACCTTGCGGGTAACCGCATGATGCTGCTTGATGCCGCGGTTCGATGGCTGAATGCACTCACGGTAGATCGCCATATCGTGATCGTGCTTGATGATCTGCAGTGGGCCGATCCGTCCACGTTTGACCTGTTTGACCATGTGCTTGCCTCGCCGGTGAGGGCGCGTCTGATGCTCGTTGGCGCCTACCGTCACAACGAACTCGATGGCGAAATCCGCTCCAGAGTCGCCCGGCTTGCCTCGCACGCCGATCACGTCCACCTTGAAGGGTTGACGGTGGAGGCGGTCGCGGAACTGATCCAAGCCATCTGCGGGCCCGCCACCTCAGGCGCCGCCGCGGCGCTGCATCGGCGCACTGGTGGCCACCCGCTGTTCGTAAGCGAGCTGGCCAGAGTGTCCGGTGAGGACGGTGACCGCGGTTTGCCTTCGGTGGTTACCGATGCGGTTGGCCGACGCATCGACGCGTTAGCCAACAACACCCGCCGCACGCTCGAGTCAGCCAGCGTGCTTGGAAACCGTCTCTTGCCAGACGTCTTGGCGGCGGTGGATGGCGAAACGCTGGCCGTGATCATTGACAGGCTGGCGTCGGCCATCGACGCCGGGGTGCTGCGAACCACCGCTTGGGACGAAACGTGGTTCGCTCATGACCTGTTCCGTGAAACGCTCTACGGCCGTCTCGACGCCACCAAGCAATCTGTGCTTCATGGGCTAATCGCAGACGCGTTGGCTGAGCGCAGCACACGCGGTGGGGAGGTGCCGCCGAGTGATCTGGCGCGGCACTATGCCAAGGCGGCGACGTCACGTGGCGCAAAGAGCGCGATCCACTGGGCTCGCCAAGCGGCAGCCGACGAACGTCGCCGTTCGGCGTTTACCGAGGCGGCAGGTCATCTGCGTCGTGCACGCCAGAGCGTAATCGACGCGGGAGAGCGCATCGAGTTCGACGTTCTTGTCAAGCTGCTGATCGAGGAGGCCGACGACCGGGCACGGTCCGGCGATCCAGACGGTGCCCGTTTGCTACTGGCCAGCGCCGCCAAGGCCGCACCCGATTCGGCAAGCCAGGCCGACGTGGCGCTCGCGGTGCAGCGGCTCGGAGCGAAGTTTGCTGCGCGTCGCGACGCGATCATCAGCCAGCTTGAGCGGGCGCTTGAAGCCGTGACGGGCTCTGATCTGGTTCGGGAGGCTCGGTTGACGGCCGCCCTGGCTCGGGAGTTGCAGCACTCGGTCTCTGGGGATCGGGTACGCGCCGGTCCCCTTAGTGAACGAGCGATCGTCCTTGGTCGGCGTTCAAACGACGATGAGACGCTGGCTGCTTGTCTGCTCGCGCGCCATGACGGGCTCTGGGGACCGGGCACCGGAGCCCAGCGGGCACAGTTGGGCCATGAGATAGCGACTGTGGGGGGTCGACTCGGCGCCACCGATGTGCTTGCGGAGGGTCTCCTCTTGGAAGCCAACGGGCTGCTCGAGGCCGGCTCTGCGGGATTTCGGCCGGTGCTGTCACGGTGGCTTGAACTTCTTGATGCGCGCGATGAGCCTCGTGACCGTTACCTGACTGCGACCCGCCGTGCCGCGTTGGCTCTCCTCGATGGTGACTGCAGCCGTGCCGAGATTCTGATCGAAGAGGCCGCACGGATCGGTGAACGTATCCATGAACCTGACACCGGCAACGTGCTCATGTCCCAACGGGTCGCCCTGGCCCATGCACGCGACGACCCGGATGAATTGCGTGCGTTGGCAGGTGATGCCGTTGGGTGGTGGACCGGCTCGCCTGTTCTGGCATACGGTGTTGCGGCTGGCGCCTATGCCGCCGCTGGTGACCTTGTCGCGGCCGGCCGAGCGGTCGCTACGGTGGCGGCGTCCGGAGGATGGCAGAGCGAAGGTTCATACCTGCGCTCAGTCCTGGTGTCTCACCTTGCCAAGGCCGCTACCGTGTTGGGTGATCATGGCCTGTGCCGCGAGCTGCTGAGCGATATCGAACATCTGACCGACAGTTGCGGGGTGAACGGTGCACTTGTGGCCTTCGCGGGGCCCTTTGCTCACACTGCCGGCATCCTCGCTGGCGAACTTGGTGATCTTGCCACTGCTGACACGATGTTGCGCCAGTCTGTCGCTACTGCCCGACGGCTCGGCGCGGCAGTTTGGGTGCGCCATGGCACGACCGCGCTGGAGATGCTTGGCACTGGTGGATTCAAGTTAGCGAACCGGCCCGTTGCGTGTCCCACGGCTGTCCCGGCCACACTGGGGCGATCTAACGGTGTTTGGAGCATTTCTTGGCGTGCAGAGCATGCGCACCTGCCTGATCTCAAAGGCCTTGCAGACATCGCAACCCTCGTTCGCTTGCGCGGTCAGGAAGTGCCAGCCTTACAGCTTGCCGGTGGGGATCTGGCCACCGCAGGCGCGACCGACCAACTGATCGATCGCAAGGCGCTGAATGCCTATCGGCAACGCCTCGATGAGCTCGTCATTGAAATCGACCGAGCTGTTGGTGACGCCGATCTTGGACGTTCGCAGCGGCTTCACGATGAACGCGAGCATCTCCTGGCCGAGGTGGGTCGCGCGACCGGCCTTGGCGGTCGTCTTCGCAACAGCCCGAACAACGCTGCCGAACGGGCAAGAAAAGCCGTCACCGCCCGGATCCGAGACGCAATCGGTCGTCTGGCTATTACTGCTCCGGTGCTCGCCGCACATCTCGATCGCTCTATCCGCACAGGTCTGCACTGCGCATACGTCCCTCTTGGCACGGATGCCGATATTTCGTGGGAAGTCAATCTGTAAAGCTCGTGGTTATGTGCCGATCTTGGTCGGCGTGTTGGTTGATTGGCCTATGACCATGCTCACTTTTGCGAAGCATTGCGAGGGGTAAGGCCAACCTGGTGGTGGCAACGCTTACCTGACCGCACGGTGACGGGCAGGCTGTGGTTTTTGTGAAATGGTTCGCTTCAAAACAGGTCTGCTTTCAGCAGGCGCGTGTGGGCCGCGCTTTGTGGCGATGCTGTGTCCAACGCTTTGGCCGTCGGCTGATGCGCTTGGTATCCATTACGTGCCCACGGAGATATGAACCACTGTCCGCCTCTTGCTGTGTTACGCAGGAGGCGACATGACAGGCAGGCCAAATCCGGGTCGTCGACTCCTGAGATGTTGAAGTTTCGTTAGACCTCGCCACGCCACGCACCAGTCTCACGGCCGTGCTCTTCGATGAACGCTTTGAAATGCTCAAGATCGCGTTTGATGCCAGATTCGATCAGGCCGAACGTGTCGCCGATCTTCTCCATCGCATCGTTTGGCTCGATGTCCATCTGCAGCATGATTCGGGTCTGGTTGTCGTCAATGTGGTGGAAGGTCACTACGCCAGCCTGCTTGGTTTCCGCATCGGGCAGCGTCGTCCACGCGACGCGCTGGTCTGGGATTTGTTCGGTGATTTTCGTATCGAAAGTTCGCTTTACACCGGCCATCGAGACATGCCACCGCACCATCGTGTCGTTCAACTGTTCGATCCGTTCAACGTCTTTCATGAACTCAGGGAAACGTTCGAACTGGGTCCACTGGTTGTAGGCGGCACGAACCGGGACATTGACGTTGATGGATTGCTCAACGGTACTCATCATTGTTCCTTTGTCGGTTAGCGCCACCACATCCGGCGACGCGACTTTTAGTGTGGAGAGGCGCACGGTTTTGCGATAGGTCTTTCGGGCGTCCGGCTGCCAAAGAATGGTGTTTTAGGCCCGTCACCGTTGGCCGCTCGCAGAAGGCGAAAGCTTGACAGGGTGTTACCTAGCGACGGCGTTCATGTACTCGTTGCACGCCAAAAGTTCCGCATCTTTGCGGCCTTAGGTGGAATCGCAAGGTGGGCGGCTTCAAAGGAGATGGCAGCCGGCGGGGTAAGTCGCGATTGCTTCGGCGAGTCTTGTAAGGCAATGGTGATGCGCTGTTTTGGCTGTTGTGAAGTGGCGCCAAGAACGGCGCATGTCTGCCAGCTCAAAGCGGGCAACAGCGCGGCATTAAACCCCCGGCACGATTGTTCTGCGAAGCGGTGCAGGGTGTTTGGCGTGTCAAAAGATTTGTGGCAGTTGCCGGTGTTCTACCAGTAGTGGCGGCGGGGGCCTACTGCTCGGCCAAGTGAGCCAAGAATGAACAGGACTGCCCCGACCACGATCAGTATCCAACCGATGGTTGACAGGATTCCGGTTCCCAACAACAAGATGTCGAGCAGCAGAAGAATAATTCCAAGTACCAACATGGTGACTCCCATCGCGCCAGGTGGTAACGCTCTGAAGGATCATCGCACACGTCAGAGGTTCTGACTATGACGAAAGTCCTTATTTTGGCGTGAGAATGTGAGCATCAGTTTTCGCTGACGTCGTGATCTGACGGTTGGCGGGACCTTCATCGGCGAGGACAGCAACCGCAACGGTTCAAGTTTTGCTCTTCGTGGCGAGCAGCCACTTGAAGCCCGAACAGCACGCGATCGTCACGCTGCTGTGGTGGCACGCAGTGAGGTTAAGAAAGCATGCAACCGTACGGTGGTGGGCCAGCTGAATATTGTCTGCAACTTCATTTGCCGTCGGTGGCTGAACGTTGAGAAATTGGCGCACCGGTGATGACGGTGGCCTTAAACTGGGGATCGGTATGGCGAGCAGAGGTAGCTGCCGCGCTGGCGAATCGGTGTTTGATTTGCGCCTAAAGCGTCCGTCCGCGCGCCACCTAAGCTCATCAGGCTGACGTGAAACTTGTCCTCATGAGGCACGGCGCACTCACTCAACGAGATCGGGCTTGCACGCTGCAGGGTCAAGCCCACCGGCCGTTTTCGTTTATGGGGTGTGGCGCTTGTTGGCGTATTGAACGAGCTGTCGGCAGTCACCGCGCGGCACAACAGATCAAGCCAAGTGCCGCGCGTTGACTGCGTAACGTCACGCGTGTGCCGGTTGTAGCTGACGGGTGTTGGCCCACGCTGGGGAGAGGTCAAACCAGGAGATGCTCACGGCGACCAGCGGCCCCATGCCGGCGGTGACGATCAGCGTGCCTGGACCTACTGGGCCGCCAAGCGACCAGCCAAGAAGCAGTACTGATCCTTCGAGCACGGCGCGGGCAGCCCACACCGGCAGGCGTGTCTGGGCGAGCTGGAGGAACAAGAGGTCGGCGGGTCCTGCGCCGTTGCCTGTTTGGATGTAGGCGCCAACACCAAGGGCGAGCAGCACTATCCCGCCAAGGAGCATCCCGATCTGTCCGGTGAGTTCTTCGGGTGTGTCTACGGTGCGAACGGTGAGATCGAGCAGCGGTGCGGCAACGACGACCGGTATGAGCGAGCGCCAGCTTGGCCGGGCGCCGCACAGCACCGCCAGGGCGCCGGCAGCGAATCCGACGATCAGCGCTATCGCACCGATGGGTGCGCCAAAGCGTTGGACAAGTGCAAGGTTCAGCACGTCCCAGGCGGCGCTTCCAAGTCCGGCTTGGAGGATTAGCCCAACACCGATGCCAACGCCAGCCAGACCGATGCCAAGTTGTAGGCGGCGGGCAGTTGGTGTGGTGCGACGCGGGGAGGTTCGCGCGCGCAAGGTCAGCGAACGCATCGGTTGGGCCGGGCGGAGGAACACGGCGAATGAGGTTGTGAAGAAGCTGAGCATGCTTGGCTCCGGCAGGCAGGTACCTGCGCTCTAACGGGGATGTCCAGGCGGTGGCGCAAGGAATCCAGGTGGTGACAGACGGTGGTTTGTGTGGGCTGGCTTTAGCGGCGTTGGCCGGATCTAGGGGCAGCTGCTGTGCCAGAGACGTTCACCGTGTTTTTCAACTGACGGTGATGCGGCTGTTGGTCGCTTGTTGCCCTTGGAAAAGCTGTTTTACGCAGGTCTGGCTGCACTTCGGCGCTGCGCTCTGGAGCACAAAGCGCATCGCGGCAGGATCAAGTGAACTCACGCCACCTGTCACGACGGTCCACCGTGCTTAGCGCATGTTGGTGGGCTGGCCAGACAGGCTTTCCGTGAGCATCAGGAGCCGCTTTTGTGGTGCGTTTGGGTACACGATCCCTCAAGCTGCGTCATTGAGATGTGCGCAGCGTTAGGACCTTGCGTCCAGGGGTAAAACGGTGGTGCGGTGTTACCGGTGCAACGAGATGTTGTTGAAACCGTAGGTTTTGCGTTTCGGTATGCACCGTTCACGCGCCAGCGTTGGAAACAACGAAGGTGGCGTTTTCGGCCATTACCGTTTTGTTTACTAGGCAAATACTATCTGGCATTGCTGGTACAGCGGATGTTGCAGCATGTCCATTCGGACGTGACCGCGACTCACCAGACGTTGGTGGCTGATGGCACTTGGCAAGCGCAGAGTAACACGCGCTTGAACCTGTGTGTGCTGCATTTATTTGCAGCGCAGAGGTGGGGTTGGTTGCAGGCTTGTTGGGGAGTTTCTGTAGCAACACAGTGGGCTTACAAGGGGTGTTAAACCCGGCGAAAACAGCGTCAATCGACTGCGACTGTGCGGATGAACATGAGCGATGAAGGCCGATTTAAAACAAGACGCTTAGCGCGTTTTATGTGAGCAAACAGCAGTTTAAAAAAGTGAGAAGTTGGCGCTGGTGAGGCTTGACTGTTCACTCTTCAAACAGTGCCACATTGACTGGCTGTTGGCGTTTGTCGGTCGAATGGCATGACAAGCGTGCCGCCAGTTGCCAGATGAGACAGGATGGGCAGATAGACCACAGCGACAATACGGTGAAGAGTCATCTGGCTAGTCTTATGCGCAAACTTGACGCACGTAATCGTGTTGAGACTGCGATGTGGGCTCACAAAACCGGTCGGTTCAAAGCCAGATTGTCGACACCTTGTCGATCGTTACGGTGATCCGTACGGGCATGCCTGTGAACGCGCTGTTGTGGCGCAAGCGAGTTATGAGCTCCTGCGCTTTCGGGAAAATATCGCGCTTGGCGCCAGAACAACTGCGTTTAAGCTGATGGTGGTGAGGCGATGTGACTGGGTTGCGGGGGCGGTTGGGGCGGGTCGTGCGAGGAAGAATCCTTGGGCCGCGTCGGCACCAAGAGTGCGCCACGCAGTGAGGTCTTCGATTGTTTCAATGCCTTCAACGACGATGTGTGCGTTGATCTGGTGGGCGAACTTGACAAGGTTTTCGGCCAGCGCATACTGGATGGTGTTTGGTTCCATGTTGCGCACGAGGGTCACGTCAAGCTTGATGATGTCGGGGTTTAAGTTCAGGATGTGCCGAAAGCTTGCAAAGCCCGCACCGGCATCGTCAATGGCAAAACGGATGTTGTCGATGTTGAACGTTTTGAGTGCTTCACGCAGCACCGGGTAGTCGTTGATGATCGCATGTTCGGTGACTTCGATGACTATTTGGCGTTCGCCTAGTCGTGAGAACAAGGCGGCAAGGCGAGGATCAATCAGGCATGCGGGCGAGGCGTTGACCGAGATGGGTGCGTCGATATCCAAGGCGTAGTAGGCGTCGACTGCTGCATGCAGGGTCGCCAGTTCGAGCTCGATGCCAAGTCCGGCTGCAGTGGCACGGTCAAACCATACGTTTGGGGGTTGCGGCGGGTCGGTATGGAAGCGGGTGAGTGCTTCGACGGTGAACAGTTCACCGCTATCGAAGCGATACATGGGTTGAAAGACCGGATGGAAGTCGAGATCGCGAAGGATCTGTTCGATCTCTGGGCTCCAGTCGCGGTCGGCATCGTCAATGGTTGTGGTGGCGGCGGTGGTGTTGGGCAGCATCCTTGAGATAAAGTGTGCCACTTCTTGGTTGTAGGTTTTGCCGATAGCTTTTTGCATCCATAGTGATACGCCTCCGACGGTCACCCCGACGGTGGTGAAGAATATGCCACGGATGGCCCAGTTCAACACCGTTTGGGCTTCTCCGGAGGCTACGTCTAACAGCATGAGCGGTCCACACAAGATGGTTGCTGCGATGCCGGTGACTGCTCCAGCCGATGGGCCACGACTCCCTGCCGCGAGCACGATTGGAAAATAGAACATGTGGGGTAGGGCGGTGCGTGTTCCACCTGCGGCGTAGGTGAGGCCCCAGGCAACCATCAGCAAGGCTGCAATGGTGAGAAACGCCAAGACCGGAGGTACTCCAGTGGCAATGTCCAAGCGTTCGCGTGCGAGCTTGCCCTGGGTGCTTGGCATCGTCATCCTCACGGGACCTGTCGGCACGACGCTAGTCGCGTATGTGGTCGAGCGTTTGGCCGTTAGGCGTTACCGTAGGCGGTTGCAAGCGTTCTTTTTTGTATTTGATGAGAGCCGATGAGATGTTTGGCGTTTCGAGCCAGGTGGTACCATAAACTTTCAAGGGCGATGTCCACGGTGGGGATTGCGGCGCGCTTTGAAAGTAGGTCCTCAGGCGAGTTGGGCTGAGGGGAGGGCATTCGGTATGGATGAATCTGGCTTGACTGGGTCTGTTGCATCGAAAGTCCCAACTTTTGTTGTTGCGTCCTCTCTGGTGGTCGATTTTTTGAAAGAAGTGACGTCGCTTGCCTGCTGGGCTGTGACCCGTTTTGATGGTTCTCGCCAGCTCTACCTTGAGGTTCGCGACGACCATTATGGGTTGCAGGCCGGTGACTGGCATGCTTGGGAAGATTCGATGTGTGTGCGGATGATGGCCGATCAAGGCCCGCGGGTAGCGCCTGATGCGATGGCCATCCCGGCTTATGCCCAAGCGAAAGTTGCGAGTGATTTGCCGATTGGGACCTATGTCGGTATCCCCATCGAGGACAGTCAGGGCGAGTTGTTCGGCACGTTGTGTGGGATAGATCCCAACGCCCAAAGCGACGATTTTGCCGACAACCTGCCGCTGTTTGAAACCATGGGCTCGCTGCTTGCTGTAGTGCTTTATACCGCGCTTGAATACACGAAGGTCGTTTGCGAACTCGAGCGCGTCGAGTCGCTGGCCGAAACCGATGGGTTGACGGGACTGCTTAATCGTCGCGGCTGGGAACGTGTTCTTTCGGTCGAGGATGCACGCCTACAGCGCTTTGGTGATCCGGGTGTAGTAATCGTGATTGATCTTGACAATTTGAAAAAGATCAACGACGAGGAAGGCCACGAGGCGGGTGACCGTTACATTGCGGCAGCAGCTGAGGCCCTTCGTTCGGGTGTGCGAACCTACGATTTTGCGGCTCGTATTGGCGGTGACGAGTTCGGTCTGCTCGCATCCGGACTGAACCCTGCCGATACGGACGGGTTTGTGCGCCGTATCCGAGCTGCTTTTGAGAATTATGGGGTGTCCGCGTCGGTTGGTTTTGCGCCCTATGACGTGGCACGCGGGTTGTCGGTCGCATGGAACGAAGCCGACAAGGCGATGTATGTCGATAAGCGTGAGCGTGCTGACGCGCGTAAGGCGGAGATTTCAGACGGGTCGTAGGCTGGCAGTGAAGGTGTGCCAAATTGATCAGTTTGAGCTCATGTGGCGGTTTTAACGTGTAGATATGAAGAGCTGTTGCGTTGCTGCTGCAAGGTGGATTGTTGCCGCGGGGTAGGCGGTTTGGTTGCATCACGGGATCTGGCCGGTGGCGACAATCTGGGCGGAAAGATCGCGCACGAGGATGTGGTCGGCGCGCGATATGGCAGCCAGTTTTGCAAAGGCTTCTGAAGCTGACACGTCGAATCGTTCCATGATGATGCCCTTGGCCTGCCCGATGATGTTACGCGACTCGGTTGACTTTTCCATGCCAGCTTTTGGTGATTGCGCCTTTGAGCGCGACCGCGGCGAAAGCGGCAAAAACTTGGCTGAGTCCTTGAGCAAACGGGCTGTAGACGTTGGGTTGTTGCGCATAAAAGTCAAGCGCACCGTAGGTACGGCCATTGGCGTAAAGGCGGTAGCTGAGCCGCGAACGCACGCCAAGTTTTAACGCAAGCGCCCGGTAGGTTGGCCATCGTTCTTCAGTTTCAAGGTCGTCGATCAGATAGACGGCATGGTCACGCAGTGCATCCAAGCAGGGGCCTTCGTTGGCTTTGTACTGGGCCAGGTCGCTTTCGTAGGCCACTTTGGAGGAGTATGCCGGGGTGGAGATGTTCCGTTTCTTGTCGATCAGCATCAGACTGACGCCGTCGCAGCCGTCGACGTAGTCCTCACCAAGATCAACGATCAGTTGTAATAATTCATCGACACTGTCGGCATTCGAAAGGCGGCGGGCGAGTGCGGCTAAGTCTTCGAGCAGTTCGTTTGCGGTGCGCTCGTTGGCTGCTTGCGGTGATGACAGGGCCGGCACGTCGGGTGCCTGGTGTATCTGTGAACCCGTTGGGCGGCTTGGCTTGTTCGGGTTCATCAGGGTGATCCTTGAAGGCCAATGGAGTGTTGCCGGAAGTTTGCCTAGGCTGTAGGACCAGCGTATCGACAGACGAGTTTTTGGCTTTGGCTGATAACAGGGTTCGCGGTCATGCTTTTGCTAAGGAAGTTGTTTCTTGGCGTGCCTAGATCATGCCGAGGTTTCTACGGTTTTTACGGTGTTGAAGCGGAACGTTGCCAATACCAATAGGTTGGCTGAAGTAAGTCTGCCCAAACCACGCGCAGATTCCCGCACTGATTTTTTGCGTTGGGAGCAAGCAAAATCAAACTCTGGTCGGCTTTTCGTGTCTTTGCCCGTGCGTCTGATGGCGTAACGGGTCCGGTGAGGGTGCCGCTTGGCGGATCTGTGGCCGAGCCAGGTAAGCCCATTGAAACTGCTCATGCGCTCGAGGCACAGTGGCAGCAACTGTTTGAAACGATGCCACAGATCGTGTGGGTTGCGCAGCCTGACGGCTGGCACACCTACATCAACTATCAGTGGACACAGTTCACGGGGCGAACTGTTGAGGAAAGCCTCGGCTTTGGTTGGGTCCCACAATTTCATCCACAGGATCGTGAGCGTGCCCAACGGCGCTGGGAAAAGGCCACTGCGAGCGGCAAGCCATACGAACTTGAGTATCGGCTTCGAAGCAAAGATGGCACATACCACTGGATGCTTAGCCGTGCCACGCCGATACATGATGAGCAGGGTGAGGTGCTCAAGTGGGTTGGGACCTGCACCGATATCGATGAGCTCAGAAAAGCTCAGTCGCAACTGGCCCAACAGGCACGCCTGCTTGATCTTGCTTCGGATGCGATTGTGGTTCACGACCTTGAGCAACGCATTTTGTATTGGAATCAGGGCGCGACCAGTATCCACGGCTGGAGTGCTGACGAGGCGATGGGACGCCGGCTCGATGAACTTGTCACAAGGGACAGCACTCAGGTCGAAACTGCGCTGGATGTGCTGCTGCGTGACGGCGAATGGTCGGGAGAACTTGGCGGTGTGGACCGCGAATGGCGGCCACTTATCCTCGAATGCCGCTGGACGCTGCTGCACGATGACGACGGCAAACCTGACGCGGTGTTCGGTGTCAACACTGATGTCACCGAACGTCGACAGGTGGAGGCACGCCTGACTGATCTTTTGCATCACAACGCGACCCATGACCCGTTGACGGGGCTTGCCAACCAGGAACTGTTTGCGCGGCGTCTTGACGCTGCGTTGCAGCAGACAGCGTTTGGTGCCAAAGGGATCGTAGTCCTGTCGTGTGATCTTGACGACTTTAAGCTTGTGAACGATGTCTTTGGCCGTGCCGCGGGCGATCAGGTTTTATGTGAAGTGGCTCGGCGGCTGCGGACGGCGGTGCGCGGCAGTGATCTGGTCGCGCGTCTTGGCAGCGACGAGTTTGCCATTGTCCTTGAAGACGCCGACGAACAGAACGTTGCTGCGATTCAGGATCGTCTGTTTGTCGGCGTGAAACAACCGGTGATGCTGGATTCGGGTGAATCAGTTGAGGTCGGCGTGTCGATTGGGGTCGCTCGCGCGACCGCAAACCACGATGCGCAGACCCTGCTGCGTGATGCGGATGCGACGCTGCATCACGCCAAGCACAACGGCAAGGACCGCTCGGCGTACTTCACCGAAGAGATTCATCTTGACGTACTTGATCGGCTTGCGTTACCCCCACAGCTTCGTGCCACACTCGCTCAGGATGGCGACGAACTTTTTTGCCAGTATCAGCCGGAGGTCGAGTTGGCTAGTGGGCGGCTGTTTGGCTTCGAATCGCTTGTTCGCTGGCAGCATCCGCAACAGGGGCTTTTGCCACCTGACCGGTTCGTGCCGTTGGCGGAGACGACCGGTTTGACCGGCCGACTGTTTGACCATGTGCTCAAACGCAGTCTGGCTACGCAGCAGCAGTGGAAGACGTTGTGTGGCACGATTCCTGCGGTCAGCGTCAATCTCTCCGCCCGTGATCTTTCCGATGCTTCGCTGCCAGAGCGTGTGGCCAGTGCACTTGAGCGCAACGGGTCCTCTGCCGATCATCTGTGGCTCGAAGTCACCGAGACTGCCATTTCTGAACCAGGTTCGCCTGAAACGTTGTTGGCACTGCACGAACTTGGTGTACAGCTTGCGATTGACGATTTTGGTACCGGCTGGTCGTCGATGAACCGACTCGCCAAACTTCCGTTTGACATGCTGAAGATCGATCGCAGTTTCACCTCCCATCTGTTACCGGGCAACAAAACTTCACACATGGTGCATGCCACGATTGTGATGGCACACGCACTTGGGATGATTACGGTCGGCGAAGGCATCGAAACCGATCAGCAACGGCAGATCTTGGCCGACATGGGCTGTGATATCGGTCAGGGTTATTATTTTGCCCACCCCCTTGATGCAAACAATGCCGTTGACCGTCTCAGCTGGGATTGTCCGTAAATGTTGATTGGATAAGAGACTTAAGAGCTCTCACACCGGTGGCATGTTGCGGGTAGGGTTGCTGGTGACTGATGTTTCGCTGAATCGACAACCGAAAGGCCCTGCAGTCGATGGCTACCAGTGGCGATGATGAGCTTGGGCAGGTGAGTTTCGGCGGGCAGTTTTGGCGGGTTGCAAAACCGCTAGTCATCATTTTGTTGCTGCTGGTGGTGGCGGCGGTGTGGGTAGCAGTTCGCCTCTTTGGTGTTCCGATCGGTGTGGCGGCCCAAGTGTTGTTTATTCCGGTTGCGTTAGCCGGGGTGCGTTTTGGTCCGGCTGGTGGTGGCCTGGTTGGTGTTTTTAGTGTCGGGATGCTCTTCCTTGCCGCGTTTACTACCGGTCAACGCAGTGTCATAGAAGACATGTCGGTTCTTGTGGTCCTGTCGGTTTCGCTTCTGCTGGTAGGTCTTGTTGTGGGCGAGTCGGTGCGTGCGCTGATCGGCTCGCATCAAAAGGCGCTGGCTCGCTGGTGGGACGTTGAGTTGACTGCTCCCAAAGGCTTGACTGACGCTCCGCCATTGTTGAGCGATGATGTGGTCCGTCAGATGGTGTTGACCTGCGGGTTTTATTCGGTGTTTCAGCCGATCTATGCCCTTGACGATGGCCGGTTGATCGCCGCGGAGGCGTTGGCACGCTTTGACAGTGAACCGCCGTTACCGCCAAGTGAATGGTTTGGTCGTGCCGCCGAGTTGGGGCTTGGAACGGAGCTTGAAATTGCTGCGGTGCTACGCGCAGTTGAGTCTGCGGCTGCCCTCAAACCCGACGTCATGTTGACGGTGAACGTTTCGGCAACAACCATGCAGGCGTCAGAACTGGTCGACATCATCCGTCCATTGACGCGGCGGGTTTTGCTTGAATTGACGGAGCTTGAACCGGTTGCCGATTATGTCGCGTTGCGTGGGGCTATCGCGCGGCTTCGAGAAGCAGGTGCGCTGATTGCGATCGATAATGTGGGGGCAAGTTTGACAAGTTTGCGCCACATCAGTCGGCTTTCTCCCGATGTGATCAAGCTCGATGCGATTTTGACCAACGCTGGGCGGGGTGATCCGCTGACACGCTCACTCATCCACCGTCTGTTGCGTTACGGCCGCGATAGTGGTGCGTTGTTGATTGCAGGGGGTATTGAAGAACCTGAAGATTTGGCACGTTGGCGTGATGTGGGTGTTCAAGCCGCACAGGGCTATCTGTTGGGCCGACCAGGACCGTTGAACTTCGTTGAAACCTTCACGTTTCCTAGTGCTAAAGCCAAGAACGCAAAAAACACAAAGAAGTCGGCTCAACGCAAGAAATCAAACGCCATTCTGCGTGAAGATGATGGCCTTAGCCTGTCGCAGCTAGACGATCCGGTGAGCTGGCAACGCGATCAGCCCAAAAGCCCTTAAGTGGAAGTGGCATGGTGTGACGCCGACGGGGTCGTTACGCGATGAGCCGCGTGGACTAAACGTGTGAAGTTTCGGCAACGGGTTGTGCCATAGTGCGGTCGGCCCAGGTGAAAAACGCGTCATTTACGGCGTTTTTCCAGGCTGCGCCGCGCAGGATCCGTGGCCCCCATTCGGGCCGTTCGTTCACTAACGGGCCAACGACATTGTCAAGCCAGCCCGCACCGTGCCGCGGGTCAACGTCGGCATGCATCTGATAGAACGCGCGTGCGTCTTGTGAGGCACCAAGGCGGTCCAAACATTGATCGACATACCGGCATTGTGGCCCGGCGGAGAGCTCAATCAGCCCTAACGCGCCGATCATCTCTGGTTGCAAACAACGGTTCGCTGCCAACAGTCCAAGTAGCGCGCAACGTTCGAGTGCTTCCGTTGGCTGTTTGGCCAGCGGGATGTAGGGAAGTTTGACCGCGTCGACAAAACGTCTATAGAGCACACTGTGCACAGCCTCGATGTGTCCGTTTCCCATTTCGTCGCCGTAGTTGGCTGCCAGTTCCATTTTTGCCGGTCCGGACGGAAGACCGATCTGGCAGGTTGCCACCAGGTCATCGAAGATGTCGTCGGGGCCACCTTCGAGCGCAAGAAAATGGAGGGTCTCGTGCCAGTTGGCTTCGTAGGCGAGCCACTGATAGATCCGTGGTGCGCGGCCTCGGGCTGCCATCGATCGCATTGCATCGGCCGTGTCGCCGTCTTTGATCTGCGGGGTTACAAACTGGTCGAGTTCTTGCATCCAGTCGGTTTCTAGGCGCGTTTTGATCGCGACGACGCTTGGGTGGTGTTGCCACTGAACACGTTGTCCCAGTTCGTCAAGTGATCGGCGGTGCAGGTCATAAATTTGGTTGAGAACCAAGAAACGGTCGCGTCGTCCGTCAGGCTTGGTGTCATGCAGTTTCTCGAGCGCTTCGTTCCCGGCCACAAGACCGACCGCGAGCTGTTTGGCTAGCGGGGTTGATTCGGTAGACATCGAAGCGCCATTTGTCGTTTGCCTGCACGGGTCCGTTGGAGGTGCGAGCCTTCATCTCTTGGCACGGTATCGGTGCTGTTGGGTCGTCACACTGGCCAAACGGGCACGAGTCGTTGGTGGCAATCAAGCGTCAAAGCGGGCCGCCAACGCGCCACGTCGGGTTATCAGTGAGCCAGACGTGCGGCGGTTTTGTAGGCGCATATTGGCCGGTTCATCGGGTCAGATGTGTCAGCACACCGTTTGCGCCAGGGATTGCACGCACCGCGACAAGGCGCAGTTTGAGCTGGGTTTGCGTAGCAAGATAGGTCTCAACTTGCGCGGCCTGCTCGGTGGTTCCAAGTTGCAGCACGCCGGCGCCGCCTTGGCATAGATGACGGTCCATTACCTGAAGGCAGGTGCGGGCCAGATCAAGCCCGTCGTAGCCGCCGTCGATCGCGCTTAGCGGATCGAATGGATAGTTGCCCGTGTCGGCGGTTGCTACCCACGGGGGGTCAGCAAGGATGAGCGTGAATTGTTCTTGTGGCTGAACTACTTGGTCGATGAGGCCGTGGCGGACGTCGACTTGTACGTCCAGGTTGGCGGTGGCGGCATTCAATCGGGCATGTTCACAGGCGATGGCGTCGGCATCGATTTGGGTGAGGTCGCGTCGAACGAGTGAGGCCAGATGGAGTCCTATGTGGCCAACGCCTGCACACAACTCGAGAATTGGGCCTTTTGGCAAGTGTTGTGCCAGGGCGGCGGCCCACAGGGATTGTGCGAGCGTCCAGGGGCGCGGGCGAAGAACCCGTTGGTCAAACCGGACGGTGAGATCGCCAAACGTCATCGTTTCCATCTATGAGGTGTATCAGATAGTCGTTGGCGCAGCGTTCGTATGCTTTTGTGCCCGTTTGGTTGTGTGTGCCAGTAACAGTCGGTTTTACTTCGGCCTGTCTTTAGTCGTTGGTCGCGCCCGCTGATGGTTTCTGATGGGTTTTGATGGGGTTACAAACGGCTTGGTAAGGGGCGGTTTGGTGTCCGTGTAGTGCGTGTTGAATCGGGTTTGTGCAACGCATTCAGCGTTGGCGTTTTGGTGTGGTGTGGCTTGGTTGGGCTGTTCGAGGCACTAGTCAGCGAAGCGATGCAGTGTTACGGTGAACAACGAAATGGGACACTTATACTGAGGGAGAGCGCGTATGACAGAGTTGTGGAACGACATTGTGGACGTTTTTGAATCCATGGCAGTGACCGTGGCAGAATGGATTCCACGCATCCTGTTGGCACTGGTCGTGTTGGTCGTCGGGCGACTTATTCTTGGACTGATCCGTCGACTGATCGTGAAACTGTTGGAACTTTCGGCGGTACGTACCGTGTTCAGTCGCGCCGGTCTCACGTCTGCTACCGAGCCTTCTGGCCGGTCACCGGCACAGTTGGTTGCGGGCGTTATTTACGCAGTGCTGTTGGTGGCGTTGTTCATTCTTGTCTTTGACATTCTGCAACTCGATGTGATCGTCGAGCTGCTGCAAGCGTTCCTCGAGTGGATCCCGATCGTCATTTTGGCTGCAGTTATCGTGATTATCGCTGCGGCGGTAGCAAGCTGGGTGAGTGATTTGATCGCGCCATATGCGCAGGCACGGGGCGTGGCATGGTTGTCGTCTGTTGTTCGTGTGGGTGTGATCGCCTTTGGTGTGCTTGCCGCACTTGACGTACTCAACATCACCTTCGCTGAAGATCTGGTGAAGATTGTGATTGCTGGCGCTGCTGTTGCGTTGGCGGTGGCCTTTGGTGTGGGTGGTATTGACACGGCCAAGCAGTGGTGGGCCCGCTATCTGGCTCCATCGGCTCGCAGCGTCGCACCGGGCAGTTCATCCACGAATGCGCCTGAACAGCACTGACACAGTGCGGCTTTTGGGGCGGCCCGGTGCACGTTGACCGGGCCGCCTTAGCATGTCAGCAGGTTGCTACGGGCGTGCCACATTGAGTAACAACGTGACTGTGGCACTGCTCTGAAAAAATCGTTGAGTGCCGCCAGTGATTACTTCGCCAAAGCAGTGAAGTGGCTGCGCAGCCTCACGTTGGTTGGGCTTTGACGCGTACCCTTGCCACCAGCGATACTTGCGCTGGTGACGCCTCGCGTTTGGTGGCGCACACCATCGTGTAGCGCTCAAGTGGACATGTGACGTCAGGATTTGGTGTGCGTAGCGTTCTTGTAGCAAACCGTGGTGAGATTGCGATCCGGGCGTTTCGTGCCGCGACGGAACTTGGGATTCGTACGGTGGCGGTGTATGCGCGTGAGGACCGTGACGCGTTGCATCGGATCAAGGCTGATGAGGCCTACGAGATTGGTGAAGAGGGCCGTCCGGTACGGGCCTATCTGGATGCGGACGCGCTGATCCAAACGGCCCTTGATGCAGAAGTTGACGCGATCTATCCCGGTTACGGGTTTTTGAGCGAATCGGCCGATTTTGCCCGCAAAACGGCCGCTGCCGGGTTGACGTTTGTGGGCCCACCAGCCGAAGTCTTGGACCTTACGGGCAGCAAAATTCGGGCACGTGACGCGGCGAAAGCCGCTGGCCTACCGGTGTTGGCGGCGTCGGCGTTGATGACTGACGTTAGTGAAGCCAAAGCGTTTGCTGACGCGATCGGTTTTCCGGTGTTTGTCAAGGCAGCTGCCGGTGGTGGTGGGCGCGGGATGCGTCGGGTGGATGACCCAAACGAACTGGTGAACGCGGTTGAGACGGCGATGCGTGAAGCTGAAGGGGCGTTTGGTGACCCGTCGGTGTTTTTAGAACAGGCAATGACCCGTCCGCGGCATATTGAAGTGCAGGTGTTGGCAGACGCCAACGGGGATGTGGTGCACCTGTTTGAGCGGGACTGTTCGTTGCAGCGCAGGCATCAGAAAGTCCTTGAGATCGCCCCGGCTCCCAATCTTGATGCCGGTGTGCGTGAACAGTTGTGTGCCCAGGCGGTGGTGTTTGCCCGGGCGGTTTCGTATCGCAACGTCGG
>JBBDST010000050.1:0-28951 GCA_040904765.1 Nitriliruptoraceae bacterium
ATGCGGTGCTTGACGACCGTGACCCCGACTCGACTGTCGATGGCGCCCACAACACGGCATCAGTCGCACAACAGATCGCACCCGAACTTGGATGTGACGGCGCAACTGTCCGTAAACATTTAGCGATGCTGCCCCAACGCTACGCCGCAGCGATGACCCCTCGAGCGATCGTGCGGCATGCCTTGATGACTCGCACACGCCCCGATGCGGTCGAAGTTCGCACCCGCGTCACCGCTGGCATCGACGATCCCGACGGGTTTGTCGGCATCGACGAACTTGACGTTGTCGCACTGGATAACCCGGGATGGTTTGCAAAAGTTGCCGGCGTTGTAGCGATGCACGGCGGATCGATCGTGGCTGCCGACGCGTTCACCCGCAGCGACGGTATCGCCATCGAAACTTTCAAAGTGCGCCCGGCTGAAGCGACTCTGTCGTCATGGTGGGCCCGCGCTGAAGGTGACCTTGACGAAGCCGCCTCAGGCCGCCTGGCCGTGCGTGCCCGCGTCCTCAAAGAAGCCAAAAGCCGCCGCTACGTCTCAACCACGCCGATCGCAACAACAGTCACCGCAAGCCGCGACTCATCCGAAGCCAACACGGTACTTGAAGTGCACACCGCCGATCGCCCCGGTGTGCTTTACACCATCGCACAGACATTGGCAGAACTGCAGGTAAACATTGTGGTCGCCCGCATTCAAACTCCTGGCGACGAAGTCGTCGACGTGTTCACCGTGAGAAACTCGCAAGGCGAACCCTGCGACGAAGATCATCTGGCAGAAATTGAGTTTGGAATCTGTGCGGCACTTGAACTACTCGCGGACATGAGCGCCTAAACTAGACTCACGGCAACAAACGCACATAACGTGCAAAGGAGCACCGTGGAGTCGCCATCACCTGCACCAACGATCACCCCAGCTGACGGCAGCTTAGGGGTGCTCTGCGTCGGCTTAGGCGCGGTCGCAACAACGTTCATTGCGGGGGTCGAATTGATCCGTGCCGGCCTTGCAGAACCGATCGGTTCACTGTCTCAGATCGGCACGATCCGTCTGGGCAAACGCACCGAAGAACGCTCACCACTGATCCGCGATTTTGTGCCGCTGGCGGCCTTAGACCAGATCGTGTTTGGTGCATGGGATCCGTTCCCCGACGACGCCTATGTTGCAGCCGTACGTGCCGGCGTGCTTGACACGGCCCGTCATCTCGAACCGATCGCTGAAAATCTGCGGGCAATTCAGCCCATGACGGCCGCGTTTGACCCCGAGTATGTGAAAAAACTTGACGGCCCAAACGTGAAACCGATCGTCAGTAAACGCGCGATGCTTGAGGGCATCCGCGACGACATCCGTGCGTTTCGTGAACAGCACGGCTGCGACCGGATCGTGATGATCTGGTGTGGCTCCACCGAAATTTTCCTTGAAATCGGTGAAGATCATCTCGATCTGGAACGTTTCAACGCCGCTATCGACGCGAACGCTCACACGATCAGCCCCGCGATGCTGTATGCGTACGCGTCACTGCTTGAAGGCGTGCCGTTTGCCAACGGCGCCCCCAACTTGGCAGTTGACGTACCCGCACTACGCCAGTTTGCCACTGACGTCGGCGTGCCCATCTGCGGCAAAGATTTTAAAACCGGCCAGACGATGGTGAAGACGGTGCTCGCACCGATGTTTAAAGCTCGGATGCTTGGCATGCACGGTTGGTACTCGACCAACATTTTGGGTAACCGTGACGGCGAAGTGTTAGACGACCCGGACTCGTTTAAAACGAAAGAGTCCTCTAAACTGGGTGTGCTTGACACGATCCTACAGCCACAGGTCTATCCGCAACTGTATGGCGACATGCATCACGTGGTGCGGATCAACTACTACCCGCCACGGGGCGATAACAAAGAAGGCTGGGACAACATCGACTTTTTCGGGTGGCTTGGCTACCCGATGCAACTGAAAGTCGACTTGCTCTGCCGCGACTCAATTTTGGCTGCGCCGCTGGCACTTGACCTTGCCCTGTTCTTAGACTTAGCGCAACGGGCCGGACTTGGTGGCGTGCAGGAATGGCTGAGTTTCTACTTTAAAGCCCCACAGGTAGCCCCTGGCCTGTATGCCGAACATGACCTGTTCATTCAACTCACCAAACTCAAAAACACGTTGCGGTGGTTGCAAGGCGAATCTCAGATCACCCATCTTGGCGTGGAGTATTACGCCGACGAATACAACGTCGACGCGTCCAAAGACGGCTAACCGGTTAACGCACTAACCCCTGCAGTCGTACCTGCCAGCCCACACAAAATCAGCATGGCAGGACGCAGCACCTTTTGGGGCACGTGTGAACGAAACGGTGCCACCACGCCACTGGCAACCACCCCAACAGCAACAAATAGCCACAACGGACGCACTGCGACCGTCAGCCACAGCATCGCGATCGTAATGAAGTTCGTCGCTAAGAAAAACGTTTGCATGGTGGTTCGAACCCGGTTCAACGCGATGCCGGACGCAAACGTATACAGCACAAACGGCGGTCCGGTCGTGCCTGCGAAAATGCCGGCTGCCTGCGACATGGCGCCGGCAATAGCCGCCGAACCACGCGGTAGTGGTGGCGTAGGCGTCCAGCCACGCCAAAACAAAAACGTGGTGACTAATACAAAAATCGCCAGTACAGCAGTGATCGCCCGTGAGGTGAGCTGCGCTGCTGTAAGCGCCGCTGGTATTGCAATAATCACCGCACCAAGAAATCCCTGACGGATAATCGACCAGTCAGGAGCAGGCCGAGGCCGCGACTGAAAATCGGCAAATAAGCCCAGTATGGAGTTGCCCATCGCGAGCACAATAACGGTGATGACCGCCTCGCGAGGCGTGTAGACGACGGCCAAAATCGGGATCAGCACGAGCCCAAGACCAAAGCCGGCCAACACCCCAACACTGGCGGCAATCAGGGTTGCACCAAGTGCTACCACGAGCCCTACATCCATAGGTGCCACCTTGCGTTGGACGGCCGTACAACAGGGACACGTAAGCGGGCCGTGACAGGTGTTACGCGTCACGGCCCGCTTAGGTGAGTCCTAAAGGATGCCGCCTTCGGTCATACGTTTGTAGTTCAACACCCGGTCAAGCACGACCGGATCGACCCCATCTTCAACGGCAACTTCACGCAACGTCTTGTTCTGCTTATGCGCCGTTTTGGCTAGTGCGGCCGAACGTTCATAACCGATCTCAGGCACCAGCGCGGTGACCTGCATCAGTGAGCGTTCTACCAGCAACGGGCCCATCTCGGTTGCGATCGTGCCGATCAGACACTTCTCAACAAACACGGTCGAAACCGCGGCGATGAGCTCGGCTGACTCGATGACGTTGCGGGCCATCAGCGGAATCATGACGTTGAGTTCAAGTTCACCCGAAAGGCCACCAACCGTTACGGCCGCGTCGTTGCCAATTACTTGGGCAGCAACTTGACGGACCGACTCGGGAATCACCGGATTAACTTTGCCTGGCATGATGGACGAACCAGGCTGAATTTCGGGCAGCTGAATCTCGTACAAGCCGGTGCGTGGGCCAGACGCCATCCAACGCACGTCGTTGGCAATTTTGATCAGGCTCACCGCGACGGTTTTCAACGCCGCAGAAATGTCTACCAGCGCATCACGGGACCCTTGCGCTTCAAAGTGATCTTCAGCTTCACGCAGCGGCAGCCCGGTGCGTTCGGCCATCAGTTCGATCACCCGATCAACAAACCCTGGCGGGCAGTTCAGACCTGTACCCACCGCAGTGCCGCCAAGGGCTAGTTCATACACCGACGTCAACGCGTTCTCAAGCCGTGTGACCCCCAACTCGATCTGGCGGGCATAGCCGCCAAATTCCTGTCCAAGTGTTACCGGCGTGGCGTCCATCAGGTGAGTACGGCCAGATTTCACCACGTCAGCCCACAAGTCGGCTTTGCTGCGCAGTTCGGCCGCAAGGCCGTTCAACGCGGGAATAGTTTTGGCGGCGACAACCTGAGCGACCGCCACATGCACCGACGTTGGGAACGTGTCGTTGGACGACTGTGACGCGTTCACATGGTCATTGGGATGCACCCGTGAGGAACTCAACGCTTCACCAAGAATCTGTTTGGCGCGGTTGGCGACCACCTCGTTGACGTTCATGTTCGTTGACGTACCTGAACCGGTCTGAAATACGTCGACGGGGAAATGTTCATCCAGTTTCCCGTCGATCACTTCGTTCGCTGCAGCACGAATCGCATCAGCAATGTCGCTTGCGATCACACCGGTCTCTTCGTTCGCGGTCGCAGCCGCCCACTTCAACATCGCATGGGCGCGAAATACGGCCGCGGGGACTGGCTGGCCAGACACCGGAAAGTTCTCGACGGCACGCTGGGTGCTTGCCCCCCACAGCGCCTCTACCGGAATCTGCATCTCACCCATCGTGTCGTGGGCCGTGCGGAATTGTTCGCTCATCAGTCGCTCCTGGCGTATAAACCGTTACCAAGCGGTAAGCCTACGCGTTTTTGCACGGTCGACAGGTCATTGGTCAAACACGAAACCGTCACGGTGACGGCGCATTACAACCGCCTTAGACAAGGCCGGTCGGACAGCTTCAGGATCGGCAACCAAATCGATACCGATACCGGGCCTGGTTGGAATCGTGACGAACCCGTCGTTGGGAATCGGAACCTCATCGACCACGTCGTGGCCCAAATGTTTCTGTTGCGACACGAGCACGTTGGCTTCAAAACCGGTCGCATACTCTTGAATGGCAAAGTTTGGAATCGCCGCATCTAACTGCAGACAGGCGGCAAGTCCGATCGGTGACAGCGGGTTATGTGGCACCACCATCACGTTGTGTGCTTCAGCCATCGCCGCAACTTTCTTCGCGCCGGTGATGCCGCCACACAGGCAAACGTCCACCCGGGCATACTCGACGGCGTTACGCGTGAACAGCTGCTGGAACTCAAACAGGTTGTCGAGCCGCTCGCCGGTTGCAATCGGAATCGGAATCCGATCGGCAATGCGCGCCATCGAATCAGGATCTTCGGGGCGCATCGGGTCTTCAATAAACATCGGATGGAACTCTTCAATACCACGGGCAAACACGACCGCTTCGGCAGGAGTGAGCCGCCGGTGAATTTCGATGCAAAGATCAACCTCGTCGCCGACAGCTTCACGCATCAGCCGTACGTTATTGATTGCTTCACGCATCTTGGTGGCATGCGACTGGTAGTACGCGTCGTCCTCGTCCTCATCCAAAAATGGGTTTAGATGCCCAATTGCAGTGAAACCGGCTTCTTTCTTGCGGACCATATCCGCCAACACCAAATCAATGTTTTTCTCGTACACGTGCGCATACACGCGCGCCTTTGAACGGGTCGGTCCGCCCAGCAGCTCATACACCGGAACGCCCAGTGCTTTGCCTTTCACATCCCACAACGCAATATCGATCGCACTGATCGCCGCGTTGATCGCTGCCCCTTGAAAATAGGAGAAACGGTGCATCATCGCCCAATGATGCTCAATCGGTTCGGCGTCTTGACCGACGAGATACGTCGCAAATTTCTCTACGGCAACTTTTGAGGCCTCGATATGGCCCCAAGCACCACCTTCACCAACCCCGACAATGCCAGTGTCGGTGTGCACCCGCACAAACAGAAACTGGCCGGCGTGCAGCGCATCAATCGCCGTGATTTTCATAAATTCTCTCCCGTGTCTTCCAACACTTACTGGTCTTTTGTGACGCTAGCAAGTTGTTGGCAAACAGTACGCTCGCGCAGTGCGCGAAGCACCTTTAAAAAAGGATTCGTATGTCTGCCGGGGTGTTGGCCGCACTGCTTGTCGGGGTCGTCGTTGCGATTCAAGCCGCAGTGCTTGGCGCATACGGCGATCGGCTGCATCCTGTAACCCTGTCTATGTGGGCGCATGCAGGCGGACTGCTGTTTGGCATTATCGTCGTGACAGTCGGCCGGTTCGGCTTTGGCTGGTCCGCGTTTCGCGCCGCCCCATGGGGTGCGATTGCCGGCGTGGGCGGCTTTTTGATTATCACTGGGTTAACTATTGCCGTAGCTAGCATCGGGGTCGCATCAACCTTAGCGATCGTGATCGCATCCCAGCTCGCGCTAACGTTCGTGTTTGAAGCAGTTGGTTTTGGGGGACGGCAGCTAAACGTTGACCCGTGGCGCCTGTTCGGCGCCGCACTGATGGTTATCGGAGCTTGGCTGGTGGCGTCCCGTGGGGCAGGTGGATGACGATGACAAACGTGTTGACGTTACAAGACATTGGGGTACGTCAAGGCGGCCGGCAGATTTTGAGCGACATCAGTTTTGCGTTGCCGCGCGGTCAACATCTGTGTGTGCTTGGCCCAAACGGTTCGGGCAAAACAACGCTGCTGCGACTGTTGTCCACCTACCGGCATCCCACCAGTGGAACGATGAGTGTCCTTGGAGTGACGTTTGGAACTGCCGATCTGCGTGAACTGCGCCCGTCAATCGGGTTTGTGTCAAACGTGTTAGACACGCTGCTGCACGGCAGCGCAACGGCACGCGAACTGGTGGCAGTAGCCCGTCATGGCGGTACTTGGCCACCCAAAGGACTGCTGGACGATCTCGATTTAAAAGCACGGGCAGATGATGCGCTAGCTCGGGTAGGTGCTGAACATCTGGGCGACAGGATCATGCAAACGTTAAGTCAAGGCGAACGTCAACGGGTCAGAATCGCCCGTGCACTGGTCATCGACCCGCAACTCGTGCTGCTCGATGAACCGTTTGCCGGACTTGATTTAGGCGGACGCGAAGCCCTGTTGCGTGACCTTGACCAGCTTCTTTGCGAACCGTCACCGCCTAGTGTTGTGCTTGTCACTCACCATCTTGAAGAACTCCCGCGCGGCATCGGCAACGTCTTGTTGCTGCGTGAGGGCCAAATTGTTGCTGCCGGTCCCACCACCCAGACGTTGACTTCGTCCAACCTGTCAGCCACTTTTGGGTTACCGATTGGCGTGACTGAACACGACGGCCGATATGTCGCCATGATCGACCTTTCGTAAGCGAGGTTTGGTAGCGACGCCGCTAGCATAAAAATACGTCATCGATGAAGGGGAGCCACGATGCCCGAAGCTGTCATTGTCGCCACTGCACGCACACCAATCGGCCGAGCCTTTAAAGGTGCGCTGGTGAACGAACGGCCTGACGACCTCACCGCCACCATCATCGATGCGGCGTTGGCCAAAGTGCCACAGCTGTCACGCGACCAAATCGACGACATCCTACTTGGCTGCGGTATGCCAGGTGGCGAGCAAGGGTTCAACATGGCCCGGGTCGTTGCCCTTTTGCTCGGTCTTGAAACCGTGCCAGGGGCCACCATCACGCGGTACTGCTCCTCCAGCGTGCAAACCACCCGGATGGCGTTTCATGCGATCAAAGCCGGTGAAGGCGACGTGTTTATTTCCGCCGGCGTCGAGATGGTGTCACGGTTTGTCTCAGGAAGTAGCGACTCGCTGCCAAACACCGAAAATCCGCTGTTTGCCGCCGCCAAAGCCCGCACCGAACAGTTCGCTGCCGGCGAACTTGGCCCCTGGCAGCCTGATGCGCTCATCGACGCTTACATTCCGATGGGTCAGACAGCCGAGAATGTCGCATCGCTTAAAGGCGTGTCGCGCGAACAGATGGACGACTTCGCGTTTCGGTCACAAGCACGCTACGCGGCAGCGGAACAGGCCGGTTTCTACGCTCGCGAAATCACCCCCATCACCCTTGCCAACGGCGAGGTGATGAGCGAAGACGAATCGCCCCGTCAGGCTGAACGTGCCGCCATGGACGCACTGAAACCGGTGTTTCGCCCTCACGGTATGGTCACTGCAGGCAACGCCTGCCCGTTGAACGACGGTGCTGCAGCCTTGGTCATCATGAGCGACACCAAGGCGAAACAGCTTGGCATCGCCCCGCTCGCACGCATCGTGTCGACTGGCGTGACGGGACTCAACCCGGAAATTATGGGTCTTGGTCCGATTGAAGCGAGCCGTCAAGCATTAGCGCGTGCCAACATGACCATTGGCGACATGGACATTGTCGAAATCAACGAGGCGTTTGCCGCCCAGGTGATCCCGTGTGTTAAAGAACTTGGCATCGACGAGGCGAAACTCAACCCGCACGGTGGCGCGATTGCCCTTGGTCACCCGTTTGGGATGACCGGTGCCCGCATCACCACCACGTTATTAAACGGTCTTGCGTCAACCGATGGCACCTACGGGCTTGAGACGATGTGTGTTGGTGGTGGCCAAGGCATGGCGATGGTGATTGAACGTTTGCGTTAAGGCAGCGCAAGGGCAGTGACAGTCAAATCGATCGTCACGCCAGTGGGGGTTTCAAACGCCACCGTGTCGCCCTGTTTCGCACCAAGTACCGCCTGGCCCATCGGCGATTCAGTTGAAAGAATCTCGAAGTCGTCATGATGGTCTTCGCGACTGCCAAGCAGGTAGGTCTCAACGTCACCGTCGATGTCAAGGGTGACTACCACACCTGCAGCTGCCACCTCAGCACTTGCCGGTTCGCCGATCGTGACGTCACGCAGTAGCTCTTCGAGCTGGCGGATGCGTGCTTCCATCCGGCCCTGCTCGTCTTTGGCCGCGTGATATTCGGCATTTTCACGCAGGTCGCCGTGGGCCCGAGCGACCTCAATTTCGTGTGAGATCTGTTCGCGGCCAGACGTTTTCAGTTCATCGAGTTCGGCTTTCAGCCGGGTGTATGCGTCTTGACTCAAATATGTTGCTGACATAGTTACTCCACAGTGATCGTGTCTCGTGGGGTGATGAAGCATTCGATGTGACCCACACGAATACAAAAGCGCCCGAACCCCTTCGGACGCGCAAGTATTTGTTTAGTCTACCAGTGAACTAGCATCCTTGTCATGCGTGCTTTGGTGTATCGACTGTATGAGTATCGGCTCGCCCGCGAAATTGCTGGCGGGCCGATGCCGCAGCATGTCGGCGTAATCTTGGATGGCAACCGCCGTTATGCCCGTGAACGGGGCATGCCAGATGCAACTGGTGGCCATCAGGCGGGTGCTGAACGGGTCGTTCCGTTCCTATCGTGGTGTGAACAGCAGCAGATCCCGTATGTCACGTTGTGGCTGCTGTCGACCGAAAATCTGAATCGTGACGATGCCGAACTTGGCCCGCTGCTACGCATCATTGAAGAAACCGTGTCGCGCATCGCCTCAGCCGGACGTCCCTGGCGTGTCACTGCCGTAGGCGCACTGGACATGCTGCCGGCAGACACCCGTGCCTGCCTTACCAAAGCCGAACAGGACAGTCGCAACCATCACGGCATGCGGGTACAGGTTGCTGTGGGCTATGGCGGACGTGAAGAAATCACTACCGCCCTGCGGCGTCTACTTGCGGCACGCGCCGCTGAAGGCATCACCCTTGACGAGCTGGCTAAAACGCTAGATACGCATGACATCGGCGCGCACCTGTACACGACCGGGTTACCAGACCCTGATCTGATCATCCGCACCTCAGGAGAGGTGCGGCTCAGCGGCTTTTTGCTGTGGCAGTCGGCCTACAGCGAATACTATTTTTGTGACACCTACTGGCCCGAATTTCGCCGCATCGATTTTTTGCGGGCGTTACGTGAATACCAGCGGCGCTCACGCCGCTTTGGACGCTAACTGTCAAGCCGTGCCATCGCACGCGCCAGTTTCTCGCGTGCGTTCGCCGCAACTTCGCTGAGTGCATCACCAAACAGGGTCACCATTGCGCTTGGGTCGGCGGCCAACACTTCGGTGCCACCGTCGCCGGTATCCCGCAACAGCACATTGCACGGCAGCATCAGGCCAACTTCACGGTCAATGCCGATGGCTTTATGAGCAAGAGACGGGTTGCAGGCACCAAGGATCTTGTACGGCCCGACTTCTTCGCCCAGTTTCGTTCGCAAAGTCGCCTCAACATCAATCTCGGTCAACACCCCAAAACCTTCTTCTTTGAGGGCGTCACGAACTTTCGCTTCCGCATCACTCAACGACATCGCCAAGGTCACCACAATCGCATTGTCACTCATTGCTCATCCTTTTACCCACACCACAAAGTGCCGGTAATGAAAAGCGTACGGTCACGACTGGCTGCCGGCTAGTTCAAACGGGCACGGGCAGCAATCACCTGTTGACGCACCTGCGTGTTGATGCGTGCTGACGGGTTTCCGCGCGTAAGGAAACGCTCGTAGGCGTCGGCTGCCTGATCAAACTGGCCGCAGGCAACCAGCAGATCGCCATGCAGTTTGTGATCTTGCGGGCTGGCATTTGCCAGCGCCAATTTCACTTCAACTGTGCACAACGCCTCAAAAGGCTGATGGGCAAGCGTGAACGCACGAGTCAAATTGTGCAGGATCCGTCGGGTCACGTCAGCACTTGAACGGGGCCGCAACAGTGCCCGATGAAAGTTCGCATTCGCACCACCACGCTCACGGACCCGCCGGCGAATCCCGTCTTCATTAAGTTCTTCTCCGCCAAAAAACATGTCGATCACTAGGGGCGGGCCGTTGACAGCCGAAACGCCAGCAACAACATGGCCAGGCAGATGAATCGCATAGGCGGGCACGCCAAGACGGCGAGCCACCGCGACATACACGATCGTCAGCAGAATCGGTAAACCATCACGCGTATCCAGCACCGACGTCAACCATGCGGCGTCTGGTTGTGTGTGGCCTGCAGGGTTTTTGCCGGAAAAATCGTGCGAGGTGGTGAGAATGGCGGCGATGGCACACGCTTTTTCCTCAAGCGTGTCAACCGCAAGTTCCGTTTTGACTTGATCACTCAACGCATCCACACGAAGCAACGCAACATCAGGATCCACGGCCGGATTAAAGGTGGCCTCGACAAGCAGGGCAGCTTCAGCCAGATCGGCATCTCCGCGCCGCGTGAGCGAGATTAAACGATCAACAGGAGGTGTCAGCATGCAACGAACGCTACCGCGAACGAAAACACTCCGGCGATCTTTTGTCCCGCATGGCCACAACACGCAGCGACAACCGTCACAACACCACCTAAGGCAGCGCCTTTAAGCACCCGCACACACGTGACCGGCGGCCACGATCAACACCGATACTGGCTGTTGACGATCCGGTTCGCAACCCTGCGCGATCACGCCGTACAGACAGACAACCGGGTCCTCAGCCGCACAGGCCCAGTCACGCAAAACGCTACCCTCAACGGTGGATGACACCAGATGGGATACGGCCACAGTGAAGCGTCTTGCGGTTGTAGGCAGCGGAATTAGTGGGATGGTGAGCGCATGGCTCCTCAGCCAACACCACAGAGTGCACCTCTTCGAAAAGCAGGCACGTGTGGGCGGGCACACCAACACGGTGACGGTCACCCGCAACGACGGCTCAACGCTTGGCATTGACACCGGCTTTATCACTTACAACGAACCGACCTACCCCAATTTCACCCGGCTCCTTGCACACTTGAACGTGCCAACCCAAGCATCTGACATGTCATGGTCACTGACCTGCCGCAAGTGCGACATCAGCTACGCGGGCAACGCCCGCGGTGCCATCCCAAATATCGCAGCCTTGCGCCCACGGCATGTAAAGATGCTCACCGAAATCGTCCGGTTCAACCGGCTCGCCCACCAACTGCTTGACGCCGGCATCGATCCGCACCTGACCCTTGACACGTTTCTCATCCAAGAGCGTTTCTCGCGGACGTTCGGTGAGCACTACCTGCTGCCGATGGCTGCCGCCATCTGGTCGACCGGAACCGGCAGCGTCGGATCGTTTCCGTTAGACACCTTTTTAACGTTTTTTCAAAACCACGGCCTGCTGGGGGTAAGCACCCACCATCCGTGGCGCAGCATCAGCGGCGGATCCAACAGCTACATCACACCGCTGACCGGCGCTTACGCAAACAACATTCACCGCGACGTCACGATCACCGCCATCAGCCGTAACCACGACCACGTCACGCTCGCATTCAACGACGGCAGCACCCAAATATTTGATGCCGTGGTGCTTGCCACCCACGCTGACGAAGCACTGGCGCTCTTGGCAGACCCAAGCCCGAGCGAACAAGCCCTACTTGGTGCCTGGCAGTACAGCACCAACATGGCCGTGCTTCACACCGACTCGACGCTACTGCCACGCCAGCGGCGTGCCTGGGCCAGCTGGAACTACGCGCGCGACACGTGCGCACGACCAGACGCTGAGGCGACGTTGAGCTATCACATGAACCGGCTGCAGCAACTCGACGAGCCACAAGACTACATCGTTACGTTAAACCCGCATGTGGCTCCCGAGCCGTCAACGGTGCTCACCACACTCACCTACACCCATCCGACCTACGCCCGCCAGGCGATCGACACCCAGCCGGCCTTAACCGCGCTCAACGGCACCAACCACACCGCTTACGCCGGCGCATACCTGCGTTACGGCTTTCATGAAGACGGCGTCGTGTCCGCCATCAATGCCTGCGATGCACTGGGTGTGCCATGGCCACTCTGACCCCGCGCGGCACGCATGCGCTCCTCATCGGGCGCACCCGCCACCGGCGGCACCGGCCCAAAAACCGCACGTTTTCGCTTCGAACTTTCTCGGCGCTTGTCAATATCGACCACATCGACACGCTCGATTCAACGGTGCGCGGCTTTTCGTTTGACCGGTTCAACTTCACCGGATTTTCCAACCGCGACCATCTGTCAGGCAGCAACGTCCCGTTACGTCAAAAACTGGGAAGTTTGCTGCATGCCCATGACATCACGTTGCCAGACGGGCCAGTGTTTCTGCTCGCCAACCTGCGCAACTTTGGTTACGTGTTTGATCCGGTGAGCTGGTGGTTTTGTTACCACCCAGACGACACACTGGCATTTATCGTTGCTGAAGTCCACAACACGTTTGGTGAACAGCACATCTATCTGCTCGACACGTTCGATGCGACCATCAACGGCCAGTTGCGTGCCACCACCCCAAAAGTGTTTCACGTCTCACCGTTTCTGCCGGTAAGCCCACTCAACTACACGTTCACATTTCGGATCACCCCACAAGATCTTGCGGCACATATCGACGTTGACGACGAAGTGGGACGCCTGTTTGACGCCACCCAATACGGCACGCTCATTCCGTTCACAACTCGCACCCTGTGGCATACTTTGAGCACCCATCCGCTGATGACGTTTCGGACCATTGCGCGGATTCACCGCGAAGCACTTGCGCTGTTTGCCCGACGTGTGCCGTTTCATCGCAAACCGGACCTACCTGCCAAGGACCTCACGTGACACCGCCGACCAAAATGCGCCCACCGCGCGCTTACCGGTTGATCTATGACCTGTTCACACGGATCGAAAGCGGCACGGTGGACTTGACCCGACCTGACGGGCTGACCGTCACTTTTGGTCCCACAGACGCACCAACTGACCGCAGGGCTCAAGTGACCGTCACGGACTGGGCATTTTTCCGCAACGTCTTGCATGGTGGTGCGACCGGACTTGCGTTGGCTTACGTGCGTGGACAGTGGCGCAGCGATGATCTGGTGGCGTTCTTGCGGATCATGGCTGCCGATCGGCGCCACATGCGCCGCCTCACCGTGGTAGGTCTTAGCCGCATCATGGCCGATCGGATGGTGCACACGCTGCGTACGAACCGCAAACGTCAAGCACCCGTGAACATTGCCGCTCACTACGACCTATCAAACGCGTTCTACGCCACGTTTCTTGACGACACCATGACCTACTCGTCAGCCGTGTTTAGTCTCAACGCAAACGACCTCAAAGCCGCACAGATCGCCAAATATGAACGGTTATGCCAACTTGCCGAGATTAAACCAGGCATGCGCGTGCTGGAAGTGGGCTGCGGCTGGGGCGGGTTTGCGATCTATGCGGCAACCACCTACGGCGTACATGTCACTGGCATCACCTTGTCAAACGAACAAGCCCGCTACGCCCGCGAACAAGTCAAAGCAGCGGGACTTGACGCGCAGATCACCATCGAAGTGATCGACTATCGCGACGTGTCTGGCCTGTATGACCGGATCGTGTCCATCGAAATGCTTGAAGCCGTCGGACACCGCTACCTCGGCCAGTATTTCGCAACGCTTGACGCACGGCTAGCCGCCGGCGGCTCAATCGCCCTGCAGGTCATCACCATCCCCGAACAGCGCTACCGCGTCTATCGGCTTCGGCCTGACTTTATCCAACGCTACATCTTTCCTGGTGGCCATCTGCCATCCCTTGAAGTTCTGACCAAAGCCATGCGCAGCCACAGCCACCTGGTGGTCAACAGTGTCACCAACATTGCAACCGACTACGCCGCCACTTTGCGTCAGTGGCGTGAACGATTCAACGCTGCCCGAGACGAGCTTGGTGCTTTAGGCTTTGACGAACGGTTCCAACGACAGTGGGAGTTTTACCTTGCCTACTGCGAAGCCGGTTTCACCGACCGGCTGATCGGCAACCTGCAACTGCAGATTATGCGTCCCGGCTACGTCACCCAAACGGGGTAACCGGCCTCCGGTCCAACAGAAAGCACCCAGCATGAGTATCGAGATGCCCGACCGCAACCTCGCCATCGAATTTGTGCGGGTCACCGAAGCTGCCGCAATGGCTGCAGCCCGCTGGCAGGGACGCGGCGACAAAGAAGGCGGCGACGGTGCAGCCGTCGATGCGATGCGCACCATGCTCGACACGGTCGAAATTGCCGGCCACGTCGTCATTGGCGAAGGCGAAAAAGACGAAGCACCGATGCTGTTCAACGGCGAAGACGTCGGTACCGGCAACGGCCCCAGTGTCGACATTGCGGTCGACCCGGTCGAAGGCACCCGGCTTTTAGCCGAAGGCCGCTCTGGTTCATTGGCAGTGATCGCCGGCGCACCCCGGGGCACCATGTTCGACCCGGGCCCGTGCGTCTACATGGAAAAAATTGTGGTCGGGCCCCAAGCCAAAGGTGTCATCGACCTTGATCGAGACATTGCCGGCAACATGGCCGCACTGGCTAAAGCACTGCAACGTCCAGTTGGTGAACTCACCGTCGTGATGCTTGACCGTGAGCGGCACGAAGACATGAAACGCCAGTTCCGTCAAGTGGGATGCCGACTGCAACTCATCACCGACGGAGATGTTGCTGCCGGACTGTTAGCCGCCTGGGAACAACGTCCACAGGTCGACATGCTGTATGGCATCGGTGGTACCCCTGAAGGCGTCATCACCGCAGCCGCCGTCAAAGCACTTGGCGGCGAGATGCTTGGCCGTCTGTGGCCACGCAACGACGACGAACGCAACCGTGCCCGTGAGGCAGGCTATGACGTGACGCAAGTGTTAAACGTCGATGACCTAGTGAGCGCCGACGACTGTTTCGTTGCGATCACCGGTATCACCGGGGGACAGCTGCTTGACGGAGTGACCTTCGATGCGGCTGGTGCCACCACCGAATCACTCGTGATGCGCTCCAAATCAGGCACGATCCGTACGATCCGTGCGCGCCACCAGTTTGCGAAACTGCGCCAGTATGCCGCCATTCCATTTGGGGACGCGTGAGCCGGCCCGAACAACTCCTTGACACCCTCGCCGCGTCCCTACCCGACGCGACGATCGCACTGCGTTTCACCTCAACCTGGGAACTGCTTGCCGCAACGATGCTGTCAGCCCAGTCAACCGACGTGAAAGTAAATGAAGTCACAGCAGTCTTGTTTGTCCGCTATCCCAACGTGCGAGCCATCGCAGAAGCAACCCAAGAAGAAATAGAGACCGTGATCGGCTCGCTTGGACTGTTTCGCCAGAAAGCCAAACATTTGCGGGCAACCGCAGCGCTCATTTTGACCCAGCATGACGGCACAGTGCCTTCAACCATGGAGGAACTGTTGGCGTTTCCCGGTGTGGCCCGCAAAACCGCCAACGTGGTGCTGTCAAACGGGTTTGGCATCAACGAAGGCGTAGTGGTCGACACCCACGTGAAACGTATTGCCACCCGCCTTGGACTCACGGCCGCAACCGACGTCAACCGCATCGAACAAGACCTGATGCGCCAGTATCCAAAAGAGCGTTGGCTACAGATCTCAGACGTGTTCATCCATCATGGCCGTCGCGTGTGCGATGCGCGTAGGCCACGTTGCGAACTGTGTGTGGTCGCAAGCGACTGTCCGTCGTCAGCGGCGCCGACGCACAAACTGGGCTAACCCAAGGGCCGCGAGGGCACCGGCCAACAGCACCGCAGCAACCACCAGTTGCAACGTGTGAAGCGGCTCATCGACCGTGAAACCTTCAGCTAACACGCTCACACTGTCAGCGCGAAGAGTAAGCCCACCGCCGTCATTTGGATCGGCACGCAAAAACGTCCCAACGATTTTAACCACGTCACCTCTAATGGCATGTCGTCCGACCGTCTCGATGATCTCATGGGTGCCGTCAGGAAACCACACCGCCACCCCAGAGTTAAACCCCACATGCGCGCTATGGCCCACCAGCGGACCGTAGATCAGCGCATACGGATCGTCGTTCACATGCGCCCACACGCCACCGCGGCGCATGATGAGCTCGCCAACTACCTCGCCAGTGAACGTCACCGTTTTTTGGTCGAACGCCCGCGGACAGTTCAGCAGCTGAGATGACGTCACCCGACCAGACTCCGGAAACTGGTTGCCGATCGCAGTCGCAACCGCAGAATCATTTTCACCCATACAGCGAGGTACATCCGCAAGGGCCGGTGGCGGCACATCAACCACCACATCAAGGTCAAGTTCGGGCGCGACACGATCAAGCCAGTACGCACCAGCGGTGATAGCCACCAAAATCGCAAGTGGGAGACTCAACAGTCGCAGCATCGACACGTTCATGCGTTGGTCCGTCCGCGCGCAATCGCAAACAGATAACCAACGAGGGCGAACACCGCCACGTATTCGAGCCGACCAAGCCACATCATCACCGTGTACACCGCCATCAGCCCCTGAGGCATCAGCGGATCAACCACACCGATCGACACGCCGATATTCGACCCGACCGACACCGCCTCAAACAGCGCTTCCGTCAGCGCATACTCGCCATACAGCAACGCAGTCACCGTGCCGATGAGGTAGGTGACGATAAACAGCAACAGCACGGTCATCGCCGAACGTGCGGTCGCATCACGCAACACCTGGCGGCGTCCCGTCGAATACGTCGTGACCGTGATTGCCGACTCGGGCAGCAGAATCCGGCGAATATCGTGGGTTAATGCCTTAAACGCGAGCCCAACACGGATTGCTTTGATGCCACCTGCCGTTGAAGACGCCATCCCGCCGATCGCCATCGCACCCACCAGTGCTGCCGGCGCAAGCACCCCCCAGTCGGTGAGATACGTCACTCCGGCGTTCACTTGATGGCCCGTAGATGACATGGCAGAAATCAGGGTAAAAAAGCCTTTTCGAAACACGGCAGTAGCCGAGTCGTAGGTGCCGGCAAGGACTAGACCGGTCGCTAACGTCGCAAAAAACAGGGTGCTCGTCACCGCTAACGTGCGTGTCTCTAAATGGCGCAGCAGATTTTTTGGATCACCCCGCCACAACGCAAAATGCAGCCCGAACGACAACGTCCCGGCAATCATCAACACCATCACGACCAGTTCCACGCTAAACGAGTGGTAGTACGCCATGGATGCTTGCATGGGGGAGAACCCGCCGGTATCAAACGACGCAAAAAACAGGTTGATGGCGTGATACAGCGCCCGTGACGGCGTGAATCCGGCAAAGGTCAACGCCCCAAACAACGCGAGCGTGCCAACTACCAGGAACGTGCCGGCGACGGCAAAAATGAACCGCGCGGTACGAATAAAGTTTGGCAAGATCCGTTCGTCACGCGCTTCAGCCGCATACAGCGTGCCGGCTTGCGCACCGCCCGAAACAAACAACGACAACACGACGATGACGATTCCTTGCCCGCCAGCAAACTGCAGCAGATGCCGGTAGAAATCTTCTGACAGGGGAGTGTGGTCAAGATCGTGAATTACGGACATGCCGGTAGTGGTGAGTGCCGACATGGCCTCAAAAATCGCGGCCAGCGGCGTTTCAAAACGCCCCGAGAGCATAAATGGTACGGCAGCAAATATGGCACCGACCAGCCAGGCGACCGCAACGATTACCATGCCATGCGCCCAGGTAAGTGAGCGCTTCGTCGCCAACAGGGCTTCGCTCAGCCCGGCCACAATCAGACACAAACTGGAGCCGATGATAAAGGCCGTGGCTGCATTCCATTCGCGCGCGCTCAACGCAACGATTGCCGGGATAAGAATGACCAGCCCCAAACCAAACAGGACTTTGCCCAGGTAATAACCGATGAGTTTCAAATCATCGGGACCAGGCCGAAGGACCATCCTCATGCGAGCAGCCACACGATGAGTGCCGACATTGCTAAGCCAACGGCACTGACTGCGAACGCAAGCGCGATGATGGCCGCGACGCCACGCGCCCGTTCAGTAAAAAATGCGCGGAGCGCATCGCGTTGGCTTTTCATTTGGTGTCAAGGAGGCGTTCACGTAACGCCTCCTGGTTTTCTGGTGTGGTGATGGCAATCACATGGTCGCCTGGCAAAATTTCGGTACCACCGAACGGGATGATGGTTTCAGAACCGCGGAAGATCGTCACAAGCACCGTGTCGTTTGGCAACCTGAGGTGCTGCACTTGACGTGCAGTCAGCTCTGGCTTATCGGGAATGCGCACCTCAACGAGCTGCACACGTCCACCCCGAAGCGAAGTCAAACGGATCAGTTCACCAACCGAAAATTCGTTCTCAATGAGTTCTGATATCAGCTGGGTGGACGACACCGGTTCGATACCTAACGCCGTAAAAATCTCGACGTTCTTTGGCGAATTCACCCGGCTGATGAGCCGCCGCACGCCATATTCGATCTGGGCAAGCTGGCAGGACACCAAATTGACGTCATCATCGTGGGTCGTAGCAACAAACACGTCAGCACGATCCACATGGGCCTGCTCGAGGTAACGCAGATCGCAGGCGTCACCTTCAATGACAAGCACATCTGTATCAATTACGAGCTTTTCAAGCCGCTGCGCATAACGCTCAATGACGGTGACTTCGTTGCCGCTTTGCGCCAAGTCACGTGCGATATACCGGCCAATCTGCCCGCCACCAATCAGGACGACATACATCGTTTACGCCCCCTGGCTCTCAACCGAAAACGGCGGTTTGACCAGCGGTGCAAGATGTTTCGCCGCATTGGGTTTCATCGCCGCAGTCACCACATCGGCCTGTTCCAGCCGATCTGAACCGTCAGGAATAAACACCCGCGAACCGCGACGGACCGCAGCAACCCGCAACAGCCCGTCACGTTCAAACTCGTTCACACTCAACGCATGCCCGCCCGTTGCGATAATCACGTCAACCATCATCACTTCACTATCCGCAAAATGCACATGCAACGGATACGAATGCTCCTCAAACTCGTTCAAAAACAGTTTCGCCAGCATCGCCGTAGACGAGATGTAACGCACCCCAAGTTTGCGATACACATCTTCACGTGTCGGGTTGAACAGCCGAGCGATCGTACGCGGCACCGCATACAGATGAGTCGCGATCTCGACCGCCATTAGATTGGCATTGTCTGAACGGGTCACCGCAATCAACGCATCAGCACCATCAATCCCGGCACGTTCCAGCACGTCTCGGTCAGTCAAGTCGCCAACGAGTGTCTCGCCGTTAAAAGTCGAACCAAGCGCGTCGAAACTCTGCTCGGACGTGTCAATGACAATTATGTCCGTTTCAGAATCGCGCGACAGCTGCCCTGCGATAGCGGCACCGAGCTGGCCACAGCCACCGATGATGATGTGCACTTCGCCCCTTTAACTGCCGGCGATTCTTGGCGTAAAGCCAGCGGATAAACCCAAACCCTGCGCGTAAGTATGCCAAACGCGCGTTGAGCTACCGGTGATTCTCGGTACCCTGCCCGAATGGCTCCCTCAACCTTACTCCTTGCTGCGCCGCGTGGCTTTTGTGCCGGTGTTGACCGGGCCGTGTTGATTGTCGAAAAGGCCCTAGAGGCCTATGGTGCCCCGGTGTACGTCCGCCATGAAATCGTGCACAACACGCATGTCGTCGAGTCGTTACGCCGCAAAGGTGCCGTGTTTGTCGAAGACGAAACCGCCGTACCCAAAGATGCGGTGGTCGTGTTCTCTGCGCACGGCTCTCCACCTGAAGCGTTTGAAAACTCGCGTGCGCTCAACCACATCCTGATCGATGCGACCTGCCCGCTGGTCACCAAAGTGCATCATGAAGCACGCCGGTATGCGCGCGACGATGTTCAGATGGTGATGATCGGCCACGACGGACATCAAGAAGTGATCGGCACAATGGGGCAAGCCCAAGGCAGCATCACGCTGGTCGAAACCACCGACGATGTCGATGCGTTAACGCTTGACCCGGACAAGCCCGTGACTTACATCACCCAGACGACCCTGTCGATGGACGAAACGGCCGATGTCATCACCGCGTTAAACGCCCGCTTCCCGGGTCTTAAGCAACCAAAAAGTGACGACATCTGTTACGCCACCCAGAACCGTCAAGACGCCGTCAAAGTCTTAACCGGGCGGTGTGACGTCATTCTTGTCGTCGGTTCCCAAACGTCGTCAAACTCTAAACGGCTCGTTGAAGTGGCTCGCGACCGGGGCGTTGTGGCCTACCTGATCGACGACGCATCCCAGATTGACCCGGCATGGGTCACCAACGCAGGCACCGTCGGTTTAACCTCCGGAGCAAGCGCTCCCGAATCGGTCGTGAACGAAGTGGTGGCCTGGTTCACCGCTAACGGAGTAACCACCGTCGACACGGTGATGGTGGTCGACGAAGACGTCGAGTTCAGTCTGCCGGCGAATCTGGCACGCAAACTTCAGGGTCGCTAGCCGCAGCCGTGTTGTACGCATCCCACAACACGTCAGCTAAAAGCGGTGTACGCCACCCGTCAAGACCTGCCTGAACAAGAATCTGTTCGCCGCTTGACACCGGCAGAGAAAGCGCATGTCGTAACGCACCTGCTGGAGCAAGCATGCCGGCATCAATCCCAAGTTCTTTGGCGACTGCACTGCGAGCATGTTTCAACCCATCATGCACCGTTTCGTCAATGACGATGCGTGACGGGTCACGGATCGCCGGCGGACTGGCTAGGCCAAGTTTCAGCGCTTCAAACAGTTCGGGCGCAAACTTTCGGGTGACACTTCTGGCCGGCAACATTTTGTTCAATGCCGCGGCCGTGTCTGGTTGGCTGCGTGCCAGACGTAACAGCACATCGTTGTGCAACAAATAATTGGGCGCGATGTCGTGTTGGCGGGCGTGCGCCTCGCGGGCCTCCCACAAAGCATTCAACACGGCGCGTTCTTGCGGGTTCAAGCCGCCCGCTCCACGCAGTTTTTTGACACTGCGCGAACGATTCAACGCACGGTCATTTACCCGTTCGCGTTCTTCGATATACCAGTCGAACCGGCCAGCTTGCTGCAGTTCGCCGTGCAACATCGCCCACAAGCGAGGCAGGTGAATCACGTCGCTCGCCGCATACGCCAGCATCGCATCAGACAACGGGCGTTTGGCCCAGTCCGCCCGTTGGAACCGGTCCTTATCGGGCGTGTCGACCCCAAGCAGGTCGTTGAGCAATGCCCCAAGGCCGATCGGAAGACCAAGGAGTGCGGCTGCAACCGCCGTGTCCTCACACACCCCAAGGGTGATCCCTTTGGCGCTTAACGGCTCGCGGTCATTTTCACCCGCATGCAGCACAACCGTTGCTCGGGTCGAAACAAACTCGTTCACCGGATCGAATGCATGCACCTGCAGGCTGTCGATCAACACACAGTCAGTTGAACTGCCAATCTGAATGAGCGCCGGATAACGAAAATACTGCTGCGAGTCGGCACGCTCAACATCAATGCCGATTACCGGTTCATCAACTCGCGCAAGTTCGTTCGCGAGGACCTCATCGCGGTCCACCAGTTGAAACGACGCTGCCATACGCTACTTGTCACTCGGCACTCGCCGGCAGGCTACCGGCTTGGCGTAAAGCAGTCTTGGAGGATGAAGGATTCGTTGATGGCGTTCACGTTGATGTGTGTACATCCACACCCAGACGATGAAACACTGGCCTGTGGTGGTGTGCTTGCGTTAGCGGCTGCAGCAGGCCACCGCACGGTGGTTGTGACCTGCACCGGTGGGGAAGAAGGCGAAAATCTTGGCGGTGTTCCGCTCGACGGACAAACGCTCAGTCACGTGCGGCGTGAAGAACTAGACGCAGCGCTGGCCGTACTGTCGGTGACGGCCCACCATTGGCTTGGCTATCGAGATTCTGGTATGGCCGGGACCGCCGCAAACAGCCACCCGGACGCGTTTGCTTCGGCGTCAACGGGTGATGCAGCGCGGCTTTTGGCAGAACTCATCCGTCGCGAACGCCCCGATGTGATCGTGAGTGATAACGCTGATGGCACTTACGGGCATCCAGATCATGTCAAAGCCTTCACCGTGACCCGTGAGGCGTGTGTGCTGGCTGCAGATGCGCAAGCGCCGATCGAGGCTGAGCCGTGGGACATTCCCAAACGCTATGTTCATACGATCAGCTACAGCCGGATCGCGACCTTAAGTCAAGCCCTAGAGGCACGCGGCCTCGCGTCACCGTTTCCGGCCTCAAACGTGGCAATCGGTACTGATGATGCGCGTATCACTACCCGGGTTGACGTTGCCGGTGTGCGCAAACTGAAACGGGCAGCTCTGGCCTGTCATGCCTCACAGGTCGGCCCAGACTCGTTTTTCTTCAACGTCCCAGAACCGTATGCGTCCCTACTGTTTGACGTGGAAGAATTTCGGCTCCTTGATGCAGCGAACCAATCTGGTGAGCAGGACCTCTTTGGTGGTTTAGGTACGTAAGTTTACAAAACGGGTCGTGTCAGTTCACACTCGCGTATGCCCGTACGCTCTAGGCTTGCACATGTCATACAGCAACCCAAAGGGGACAGTTTGCGCCGGGTCAAAATCGTTGCCACGCTAGGGCCTGCGCTTGATGATGAAGATCTCCTGCGTGATGCCATCGCCGCTGGAATTGACGTGTTGCGGTTGAATTTTTCCCACGGCGACAAAGAAGATCACAAGCGCCGTCTTGACTTGGCTCGTTCGTTAGCTCGCGACATGGGCCGCGAAATTTCAAGCTTTGGCGATTTGCAAGGCCCCAAAATTCGTTTAGGCATGCTGCCAGCCTCCGGAGTGGAACTGATCGACGGTTCCGAAGTGATCTTGTTGTCTGGGGTTGAACACGTGCCAGCCGAAGCAGACGGCGGGCCGGTGATCTTGCCGGTCGTTTACGAGATGCTGGCCCAAGACGTCTCGCCCGGTTCGATGGTTCTCATTGACGACGGACTGATCCGCCTTGTAGTACACGAAATTGATGGGCCTCGTGTCCACACTCGAGTGATTTCAGGCGGGCTGGTATCAAGCCGCAAAGGCGTGAACTTGCCGGGCGTCAAAGTGTCTGCGACAAGCCTCACTTCAAAAGACCGCCACGATCTGCAAACCATGATCGACATTGGCGTCGACTGGGTTGCCCTGTCATTCGTACGCACCCCAGAAGACATTACAACGGTCCGTCAACTGATCAACGAATGCGGCGGTCAGCAGCCGATCATCGCCAAACTTGAACGTCCCGAAGCCGTCGAAAATCTGGAAGCCATTCTTCACGTGACTGACGCCGTCATGGTTGCGCGCGGTGATCTTGGCGTAGAGATCGGACCAGAACAGGTGCCGGCTATCCAGAAAGAAATTATCGACTTGGCAAACCGCTATTCACGCCCGGTAATTACTGCCACTGAAATGCTCGAATCGATGGTGCGAAGCCCACGGCCAACCCGCGCCGAAGCATCCGATGTCGCCAACGCCGTGTTTGACGGCACCGATGCGGTAATGCTGTCAGCCGAAACCGCAACGGGACGTTTCCCGGTGCAGGCGGTGCGCACCATGGCTGAAATTGTCACGGTTGCCGAATCGGCACCGCACCGCATCAGCCCCCGTCAACCGGACCCGTCCTCGACCGAATCGGTCGTAGCAAAAGCTTCCATTCAGGTCGCAAACGACGTCAATGCCAAAGCGATCCTCGTGTTTAGCTTCTCGGGACGATCCATCCAACTGGTGTCAAAATTTCGTCCCAAACAGCCGCTCATTGGTTTCACCAGCGAAGAAGCAACGTTAGGTCGTTTGCCGCTGATGTGGGGTGTGACTGGCCGGCGCGCCATTGCCGCCGACCAATCGCTCGCACTGATCATGGCTGCTGATGAGGTATGTATGCGCGAGGGCTATGGCGAACGTGGAGATCCGGTCGTGATCGTCTCAGGTATCCCTGGCGGCCACGGGGGAACCAACCGCGTCATGGTGCACCGTTTGGGAGAGATTCCTGTGTGAACAGCCCCTGAACGCGCTCAGCCAAATCTGGCGGGGCGATCACCTCACGTTCACGTACCAGCTCCTCGAAACTAAACGCCCGCACCTGGGATATTCCGGCATCGTTGAGGGGGGCATCACCGGCGACAAACGTGCCATCTAAATCGGCGGCAAGCCATGTTTCATGCTGAGTCAGCCACACGCCACGAAACGCAAATTTGGCGGTGCGAGTAAACAGGGGCGCACCCACCAGCACTGCCACGCCAAGTTCTTCTTGAACTTCACGACGTACCGTCTCGGTTGGTGTTTCGTCACCAACTTGCCCGCCACCTGGTGCAGTCCAGACGGTGACTTCCGGCTCAGGATGATGGGCCACGAGCAGCAGCTGATTGTTTGTAACAATCACTGCGCGGGCCGCATGGCGCACTACCGGCTTGTCCTTTGTACCCAGTGCTGGTTCGGCCGGACGGCTCGGATGGGCCGGAATGACCTTTGATGCCAGAATCATGGCCACATCGATGATGTGAAGTGCCCCATGACGGTCGATAACGAGTGCCATGTCGTCATCAAATGCCGCTAAACGCCCCACAACGTCTGTTGGGATCGTGCCGCGCGTTTCGTCTGTAACCAGATGCCGAATCGATACGCGTGAGCCGATTGCGTCGGGGCCAACATGGCGCCTGTAGGCGTGCCTGAGCGTGCGAATCTGTGGTCGACGGGGTTCACGTAGCACCCCTTCACGTAGCCCAGAGTCATTGACGGTAAACGTTTTAATGCCGTAGTGGGTGAGCACTGTGTGCCAAATGAGTGCGGCAACATGCAGATGATCGACTCGACGACGCCGCATCCCGGCAACCGCCAGACGTTTCTTCATCGGTGCGACAATGAGCATGTCGGCAACTTTGCCAAGCGCCTTGGTGGTGTGAGGTTGGTCAGCAGCATCAAGAATGCGGGCAAGTGCGCGGATAGACCCGCCAATTAAGGTCACGTCTTTGGTGATTTCGGGCGTGATCGACGCAAGTTGGGTCATAACAGCGGCAGTAATTGCCTTGAGGTCTTGCGGTTCAAGCGGGTCGTTTGTGACGTGCGGCATAAATCGGCTTACACCGATTGGAACCGACGACACGATCGCGTCTTGAGCTGTTATGCCGGTGATGATTTCCATTGATCCGCCACCCAAATCGATCACCGTGTGTTTGGTTGCAAGGTTCGTGTTGCGTGAACTCACCCCGTGAAACGCATACTTACCTTCAGTACTCGGGGCGAGCACGGTGACGTTCACACCGGTCGCACGCGCGATTTCTGACACGATGACATCCCGGTTGTCGGCGTCACGAATGGCCGCAGTGGCCACGATTCGGATCACTTTCGCGTCAAGTTTTTTGGCGGTGGTCACAAAGGTTTGCGCTGTGGCAACTACCCGTTCAAGCACACGAGGGCGAAGCATCCCATAGGAGGCAACTTCACGACCTAAATGCAGCATGACCCGTTTGCGTAACACCGGATTCAGCGAGGTTTCATCGACGTCGGCGATGAGCAGATGAAACGAGTTGCTGCCCAGATCAATCACAGCTTTACGCACGAACTCGCCCTTACTCGATGGATGTATCGGAACCTTGAGAATAGGGCGTGGGCGGATGATGTACTGCCCAGGTGTACAACGTTTCGTGCGTATTCACGCGCTTTTTGGTCGGCGTTCGCCGCCAAACACTGTCAGCACTCAGTTCCCAAGCCAACGTGTCATCAGCCAGATATAACGACAGCATGGCATCAAGATAGGTTCGGGCGTCAGGCGCAGTGACGGGCACCAGCACCTCGATGCGCCGATCAAGGTTACGGGGCATTAGATCACCCGAACCGATCAGGATCGTGCCGTCCTTATGAGGAGCACCAAAGCGGTAGATGCGTGAGTGCTCCAGGTAGCGGCCAAGTAACGAACGCACCCGAATATTTTCACTTAAGCCAGGCATCCCAGGTCGCAGGGTGCAGATGCCCCGCACAATCAAGTCGACCGTTACGCCCTGATTGGACGCGTCATACAACGCTTCGATGGTTTCTTCATCGATCAGTGCATTCATTTTGAACGTAATATGGCCGCTTGTGCCCTTACGAGTTTGGCTGGCGATTTCGTCAAGGATGCGTTGCCGAAACCCCACCGGAGCGACTACAAGATGACGATATGGCGGGTGGGCGGCGTAGCCGGTAAGGACGTTAAACAGTGCGCCAACATCGGCATTGACGTCACGGTCGGCCGTAAACATGCCAAGGTCCTCATACAGGCAGGCCGTATCTTCGTTGTAGTTGCCCGTAGCGATGTGGGCGTAGGTGGCAAGACCGTCACTTTCACGGCGCACGACCAACGCAATTTTGGTGTGAGTTTTCATGCCGACAACGCCATAGGCGACATGCACGCCGGCCCGTTCAAGCGTGCGCGCCCACGAAATGTTGGCAGCTTCGTCAAAACGTGCAGTCAGTTCCAGCAAGACAACGACCTGTTTGCCGCGCCGAGCGGCTTCAAGCAGAATTCGCATCACCGACGAGTCGACTCCACTGGTGCGATACAGCGTAATTTTGATGGTGACGACGTTCGCGTCAAACGCTGCCTCAGTCAGAAACTGTTCGACCGTGTCTGAAAAGGCGTCATAGGGGTGGTGAACCAGCACATCACCCTGATTAATCCGTGCAAACCAGCCTTCATGCACCGTTGTGGTGCCCTGCGGGATGGCGGTGGTGCGTGGCACCCTTGGAAGATAATCGCCTCCGGGAAACGTCGGAAGACGCCCGAGCATACGCAGATCAAGCGGACCATCAACTTCAACGACGTCGGCTGGCTTGAGTTCAAACTCCTCGCACAACAAACGCAAAAGTTCAACATCCATGTCCGGCTCAGCTTCGATCTTCACGACCGCACCAAAATGGCGCTCAACGAGGCGATGCTCCAACGTTTCAATAAGGTCGGCGACCTCTTCCGATTCAAACGTCAGGTCTGCATTTCTGATGATGCGAAAAAGATGCCACGCAGTAACAGTTCGCCCAGAAAACAACGTGTCGAGTTCCGCTGCGACGAGCTGTTCTATCGGCAAAAATACGTCTGGTGAGATGGGAAACAGACGTTGAACTGAGTCTGGAACTTTGATGCGGGCAAACTGATAGGTGTCGGTGGTCTCGTTGAGAAGTTTCACCGCAATGTTGGTAGACAAATCCGAGATGTAGGGAAACGGGTGGGCAGGGTCGCGAGTCAGCGGAGTGAGTACGGGGTAAACGTCACGGCGGAATCGAAGAGACAGTTCATGACGTTGCTGAACACTGAGATCCTCGATGTTCACAATATTGAAACCGTTGGCGGCAAGTTCCGGCCGCAACAGATCGTTGAAGATGTGAGCCTGTTGGCGGCGCAGTCGAGCGCTGTACTCGCGTACCGCTTCAAGTTGGGCCGTGATCGACATTCCATCTGGCGTAGCCAGTTCGGTGTTTGCTTTGACAAGCTGATGTAGCCCCGCGACACGAACCTGAAAGAATTCGTCCAAGTTGGACTGAAAGATGCCTAAAAACCGTGCCCGGGCCAGTAACGGCACAGTGTTGTCGGCAGTCAAAGCAAGGATGCGTTCGTTGAACTGCAACCAAGACAGTTCTCGGTTCAAATGCCTAATCGTTGCAGGGTCCGACGCGATCGCTTCAAGAATTGAGGACACGTGAGCGTGCATGGGCTGCCTTGGCGACAAAACGGTGAACGGTGAACCAAAAAATTCACCTGTTCGCAGGCTAAAATAGCAAGTTGACATGAAGGCAAACATCCGTGAAACGGACGCTTACTGCACGGTCACGGCCTGTTTGGTTTAGTCAGTGTGCACCACGCCAACTTTTTGCCTACGCTAGCAGCATCAGAACCGCCCGAGGAGGCTGTCGCAGTGACGTACACCATCGCTGAACCATGCATCGACGTAAAAGATAACGCTTGCGTCGAAGAGTGCCCCGTGGACTGCATTTACGAAGGTGACAGGATGCTGTACATCCACCCTGAGGAATGCATCGACTGTGGTGCATGCGAACCCGTCTGCCCGGTCGAGGCAATCTTCTATGAAGATGACGTCCCAGACGAATGGAAAGAGTTCAAAGCCATCAACGTTGATTTCTTCAACGATGACGTCTCAGGCCTTGGTTCACCTGGTGGTGCCGCTGCCGTTGGCGCAACCGGCAAAGACCACCCGACAGTCGCAGGTTGGGAAGGCTAAGTCGTGGCATATGTCATTGCTGAACCTTGCATGGACGTGAAAGACACCGCGTGCGTGCAGGAATGTCCGGTTGACTGCATTTATGAAGGCGACAGGATGCTGTACATCCACCCGGGCGAATGCATTGACTGTGCCGCCTGTGAACCGGCCTGCCCAGTGGAAGCGATCTTCTATGCCGATGACATTCCACCAGAGTGGTCGCAGTTCACCGGCATCAACGCGGAGTACTTCACGCCGACCGTAACTGCCCTAGGGGCTCCAGGTGGCGCGGCAAACGTTGGTGCTTCGGGCGTAGATCACCCGCAAATCTCGGCGTACGAGATCGCTTAACAGCCACACCAATTTCACACCAGCAGCCGCGCCTTATGGCGCGGCTGC
>JBBDST010000050.1:28961-85988 GCA_040904765.1 Nitriliruptoraceae bacterium
GCGGGGCCTTTTGGGGGGGGCTGCTGGTGTGTGTACTGCCGCCATGCTTCAGCCAGACGCTTAACACCTTCATTTAGTTCCGACTCGGTAGCGCTAAACACGATCCGCAGCGCGCGACGGTTGCCGCCATCAACGGACAAGGCGGGGCCGGGAACCACCACAACGCCACAGTCACGGGCCGTTTCGGCAAACTCGACCGCGTTGCCGCCTGGCATCGTGACCCACAAGGAGAGGCCACCGGCAGGAGACATCCAAGTGAAACCTGGCAACAATGTCGTGAGCAAGTCAGTGAGTTGTGTGAGCCGCGGCAGAAGTTCACGCCGGCGTTCTTCTTGGATGACATCAAGCTGTGTCAGCAAACGATGGGTGAGTAGCTGATCGATCAACGGGTTGCCAAGATCAGCGACTGTTTTGGTGGCAAGCATCCGTGCCGCAAAGTCATCCGGTGAACGCACCCAGCCGACTCTAAGTCCCGCCCAGAACAGTTTTGACGCGGAGCCGATCGTGTGAATGCGCGCTGTGTCGTTTAACGCCGCGATCGGCGGTAGCGGATCACTTCGATGCAGTACGACGTCGGCCATCGCATGGTCTTCAAGCACGATTGTTTTCGACAGGCCGGCAAGTTCGGCGATACGTACCCGCCGTTCATACGACAGCACCGCCCCGGTCGGGTTGTTGTGTTGCGGGGCGATGTAAAGCATTTTGGGTTTTGCCCGGGCAAGCAGTTCGGGCAGGACATCAACCCGGGCGCCGTCTTCGTCGACCGGTAGCGGCAGCGTGCGGGCACCAAAACGCCGAAAGACGTCAAGTGCCCCTGGAAATGTTGGGCTTTCCACGATCACTGTGTCGCCGGCCTGCAACAGTTGGCGGCACACAAGCGAGATGGCTTGATGGGCGCCGGTAGTGATGACAATGTTGTCTGCCGATGTGGCAAGCCCTTGAGCGCTAAAACGTCCTGCGATCGTGTCGCGTAGCGCAAATAGTCCGTGGGGAAGATAGCCGTGATGTGAGGTCAGTTCGCGCAGATCGTCAGGGTTGAGTGAGCACAACACCTGTTCGATCGTGGCCGAGCAAGTAAGCGCGGCAACACTTAAATCGATCACGCCGCTGGTGTTCGCGGTTTCACCAGGACCGCTGCGCTGTTCACGGCCATCATCCGAAAGAAACAGCCGTGCGGTCGATACCGCATCGACGCCTTCGTGCCGTTCAAACGGAATGTTTTGTGGCACCCATGTACCTGATCCGCGCTGACTTTCAAGCCAACCGTCTGCTTTTAAATGCTGATACGTGGACACGATGGTGGCACGACTAACCGACAGGGCAGTGGCCAGTTCACGTTCTGGTGGCAGCATCGTGCCCGAGGGAATTTCGCCTGTGTCGATCGCGAGCCGTAAACGTTCTGCCAGGCAGCGGTACAGCGGCCCAGGTTCACGTAACGCCGGCCGAAGAAGCTCCGCGAGAAGCGGTCCACTTTCACGTATTGGTCGGGCCAATTACCGTCCAATCTACACAGCAATTCATTTGGACTGAATTTGTATCGCTGGTACAGTACCACTAACGGTCCAATAACGGCCGCAAAAAATTTCATATGTACGGCTTGTTGCTCCCACAACTTGTCGTCTCGCTCGGAGTCGGAGCCAGTTTCTCCCCCAGCGGTTTTACCGCAACCGAATGTCTCCCCATTCGCTCCTAGGATTCTGACCCGAGCATCTTCGTCCCCCCGGTTCTCCCACCGGGGGGACGCGTTCATTCTCTGCCAAAATTACGGCTCAAAACACTATTTGACGGGCGGAATAACCCCTGGCGGAAGATCCGATCGTCCCGCCAACGGGGAGAGTTTGAATTCTTCTTCACCGATACGCAGAAACTCAACCGGCGTACCGCCAGCAAGATGATCACGCACCAACTGCGGGACATCTTCAACCGTCACCCCGCCATACCAGATGTCATCAGGAGCGACATACACCGCTGGTCCTACCATGCACGGCTCAAGACAGCCGGTCGCAACCACCTTGACGTCAGTTAGGCCCTGACGGCCCGTTTCTTCTCGCAGCGCCTCAAACACGCTACCGCTGCCGTTGGCTACACACGACGAGCGAGGGTGCTCAGGTGCGCGCTGATTAGTGCACACAAAAACGTATGTTTGCGGTTTGCCGGCACGCGCCATTACGACTGCCTTTCGCATTCGGGTTATCAGCCGTCACAGTACCCTCTGGCTTCACATCATCTGTGGCATAAAGGATCTGCTTTGTCGCATCCGCTGTATCACGACCCGAGTGTGTTTGCGCCGATCTCGACCATTCACTTAGACGTCAACGGCCAATCGTTCAACCTCAAACCGGGCGCACCGATGGTGATGGGGATTGTCAACACCAACCCAGGCTCGTTTTCCGACAAAAGATATCTGGCTACCACCGAAGAGCAGTATGCGTTTGCAATGCAGCTCGTCGAAGCCGGGGCAGGCATCATCGACGTCGGAACAGACTCTGGCGTGACCTATGGCAAACCGATCCCGATTACTGACCAAGTAAACGCGGCCGTACCGCTCGTCGAGCGTCTAACGAAAGCTGGCGTTGCTGTGTCCGTCGACACGGTCGTACTTGATGTTGTGAATGCTGTCCTTGACTGCGGTGCGGCCATCATCAACGACGTGTCTGGCCTGGCAGATGTCGCAATCGCTCAGGCGTGCGCCACTTACAACGCAGGTCTGGTGATCTTGCACACCCGCGTGCCTCATAAGACCGAAGCATTCCTTGACTTCGACGACGTCGTTGCCGACATCGAAACACTGTTTCATCAACAGATCGCCTGCGCTGTTGGTGCCGGCGTGCCCTACCAAAATTTGGTACTTGATCCCGGTCTTGGCTACTCGAAAAAACCTGAAGATGACGTCACCCTGCTACGCGCCTACCCAACGTTTGCCGCCCACAACTTGGCCATCCTGACCGGCGCGTCACGCAAGTACTACACCGGAGTGATCACCCGGGCTGCCCCACCTGATCGTCTGCCAGAGACCCTCGCGACGGTCGAAACGGTACGCGGCTTTCCTGGGTTCGTACGGGTCCACGACGTCGACGAAGTGGCCCGGTTCTTAGCGGTCCGTGAAACTCTCGATGGGTTACGTGACCTGCCCGACTACTCGACTGGTGAAGCCGGTTTGAAATGGGTGTGAGTGTCGTAGCGAGTGATCAAAAACACCGTGGCATCGTGGCGCCGCGAGGCGCTTCGCCGCCACGAGAGATGGTGCGTACGCCAAGCTCGAATCGGCTGCTTTGAGGTCTTAGCGTGGAGCCAGCCGATTATCTGCAAAACTAAACGTCGATCAGCCGGGGTTGATCGACGGATCGACATCAGGATTAAACACAGCTATCTCGCCATATTCGTTAACACAAGCCTCGGCTACGTCAATGCCTAGTTGTTCGGCTTTGAGATAGCCACCCCCACCTTCGAGCTGGTCACCAAGATGAACTTGCTGACCAGACGGCAGTCTGATCACGAGCGGATCAGTACCGACAACTGTGGTGCCGCTTGGCCACACGACGGGATACTTACTCTCGTTGGTTTCAAGTAGAAGGCATCCGTTGGCAGTAACAAACGTGCCGATAACCAGCGCGTCCATGCCGCCAGATGGCAGGATCGTCTTGCCATGCACGAAAAACCCGAGGTCGTCGTCTCCTACACGTTGCTCGTTCACCCCACCACAGGCCGTTAAAAGACCAGCCATCACCGTGGCTACTACCGTCACACGGACTCGGCGATTGGCCCGATAGCCCACGCTGTGCTCCTTCGTTTCCTCGCTGCAGAACCCCACCCGACTACTTGACTGGCCCAGTCGGCGCGAAATGGATGTCGCGTACGTATCGCAACAGCAGATCGCCGTCGTGTAGATACACCGACGCAACCCGAAAGCGGCGATGCACTTCCGCTCCGGTTTCGATCATCCGTCGACCATCCCCACTAACCAAGGTGGGGGCGATCGTTACAAAACACTCGTCGATCTGATCCGCCAACGCAAACGCAGCATTTAAGCGTGGGCCACCTTCCAACAAGATGCGATGCAGGCCAAGCTCAGCCAATTGCTGACGGATCGCTACTGCATCGATGCCAGCCACGACCGAACCGACCCGAACAATCTGGGCAACATCAGACAGGTGGGTCGCATCCACCCCGGCTGGCACCAACACGAGCGGCTGTTCGTTCGGGTTCTGGAACACTTTCGCAGCCGGGTCAAGGCGAGCGGTGACAGTGACAATTGCAAGCCGTGGGCTCGCCCGAAGATTGCGTGAAGTGCGGTCGCTTTGGCGTTCCGGTGTGCCGGTGAGTGGCAGATAGTCCTCGTCTCGCACGGTTGCCGCACCCACAAGCGAGACGTCATTGGCTGCACGCAACCGCGACAGGGCCAGCAGGTCAGCTGGCCCACCAAGCCCACCAGAGATCCCCTGATACGTCGCTGAGCCGTCAAATGACGACACCATGCACACCGCTAAGGTGTGATTTGGAAGGGTCAAACCGCGATACAGCTCCTCTAATGGCAACCCGTCAGGATCAGGATAAAGGCGCCGTAACGTGGTCACGTCAAGAATTCAAGCGTCGTTGCTGCCAGTGGACCGGGAGCTTCAAGCGGCACCCAATGGCCGACGTCGCTTAACACTTTCACCCGACACACCGGGATTTCCCGCTGCAGTTCTTCGGCCATGCCAAGCGGCGTTGAACGGTCATGTGCGCCGGTGACAACGAGCGTAGGTTGTCCGATCTCGTCGCGACGGATCTGGGGAACTGAGGCCAGTGCACGGCATGCTTTGGCGTAGTTCTGCGGGTCGTTACGGAGAATCAATTCACGCAGCAGGCCGGCCATACCCGCCTGGTTGGCGTGCGACTGTGGCGAGATGGCACCTTGAAGCCAACCGTCAATAATTCCGTCAAGCCCGTCCTTTTCGACCAGGTTTGCCCGTTCTTCGTATGCTTTGGTCGTTTCTGGCGAAAAGTAGGAGATGCCTCCAACCAGCATGAGGGTGTCAACCAGTTCGGGTGCTTTCACCGCTAACTGTTGCGCCACAAGCGAGCCGAGCGAATGACCGACCACACTTACTGCCGAAAGTTCCAACACCCCCAACAGTTTTTGGATGTCCTTGACCCACAGATCGATTGAAAATTTGCCGCGTCCTTGGCTGCGACCATGGCCACGCAAGTCAAGTGCGATGACATGGTGATGCTGCTGCATCGCCTGCATCACGCCATGCCACACGTTGGCGCTACCGCCTAACCCGTGGATGAACAGCACCGGGGGACCTTCCCCGTAACTGACATACTGCAACGAATTGCCGTCGGCTTCGACGAACACATGCACTCCTTACGTATAAACAAGCGGTATCAACCGGCAGCGTAACCGCTCGCGCCCTAAAGCACGTATCTTGGTGAGGTCATCGCGTTCCACGCCACGTGAAAGGTCTTGTGATGCGTCTTGAAGTCGAAACGGTCATCAACGCACCCCGCCAGCACGTGTGGGACGTGCTAACGAGCTGGGAACGTCAACCGGAGTGGATGTTGGACGCGAAAGACGTAGTCGTCCTCACCCCGCAACGCACCGGCGACGGGGTGACATTGCGCTGCCCTACCAACCTGTTGGGTTTTACCGTCGATGACATTATGCGGGTCACCGCATGGGACCCGCCAAACCGGCTGGCCGTCACACATCTGGGCAAAATCATCACCGGCAGCGGCGCATTTGAACTGTCAGACGGCGAAAACGGCACCACCCACGTGTTGTGGTGGGAAGAGATCGACCCCCCACTTGGGATCATCGGTGAATACGGCGCACGCCTCTTTGTACTGCCCATCATTAAACGGATCTTTACCCGTTCACTGAAAAACTTTACGGCATTGTGCGAAACAGACGCCGCTTTGGCCGGGGAGGAATCACCGCAGCATCCGTCTGAACCACCGGCGGATCAGTAGGTCCATCCCCACCGGGCGACCGGTGCACAATCAACACCACCGGATCAGCAGAGGCGTTTTCAACCCCAAACATCGTGTCAGCACGGATCAACACCGCCCCCAACGGATCAAGCAACACCGTGCCGTCATCAGTCACTATCCGACACCGGCCTGAAATGACGGTCACCACGCTGTCCTGAGCCGCGAAATGCGTGACGTCGCCGGCGACCCGCGGTGGCAAACACCACACTTCGGTCGTGAGGCTTTCGGTGGCAAACACACAGGTAGTCGAAACCTGCCCGGACACTACTTGTGTGTAGTCGCGCAGATCGACAGGGGTGACATGCGGTGAGATCTCCATAGTGTGCACGCTACCAAGCGCCACAAAAAACACTCGCTGACTGTTACCGATCGTGATGGCTACGCTCCTTAAACCCTCCTGCCCGCTAACCGAAAGGTGTTTCGCGTGACTGTTACTACGTTCGCTGTATCCCGTGATGTCCACGGTGCCGACACGCTTGCTGTCTCAGTCGCCGTAACTGACGGCATCCTTTCAGTGAGCGACGATGCGGCCGCAGTTTTAAACGACCTAGCACCCACCTGGCTGGAAGATCTGGCACAAGTCGGTTTTCTTGCAAAGGCAGCTTCGGTGCAGCGACTGCCCGTAAACGGCCACGACAGCGTAAAAAGCATCATCGCAGTCGGTCTTGGTGAGGCAGGCAATGCCAAGCGAAACAGTCTGCGTACATGCGCCTACACGGCCGTACACGCCGCTGGCAAAGTCGCTCACCTAGCACTCATGCTGGGTGATGAACATGTTGATGCCATCATCGATGGGGCCCGGTATGCGGCGTATCAATTCACCACGTTCACCCCACCATCGATCCGTGACGTCCCTGAAGCGGTGAGTGTCCTCACCAACACCGACGACGCCGAAGCGATCGCAACCCGCCAAAACACGATCAACGATGCGGTGACGCTCGCCCGTGATCTGGTGAACACGCCACCTCAAGCCAAACGGCCACCCGTATTTGCCGAACTTGCCCGCACAGCCGTAGCCGACCTGCCGGTAACCGTCACCATTTTCGATGAAACCAAACTTGCCGCCGACGGTTTTGGTGGGATTCTCGGCGTCGGCCAAGGTTCCAGCGAACCACCGCGCCTCATTGAACTGCGCTACACCCCGTCCGGCGCCACTGACCATGTGGTACTCGTTGGCAAAGGAATCACGTTTGACACCGGCGGCATTTCACTCAAACCCTCTGCCTCGATGGAAATCATGAAATGCGACATGGCCGGTGCTGCCACCATGCTTGCGGTGATCACTGCCGCAGCTCGCCTGAGCGTCCTAACCGAAATTACGGTGCTGCTGGCCGTGGCAGAAAACATGCCATCAGGCACTGCGACCCGCGTCAGTGATGTGCTCACCATGTTCGACGGCACCACAGTGGAAGTCACCAACACCGACGCTGAAGGCCGGCTGGTACTAGGCGACGCGCTGGCGTATGCAGCCACCCTTACCCCGACCCCAAATATTGTCATCGACGCCGCAACGTTGACCGGCGCAGCAGTCATCGCACTTGGCGACAAAATCAATGCCGCAATCGGCAACGATGACGTGCTGATTGACGAACTGCGTGCCGCCGCAAGTGTGGCCGGTGAGCCTTTGTGGCCGTTGCCGCTTGCCAACGACGAGTATGGCGACCGGTTAAAGGGCAGCATCTCGACGTTGAAAAACGCCGGCGGTCGCGAAGCCGGACCGATCTTTGCCGCCCTGTTTCTTTCCCGGTTCGTGTCTGCCAAAGCCCGTTGGGTCCACCTTGACATCGCCGGACCGGCATTCACCACCAGCGGTTATGACATCTACACGGCCGGGGCAACCGGCAATCCGGTTCGGACCCTCATCACCTGGCTCCTTGACCGCTAACACTTGCCACAACGTGTACCGGGCCTGCGCGGCACAATGCTTAGCGTGACAGGGCTGCGCTAAGCCGGTTGCGGGCCACAATTTTGCGTCGCAAATTCACCCGGGCAACCGGCCCGGTCGCGTTGGTGATCGCCACTGCGAATTCAAGCCGTGGACCGTGACAGCCAATCAGGGTTGCTTTGGCATTGAGCGTGTCACCCACTGCCGCTGGCTTACTTAACTCAAGTTCTGCCCATACGGCAACAGACGTTTCGTCGTCATCAAGCTGATCGCACACCGCCGCGATACAGGCATTCTCAGCCAACTCCATCAACGATGCGGTCGCAACCACCCCGTCTGCTTGATGCGACGTGGTGTGTGACGCTTCAACCGTCAAGGACCGCGTCTGACGCAGACCAGGCTCACATTTGCTCATTGCGGCACTCATTTCATGGCCGCCTTAAGGCAGCACTTGGATGAAGCAGGTCAGTCGCAGTGAAGAACGCGACTCATAGAAAAAACGCCGTACGATTCAGCCGGCGCCGAAACAAAGCGTACCCTTTCCTGCGCACCAAACCCCAAATCGGAGACCGCCTGTGAGTTCCCCCGCTGCCGTGCTTGCTCTTGTGCTGCTGACAACTGCTGTCGGTAGTGCAGCGTTTCTTTGGCTGTCACCTTCATACGGCAAAATTCGTGCTGGCTACGACATACTCACCGGCGCAACCATCGCGCTGATCGCCTGGAGTGCGGCAGCGTCGCTGTCGGCACCGATCGCGACGTTAACAACCGATCTTGGCACAAAAGCCCGCACGTTAACGCTCGCATTCGCGATCCTTACCGCCGTCGCGGTACTGCTTCGTACCGTGCGGATCCCTGCGATCATCGCCCGGGTCGTTGGTGTGGCCGGTCTTGCCGTTGGCGTGTGGGCGTTCTATCCGCTGGCGGCGATCCGTGCCGACCGTGGCGGTGCCGGCGGGGTAGCGCAAGGCGTAACCGAACTGGCGTTAGGGTCGGTGCTGATGGGTGCCATCTGGGTCGGGATGATTCTTGGCCACTGGTATCTGGTAGAACGCCGCCTCACCAATCTGCACATGGTGCGTATCGCTTGGCTAAACGTCGCAGCCGTCGCTGCTGGCGCCGGATCGGTGCTTTTAAGCTGGCGCAACCCGGCACCGTGCGCAGCCTTGGTTGACGGACCCGAATTTCAGCAGTGTGCGATGACCTTCGCACCGATTCTTCGCATCGGATCGATGACGATCGTGCTTGGCTTGGGCGTGCTGGCGTTAATCGCCCTTATTGCCGGTTTTAACGTGAAACTGGCCCGAGAAGGCGGACGTTCAATTCAGGCATCAACCGGCATGTTTTATCTGGCGGTCATACTTGCGCCCGCAGTTGAGTTCGCCGCCAAGGTACGGTACTTCTAGACTTCTAGCCGTCCCGTACCCTGATAGTGAATGAAGGATCGTGATGTATGACCGTGATGAGTGGCTACGCCCGTGGGTGGAGACTGTCCCGCCACCCCCGCTCGCCTTGGCACGCCCGGCAACGTTTCGTTCGGCTCTGCTTGGTGGCATGATCGGTGCCGTCACCGTGCTGGTGCTTTCCGCACTGGTATTTGGCGCCCCACTGGTCATCACCAGCGACACGCGCGCACCAATAATTGAAGTCAACGGTGACGGCGCAAACGTGCCAGCAATCGCCGCAGCCGTCACCCCATCGGTAGTGCGAGTCGATGTGCGCACCAACAACCAAAATGGCGAGGTGAGCCAACGCGGCGGTTTAGGCTCTGGCGTCGTCTACTCCTCTGACGGTTACATCATCACCAACTTCCACGTCATCGACGGCGCCCAACAGGTACGCGTGCGGCTTGCCAACGGCGACGCGTTAGACGCCCGCATCGTTGGTAGCGATCAGCTAAACGATCTGGCCGTACTAAAAATCAGCCGCACCGACCTGCCCGCCATCAACCTGCGACCTGCCGACGAGCCCATTCAAGTTGGTGAGACGGCCATTGCGATCGGCTCACCCTTCGGGTTGGACGCGTCAGTATCCGCCGGCATCATTTCGGCCCTTGATCGCGAACTACGCATCGAAGCCTCAGCCAGTGAAGGACTCCTGACTATCCCGTCAGTGCTTCAAACCGACGCGGCCATTAACCCGGGCAACTCCGGTGGACCTCTGGTTGACCGCAACGGTCGACTGCTTGGGATAAACACGGCAATTCTTTCCGGTACCGGCGCAAACCAAGGCGTTGGGTTCGCTGTGAGTGTCGAACAGGTCGTGATTTCGGCCGACCAGATCATCGCCAACGGATTTGTACGCCATGCCCTGTTAGGCATCTCTGGCACAACCATAAGCGAAGCACGTGCTGACGAACTGGGACTAGATCAGCCGCGCGGCGCCGTGGTCGAACTGGTGCAAGAAGGCTCCGGAGCTGATCTCAGCGGAGTACGTGTCGGCGACGTCATCATTGAAGTAGACGGTGAAGAACTGGCCTCTATGCCAGAACTAGTGGCGATGGTGCGCCGCCGCAGCCCAGGTGACACCATTGTCTTGACGATTTTGCGGGACAGTGAAACGCTTTTCTTATCCGTAGAACTTGGCGAACGGCCACGTTAACTAAAGGCGGCGTCATGCCTGGCATTCAAGAATGGCTGGTGATCCTCGTGATCGCCCTGTTTGTGTTTGGCCCCGACCGTCTTCCTGAAGCCGGCCGGACCCTTGGACGTGGTGTCAAGAAACTTCGCGAAGGCGTGAACAGTTCGGCTGAACTACGCGAACTACGCGACGAAGTGCAGCGCCTCAGAAGCGACATCACCGGCACAGCCGCACCCCGTGCCAAACCGCTGCCCAAACGGCCCAATGCAACGACCGATCAGGATGCAACGTGAAGGTGGTTGCAAGCTTGCTTGGCGTTGGCCTCACCGGCGCATCCTATGTGAGCGTAACCCGCGGTGGCGCGAAACAATTTGACAAGACGGTGACAGCTGCATTCACCGCACACCCCAGCAACTTTGATCGGCTGATTGCGATCGCCAGCGATTTTGGGTCGTCCTATGCGGTATGTGGTGCCGCGGGGTTCCTTTTCACAACCGGACGCAAAACGCTTGCCCGTGACGTACTGGTAAGCGGACTGGCTGCATGGAGTCTTGCCCAAAGCGTCAAACCGCTCGTCAAACGCACCCGACCCTACACCGATAGCACTGCAGAACGACTTGTAGCCGTCCCGCATGGATCATCCTGGCCGTCAGGCCACACGGCCGTTGCTACCGCCATTGCCGCAACCATCATGCCTCGTACTGGCATCATCTCAAACGTGCTGTGTGGTGCCTACGCGCTTGGTGTGGGAGTGTCCCGCATCCGCGTTGGGGTGCATTACGCCAGTGACATTATTGCCGGGGCTGGCGTTGGGCTGATCGCTGCTGGGCTTAGTCGCGGTGTGACTACGAGACGCTAAGCGGCAACGAACGCCCAATCAACGACTGTGATTGTTTGGCGATCTCTGCTGCCAGATGCATGATCGCAGCAGCCGCCGGCGCGTCAGGATCAGACACGACGAGCGGCACACCAGCGTCGGCACTTTCACGCAGACGTGGGTCGATTGGGATGCGACCCACCAGTTTTGTGCCGAGTGCTTCAGCCAGTTCGTCCCCGCCACCAGAACCGAAAATATCGTGGGTGACACCGCTAGTCGGATCAGTGAAACCAGCCATGTTTTCGATCACACCACTGACCATCATGCCGGTCTGTTCGGTCGCTTTACCGGCCCGCAATGCAACTTTCTGGGCGGCCTGCTGCGGCGTAGTAACAACAAGCATGTCGGCGTTTGGCAGCATCTGTGCCAACGAAATGGCGATATCGCCGGTGCCTGGCGGCAGATCACACACCAGAAAATCGATGTCGCCCCAGTGGACGTCGCCGAGAAACTGTTGCAAAGCACGGTGCAGCATCGGGCCACGCCAGATAACCGAGCGGTCTGGATCGGTGAAAAATCCGATTGAAATGACTTTGCAGCCGTGGGCTTGCAGTGGCATCACCATGCCATCGAACGCCACCGGTTTTCCAGACACACCGAACATGCGAGGAATCGAGTAACCCCAGATGTCGGCGTCGAGCACGCCGACACGATGGCCCAGTTTGGCAAGCGCTGCCGCAAGGTTCACGGTGATGGTGGATTTGCCGACCCCGCCTTTGCCGCTGGCGACCGCAATTACTTTCGTTTTCGAGTCTGCGGCAGCAAACGGAATCTCCATCTCCGGGTTGGCCATACCTTTGTCGGCCCGCAGCTGGCTCGAGAGCTCTTGACGTTCTTCGTTGGTCATGGCGCCAAAGATGACCTGCACATCGTCGACGCCGTCAAGCACAATCAGCGCCTGCGTGACGTCAGTGGTGATGCGGTCTTTGAGCGGGCAGCCAGGGATGGTGAGTTTGATTTTTACCCCGACGCGGGCGCCTTCAATTGCGATGTCTTCAACCATGCCAAGTTCGGTGATCGGCTTGTTGATCTCCGGATCTTCAACTGTGGCAAGAGCAGCAAGAATCTCGTCTTTAGTTGGCACCGTGTCCCCTTTATGTGACGCAGCAGTGACGTTTGTTGTAAGGGTAGCGAGTACATCAAAGCCGGTAGCCTTAAGGCAGATAGGCGCCAATTTTTTGGCGAGAGCAAAGGTCAACATAAGTGTGTGCGCGAACAGTCATCGGCCTTATCGTCGTGGCTGTGCTGGCTGCCGGATGCCGCGTCGATGTCGACACGACAGTGGCATTTCGCACCAATGACACGGCCGATGTGACCGTATCTGCCGGCTTTGACGCGTCACTGGCACGCCGCCTTGATGCGCTTGGTGTCGACCCGTTCGCCGCGTTTGCGCAAGTTCGCGAGTTTGACTGGCAGCTTGAACGCCATGTTGACGACAGTGGTCTGTTGCGTCTTGGGTTGAGCCGTGACGGCGTGAAGATCACCGAGATCGCCGACGTATTGGCCAGCTTGTCAAGTGGCATTCGCGACACGGACGTTGGACTGGTGTTTGACGTCGCAGTCGAAAAAGACGACGACCTTCGCACGTTAACCGGCACGGCCCTGTTTACCCCACCGACCACCCAAGGCGTCCTGCTTGACGGAGTTGCGCTTGGGTTACCGGCAGAGCTCATTGCTGAACAGATCGCTCGCGATGTGACCGTGTGGTTCACCGTCCGCGTTGACGGTGAGATTGTGAGCCATAACGCCGACGAAGCCGACACCAAGCAGGTCCGCTGGCGCCTAGCGGTGAACGAACCAGTAATGCTGAACGTGACCGTTGCGCCGGCACGTCACACTGACGGCGCGCTTACTGCCGTCCTTATGGCCTTCACGCTCGTCGGCGGTGCAGTGTGGCTCGTGTGGCGGCGCAGACATCGAAACGAACCGACCGAACCGTCTGGTGGAAACACCCCTGTGGCACGTGATGGTTAGCCAGCTGGAGTGAGTTCTACCAGCGTGCAGGTGTCACGCCAACGCTGCAGAGCGGCTTCACCGTCGCTTAAGTTTAGGCGGGTTCCAAGGCCAAGCGCTGCGATCCGCTCAAACTCGTCTTCGTCTGTCACGACCCGAACGGCCGCGTTGAACGCGCCAATCGTTGCTTTGATGTCTTTAGATTTGACGGTGAGCAGCACGCTCGCAACGTTCTCAAGGTTGGGTAGTTCTTGTTCGTCGGCGCCTTTGAGCACAAACAGCTGCTTTCCTTGCTGCACATACCAGGCCGGACGAACAACCGGTTCACCCTTAGGTTGAGGGATCGTCAACCAGCAGATTGAACCTTTTTTCAACGCAGTTTCGGCCGCATCCAAGGTTGCCCCAAAACTGGAAGGCGAGTGGGGCGCGTCGATAAACAGCGGCACTTGAGCTTCCAGATTGCCGTCGAGATACAGCGCCAACGTGTGTTCGTCACTGGCAGTGATAGTCACTTTGGGGTTGAACTTGTCGGCGAACAGGTCTTCAAACATTTCGCCGCGCAGTTCGATGAGGCGTGGCAAAGATTCGAAAATGACCGTCCCGGACGGGGCAGCAATCACGACCACTTCTTCATACTGACCTTGCGGGCCCTTATAGACCCGGTTCACCGCAAACGGTTCGCACGGTGCCGGAAATTCGCCGAACACCTTCAACACCGGATCAGCGATCCCGGTTTCTTCGTACGTCGCGATGTCGTAAGCCATCCCGGAGAGCAGTTTCACGCGTGACATTGCCGGCCTTCTTCCAACGGACCAGTCGAACGGGGTTAAGCCTAGCGTCTCTGGCTAGGCTTTTTGTACGCACCCGTAACCAGAAAGGTGAGCATGGTCAAAGAACCGCGCATCGACATGCACACGCATACGGTGTTTTCAGATGGCACAACAACCCCGGAAGAAAACATCGCCGAGGCGAAACGTCGTGGGCTTGCCGGTATCGCGATCACTGACCATGACACTGGGGATGGCATCGCTGCCGCTGAAGCTGCGGCAGACGAGAAATTTCTGGTGGTGCCAGGCACCGAATTTTCGGCCGAACTTGCTGGCCTTTCGGTGCATGTGCTGGCGTACTACCCCGATTTTTCGTATCCGCCGCTGGTTGAAGAACTGGCCCGGTTGCGCAATGAGCGTTTCAATCGGGCACAACTGATCGTTGAAAAATTCAACGCTCTGGATATCCCGATCACCTTCGAAGCGGTCGAAGCTCACGCTCGAGGTGCACCGATCGGCCGGCCCCACATCGCTCAAGCTGTGGTGGATGTGGGCGCCGCAAGCGATCTACGTGATGTGTTTGACCGCTACCTGGCAGATGACGGGCCGTGTTACGTGCCAAAGTATGCGCTGCATCCCGTTGAAGCAGTGACGTTGATTCGTGCCAGCGGCGGCGCAGCAGTGCTGGCCCATCCGGGGTTATACGGTCCAGACGGACTCACGCGGACCCAGGTTGCCTCGATGGTTGAAGCAGGACTTCACGGGATAGAAGCCACTCATCCGGCACATTCGCGCGCTCAGATGGCCACCTATCGAGAGTTCGCCCGATACTTTAAACTGCTAGCGGTTGCCGGGTCGGACTATCACGGGCAAGCTAAAGACGTTTCGTTAGGTGATGCCAGCACGCCACGCACGGTTGTCGAACAGTTACAAGCCCACGCACACAAGTAGCCAAGCGACTGCGGATCTGTCACGCTTACATGCGGAGGCTGCCTCATGACTCAGAAAGCTCAAAAGATTGTGCCCACGCCGAGCCTGCAATTTGGCGACGGCACGGTTATCGCGCTCACCCAAGATGTTGGCACGATCGGGCGACGCGGCGACAACACGTACGTGATTGATGACCCTCGGGTATCGCGCGTGCATGCCGAAATTCGCCGTGAAGGCACGGCCGTAATCATCATGGACCTTGGGTCTTCAGCTGGTACACGCCGCAACGGGGAACTCATCACCGGACCGCGGATGCTTGACACCGGAGACACGGTGAGTTTTGGTCCGTTGAGTGTGACGTTCATCGACCCGACTCAGGTGCGTGCCGACGCCGATGACACGATCGTGTTTGACGTGCCCAAGATCATGCATGGCCCCAAACTGTCCGCCCGCCAAACCCAAGTACTTGAACTGATGGCTCAAGGGTTGACCAACGCGGCCATTGGTCGAGAACTTGACGTTACCGAACGCACCGTTAAAGCCTACGCTCAAGAACTGTACGACAAACTTGGGGTGCGTAACCGTGCTGGTGCGGTTGCTGAAGCAGCACGCCTTGGACTGCTTGCCCGCTAGCTGCGCGCGACCGCTAGGGCAGCTGACACCTAGGGCAGATAATCCACCACAACACGTCGCGCTGTGCGTGGCACGCCGCTGCCGCGCACCAAGACGAGCGGGTCGGTGCTCGGTGGGGTCGATGACGCCTCAGGTGTTTTCGACGGATTATGCGGTGCAGTTGGGCGGGCGGCACGTGTGCGTGGCGAACGAGCCTGCCCGACCTCTGTCACCTCGGTCATGTCAGCGCTGTCTGTGACGTCACTGACCGCTTGAGTGGTCGTGTCAGCTGGAATGTCTTGAGGCGGTTGCGTTACCGAAGTTTCAGCCTGGCCAGAGTGCGTGGCACGTGGGGTAGGCACCTGTGGAGCCGGTTTTGGCTTACTCGAAAGTGCTGGTGCGTCGTCGGATGCGTCCGTTTTGTCAGCCGCAGCCGTTTTAGGATCACGTTTGGATTGTTTGGGTGTCTCAACGACAGGCTGCTGCACACGAGCACGGGTACGTACACGTTTGGCCGGTTCAGTTGCGTTGGTTGCTGTTGACGGCGCATCGGTGGTTGTGGCTGGCGTGGCTGTGACTCTTGCTTGCGGGGGTGGTGGGGGAGTGGACAGGTCAACTGAAGGCGTGCCGGTTGCCGGTTTGGTCGACTCTTGAGCACGGCGACGTCTCGCTGGCCGGTCACTGTTTGGGGTTGTCTGGTCACGTTTGGCCGCCGGCCGATCTGTTTTGGTAGCACGTTTGCTCGCGGCGGGTTTTGCCTCGCCAGCTGGCATGTTTTTTGGTTCGCTGTCCCATGGGCGCAGTTCAGGCAGCGTGAAACGTTCACTTAACACGGCCGAAGTCGAGAACACTTCGACCGGTTCGTTGTCGCGCGCACCAACGGTTTTGCGGATCACGCTGAGCCGTTCAACTTCGTTGTATTCGGCGAAGGTGATGGCGGTGCCTTTGGCGCCGGCGCGTGCGGTACGGCCGATGCGGTGCAGATACATCTTGTCGTCATCGGGACAGTCGTAATTGACAACGTGGGTGACACCAGAAATGTCAAGGCCGCGGGCGGCAACTTCGGTACATACCAACACGGTTGCTTTGCCGGAACGAAACTTGTCCAAGTTTTTTTCACGCATGGTCTGACGGAGATCGCCATGGACGGCAACAGCCGGGGTGCGAAGATCGGACAGTTCTGTCACCAGCCGATCTGCCATGTGTTTGGTACGGACAAATACGAACACGCCGCCACGGTCTTGGTCTTGCAGGATGCGGGCGAGCAGGCGTGGCTTATCCATGCGGTGCACTAAAAAGAAATGCTGAATGACTTGTGGGGCCGTAAAACGGTCTTCGGCTTCAGCCCGAGTGAACGTCGGTTTGTTGAGGTAGCGGCGTCCCAAAGTGACGATCGCTGCCGGCATCGTGGCCGAGAACAGCATCGTGTGGCGGTCTTTGCCGGTGCACGCTTCGATGAGCCGTTCAACATCAGGCAGAAAGCCCATGTCGAGCATCTCATCGGCTTCGTCTAACACCAGTTCGGTGACTTCACCCAGCGGCAAAATTCTTTTGTTGAGCAGGTCAAGGAGCCGTCCCGGGGTGCCTACGACGACATGAGCGCCGCCGTCAAGTGCCGCAGTTTGTTCGTCATAGCCAACACCGCCATAGACGCTGACGATGCGAATGCCACGCCGTTCACCGATTTTTAAGTCGGCAGTGACCTGCAGGCACAGTTCGCGGGTCGGAACGATAATGAGTGCTTGGGTGACATCACGGCTCGGGTCGATGCGTTGCAAAACCGGAATACCAAACGCCAACGTCTTGCCGGTGCCGGTCCGGGCTTGACCGATCAGGTCTGCGCCGGAGAGGGCAAGCGGTAGGGTGGCTTCTTGGATTGGGAACGGTAGCGTGATCCCGTTGGCTTCAAGTGCGTCGGCGAGCTGAGTGTCTACCGCAAGTTCGCGGAACGTTTTCGTCACAAGTGTCTTTCACGTAAGTGCACGTCGTAGCCCGAAAAAGGGCGGTGTGAGGTTTGCGTCACAGTGGCCACAGGCGTGCGGGCTTGGCTGCTTCATGCAGCGGTTGTGCCGCCTAGGATACCGCACAGAAGCAGCGATAAGGAGAGGATGTGCCAGCCGTCTACGCGCCTGACGCTCTGATCGCACGTTACCTCGACGTTTTGATCGCTCACGATCCAGTCGATGCAACCAAACTTGGTGTCACCGACGCAGACGATTGCCTACCTGACGTTACCGATAGCGGCCTTGACGCTTACGCGCGTGCGCTGTCGACGTTAGCTGGCGATGTGGAAGCAACCCGCAGTGTGTTACACGCCTGTCCAGAACGAAACGACTTGACGCTGCTGGCACAGACCATTTTGTATCGACAGTTTCATGTGTCGCTTCGGCCACGTTGGCAACGTGACCCGCTAGCGGCGCTTGACACGGTGATGGCTGGGCTTGCCACCTTGGTAAATACTGACCGCAAAGACGCGCTGGTGGCACGCGCCAGGCAGGTGCCGGCATTTTTGGAAACAGCAGCAGGCCAGCTTGAAACCGTACCTGAGCCCCACCGCGAAGTGGCGTTGATGCGGATACCGGCAATGTTGACGTGGCTTCGTCACCGTGCGCCGCGTGATCTTCCGGCACACCAGCATGAAATTTTTGCTGTTGCAGCTGAAGCAATGGATGCGTTTGCGGCGTTAGTTGACGAATTTGGGGATGAAGAACCCGGCCCGTGGCGTCTGGGACCCCAGATGCATGACGTCACTCTAAAAACGGCACTGGGAACGACCTTTGACCCGCAAGCCATCGAAGATCGTGCTCGCACTCTGATCACCACCGTCAGAGATGAACTGCATGAATTTGCCGGAGATAACTGGACACAGCTGTTTCCCGGCGAACGCATTGAAACAGACGTCCGTCAGCGGTTAACCCGCCTCTTCAACCGGCTTAGTGACGACCTGGTGACACCCAACACGCTGCCGATGGTGCTTGAAGACACGTTTGGGCGTACCCGGGCATTTAGCGAAACGCTTGGTTTTATGTCACTGCCCCATCCCGACACGCTGACGACAGCGAATGTGCCGGCGCACCTGCGGGGTCTGGCACATGCCATGTATGCCCCCAACCCGCCGCTTGGCGCGCGTCGCGGCGGCATCTTTCATCTCGATAAAGACCACACCTATGATCGGCACGAGTTGATGCTGCTGGTGATCCACGAGGTGTATCCGGGCCATTTCACGCAACTTGAACATGCGTATCGTCATCCGCGTGTCGCCCGACGTATTTTGAGCCGGCCCGTGTTTGCTGAAGGATGGGCGGTGTATGCCGAACGGCTGTTTGCCGAACATGGTTTCGGCGCAGCTGATGCGCCCGCGTTTTGGCTCACCCAACGCAAATCGGAACTTCGGGTCGCTATGAATGCCCTCCTTGATGTGGGGTTACATGCCGGCGAACTTGATGATGCCGAAGCACTCCGACTGTTGCGCCACACCGGCTTTCAATCGCATGAAGAAGCACGAGCGAAACTGTTGCGTGCCAAAATCACATCCGGGCAGCTCTCGAGCTACTTCGTTGGACGTGAAGAACTGGTCGATCTTCGTACCAGCGAAGAAGACCGACTCGGAACCGGCTTTGATGCCGAAGCGTTCCATCAGCGCCTGCTGTCGTTTGGCACCCCGTCCTTTGCCGTGTTACGTGACGAGTTTCACCGGCCCGATCCTGACGTCATCGACCTCGATACAGCGCTGCCGCCACTGCCGTTGCTAAATTAAGACTCGACACGCCCGGTCGCATCGGTAACGCCACCGTTTGTACCGCCCGATCACGCAACGTCTGGGTCACACCGGCCCGCTCGGTGCCAACCACCAGCAGCACCGCATCGTCGAGCATGCCCGGGTTAAGCGTTTCACCGGCACCGTCAAGCGCCACAATCGGCCGGTTCGTTTCGGGCAGTTCGTCACAGCGGGCAACCGGCAGCGCAAACTGTAAACCTGCCGCGGCACGAACTGCCGTTGGATGCCACGGGTCAGCATCACCCACAATCAGTACGCCACCTGCGCCGGCTGCAGCAGCCACCCGAATCACCGCCCCAACATTGCCGAAATGGCGCGGATTTTCGCACACGATCACCGGTCCGGTTGCACCCAACACGTCGTTGACGGTGACGATCGGCCGTGCTGCCACACCGATCACCGGTGATGGCACTCCTTTGGGGGCAAGCAGGCTCGCATCGGCAAGCGGCACGTCAACAGCCAGTGCGAGCAGCGTTTCTTTAACGTCTGGCGCAAGGGCTGTGGCAAGGCTTGCAAGCCCGGCACGATCCCACGTCGCCAGATGCGTGATGATCGCCCCGAAACGCAACGCATGTTTCACCGGATGCAGACCCTCAAGAAGTACAACGTCGGTGCTGTTACGCCCGCCGGTAATCGCCGCATACCATCGGGGCATGCCTGCGCTCCTTTTCATCGTGTTCGCGACGCTCCCTTTGGTGGAGGTCGTCATCGTCTTGTATGTGGGCGAACTGCTTGGCCTGTGGCCAACGGTCGGTTTGCTGCTGGCAAACAGTGTCGCTGGCGTGTGGCTGCTGCGCCGTGAAGGCCGCCGAGTGATCTATGCATTTCGCGACGCGGTTGCTCACCGTCAAATACCAACCGCTGCGGTGGTGAACGGTACCGCTGTTGCCGTTGGGGCGGCACTTTTGATCACACCGGGATTTTTAACTGACGCGGCCGGATTTGTGCTGCTCATCCCGTTCACTCGCGCTGGTGTCGTTGCCGCCGCCCGGGCATATCTGCTGCGCCGCTTTCGCGTGTAGCTAGCAGTAGCCTGATGGCAAGGCCAGCGGCGACAGGCAAGTCGGCCACAGGTGAATGGCGATCATCAAGGGCAATACCGCAACACTGCCATGCGGTAGATGGCTCCGTGCCGCCAGCAGCAACGTCGGGCCGGTCGCGATCGCGGCGAGATATCCGCCGGTTAACAAGTCCCCGCGAAACAGTCCGCCCGTCGAAAAAAGGTGAGCCAGCACTACCACAATCACCGGCGCGACAATACTGGCCCGTGTCACCGTCGTTCCAAACGGGATGGCACGATCCGTCAGCCACAACAAAAGCATGAGTGTGAGTGCATAGACGAGTGCAAACATGATCGTCGTGCCCGTCGGGCGCGAGCCCAAGGCTCGCAACAACCCAAACACGAACGTGACGGCAATGGCAATCACCCCGCCGGTGCGGACCAGCTGTTTTAACGGCATGTCGGGCGAACGCGGATAGGCGTCTTTGGCACGTACCGACAAGAAGGTGATCAGCAAAAACGCGCCGAGCGCAAGCACAACCGTTTCGATCAACCCCAACGCCGATGTGGCCCGCCCAAACACTGCCTGTGGGGTAGTAAGCACATTTGGCAGCAGCAGGAACGTGACCGCAATCACCCCAACACCGGGGATTAGCAGCGCCGGTTCACGAAAAATTCCGGCCCCACGCACACCAAACGCTGCCCGGTTGTCACCGCGATGGCGTGCCAGCAGTAACGGCACCAAAGCGGTAACTGCGATCACCCAGATGACGTCAAGGAGTCGTCTTGGCGTAACCGCCTGCGGATACCAAGCGAAACTGACAATGAAGGCACGCAGATTTGCGCCGAAGATGACGGTTGCGGCGGCCAGAATAACGTCGGTTCGAGCGTCGTCAGATGCAAGCATGGGCGCACGCTACCACTCGCAAACAAGTACGCTTCATGGTCGCGCCCACAAATCACCTACACGATTAAAGGACGGCGATGCTCCGCGCTTCGATGATCGTCATCGGTGACGAACTGCTGGGCGGATATGTCGCTGACGCAAACTCACCGTGGCTCGCTGAAGTTTTACGCGACTATGGGGTGCCCTTCGAACGGATTCATGTTGTCGCGGATGACTTTGACGCCATCGATGAGGCATTAACAACCGAACTTTCCCGCCAACGGCCACGTCTGATCGTCACCTCTGGAGGAATCGGTTCTACCCCAGATGACATCACCTACACGGCGATTGCTGCAAGCCTTGGCCGTGACGTTGTGCGCAACGAGACCATGTCGGCCCGGGTCGAACAGGCGCTTGACTGGAGTCGCGAAAACGGTCTTGAGGTAGACACGGCGTTCGCCGGCCACATGTATCGCATGGCAGAAATTCCCGAAGGTGCACGGCTCGTATTTCGGGAAGACGGCTGGCTGCCGGCCGTGCTCGTTGACATGGATGGCGGCTGCGCAGACGATGGTGTCACGCTGGCGATCTTGCCCGGTGTGCCCCGCGAATTTCGCTCCATCATGACCGAAACCGTCGGCCCCCGCCTGCTGGCAGGGGTCAATCCGCTCCCAACAGTTGTCGAAATTCAGCATCGCCTGCCCGAATCGGCGTTAAATGCGGTGTTTTCGCGGCTTATTAGCGCATTTCCCCACGTGAAGCTTGGCAGCTATCCGGGCTATCCGATGATTGTGCGGCTGACCGGCTTTGGTGCTGACGTGCATCAAGCCGCAGCGATGGTTGAGATGGAACTTGAAACGCTTATGGCCGGACCGGCCAGCGCGAAACTGGAAGCCGCGTGGCAACGTCGCCACGCCAACGATGTGTGAGTGTGATGACTGATCTGCCCGCAAAACGCCTGATGTTTTTGCATGCCCATCCTGATGATGAAGCATCCAAAGGTGCCGCAACCGCCGCAAAATATGTTGACGACGGGGCACGGGTCACCCTTGTCACGTTTACCGACGGTGCCGCCGGTGACCTGCTGAATCCAAACGCCACGTTCGGTGACGACCCGGTGGTAGTTGTGCGTAGCCGCGAACTTGCCAAGTCAGTAGCTGCAATCGGCTTTGCCGCAACGTACACGTTGAACGAACGTGATTCAGGCTGGCATGAAGACCCAGCCGACGTACGTGACGACTCGTTTGCACGGGCCGACATCGACACGGTCGCAGGCAAACTGGCGCAACTCATCCGTCAAGAACGTCCTCAGGTAGTCGTCACCTACCCCGAAAACGGCGGCTATCCGCATCCCGATCACATCATGACCTATCTGGTGAGCATGCGGGCACTCGAACTCGCCGAAGCCGCCTCAGACGATGGCGACGGTTGGCGGGTCACCAAGGTGTATGCGGCCACGACGTTCACGTTCGAACGGATCATGGCGTTACATGCGGTCATTGAGGGCGAGAGTCCGTTTACCGAATGGCTCGAAAAGCGCAGCGATCGAGCATTTGGGCCACCGCCAGATACGCGCATTGACTGTGCCGACTGGTTTGCCCGCCGCGACCAGGCGCTTTTGGCCCACCAAACCCAGGTCGATCCAGACGGGATCTGGTTTGCGGTGCCACGCGACCGCGAACGCAGCGCATACCCCTATGAAGGGTTCTATCTGTTGCGCAGTGACGTGTGGGTCGAACCAGACGAGACGTGCCTGTTTGCCGGCATTGGCTAGGCCGGCATAACTCCACACTTCACTGTAGGTTGATGCCGTGTCCTGTGAGATGGTCGTCACCGTCTTAAACGTTTGGGGATAAAGGATCAGTTGATGCGTGCAGTTGTGTACCGGCAACCGGGTGAAGCCAAAACGGTGCTTGAACTGGTGACATTGGACGATCCGACACCGAAAGCCGGCGAAGTTCGTGTCCGCATGGTCGTGTCGGGCGTAAACCCGACCGACTTTAAGTCACGCAGCCGCACCGACGCGCTGCCGTTTGCTTACCAGATCCCCAACCAAGACGGTGCCGGGGTGATTGATGCAGTCGGTGAGCAGGTCGATCCGGCACGTGTCGGTGAACGTGTGTGGGTGTATCACGCAGCGTTTAACCGGGCTGATGGTACGGCCGCCGAATACGTGTGTTTGCCTTCCATCCAGGCGGTACCGCTTGCCGATCATGTGTCGTTTGCTCGCGGGGCAGGGCTTGGTATCCCGTATCTGACCGCGCACTACTGTCTGTTTGCAGGTGGCCCGGTTGACGGCAAGACGGTGCTTGTCACCGGTGGTGCAGGTGCAGTGGGTAATGCTGCCATTCAGCTTGCGGTAGCGCACGGCGCTCAGGTGATTGCGACCGTAAGTTCAGATGAAAAAGCAGAACTGGCACGCCTTGCCGGGGCCCATCACATCGTGAACTATCGGCACGGAGACGTCACTGAAGCGCTGCGGTCCGCAGCCCCTGACGGCATCGACCGGGTGGTTGAAGTTGCACTAGCGCAAAACTTGGATGCGATCCTACCGGTGTTGAATCCGTTTGCCCAGGTGGTGACCTACGCGTCAGACAACGTGCCTGAAGCGCTTTACATCCGGCCGTTGATGGGCGCGCTCGTGACCTTAAAATTCATGCTGGTGTATCACCTGCCACAACCGCTGCTTGATCAGGGCATCACTGATGTGACGGCACTGTTGAATGCTGGTGTCGTGTCGGTACTGCCCGAACACCATTACCCGTTGGCAGCTACTTGGCAGGCGCATGAAGCGGTCGAACAGGCGGCTGTTGGCAAAGTTTTGATCGATATTACTGACGCCTGATCGGCAAAAAAGGGCAGTGAGGCGGCGAACACCCTATGCTGCGCTCGCTTGCGAGAAAGCCCGTTGGGCGGCGCGTCCTCGCACGTCTGTTTGCGCGCGCCTGTCCTATCAACAGTTAAAGGTGTGGCGATGACGCAGGATCTCCTGGACGAGAAAATTGAGCCGCTGTTTGACACGATCATCCGGCGTAACCTCGGTGAAACCGAATTTCATCAGGCGGCCCGAGAAGTCCTTGTCTCGCTGGGCCCAGTCGTTGCGAAACATCCACAGATGCTTGAACGACGTGTGATCGAACGGCTTTGTGAACCGGAACGCCAAATCATTTTTCGGGTCCCTTGGGTAGACGACCAAGGGGTCGTACAGATCAACCGCGGATTTCGCGTCGAGTTCAACTCGTCCCTAGGCCCTTACAAGGGCGGGTTACGGTTCCACCCGTCTGTAAACCTTGGCATCGTCAAATTTTTAGGTTTCGAACAGATTTTTAAAAACGCGTTGACGGGCATGCCGATTGGTGGCGGTAAAGGCGGATCCGACTTTGACCCGCACGGTCGCAGCGACGACGAAGTCATGCGGTTCTGTCAAAGTTTCATGACCGAGCTGTACCGGCATTTGGGCGAATACACTGACGTGCCGGCCGGCGACATCGGTGTTGGCCAACGCGAAATCGGCTACCTGTTCGGCCAGTACAAACGCATCACGAATCGCTACGAGTCTGGTGTCTTGACGGGCAAAGGTGTGGCTTGGGGTGGCGCGCTGGTCCGTACCGAAGCGACCGGATATGGCACCGCCTTCTTTATAAAAGAGATGCTTGACGTCATCGACACCGAATTTGCTGACCGTACCTGTGTCGTATCGGGTTCAGGCAACGTCGCGATCTATGCCATTGAGAAAGCCCAACAGTTTGGGGCACATGTTGTTGCCTGTTCCGACTCGTCAGGTTCAGTCCACGATCCAGACGGCATCGATCTGGCACTGTTGAAAGACGTGAAAGAAGTAAAACGGCAACGTCTTGTCGAATATGCCCGCCAACGGCCAAACGCAACGTTTCGTGAACACGGTGTCGTGTGGGACATTCCGTGCGAACTTGCGATGCCTTGCGCAACCCAGAACGAACTCACCGGCAAAGATGCCAAAACGCTCGCTGACAACGGTTGCATCGCAGTCGCTGAGGGCGCCAACATGCCAACTACCCCTGAAGGCATTCGCGTGTTTCAGCAGCGCGGCGTGCTGTTTGGTCCCGGCAAAGCCGCCAACGCCGGCGGGGTTGCCACCAGCGCCCTTGAAATGCAGCAAAATGCGAGCCGCGACAGTTGGACTTTTGCCCGGACTGAAGAACGACTCGGCCAGATCATGCATGACATCCACAATCTGTGTTACCGCACTGCTGAGGATTACGGTACGCCCGGCGACTACGTGCATGGCGCCAACATTGCCGGTTTTCGTCGCGTAGCCAACGCCATGCTCGCCTTTGGCGTGGTTTAAACGTTAAGACCGGCCAACCCCATCCCCTGGATAGTCAAGACAGTAATCACCGCCGACCAGCCGATAGTTGCTGCACCGATCCAAACGAACGTGCGCTTGGCCGAAAACCCAAGACCAATCGCAGCGATAGCGGCTAGCTGGGTGCCAATCCCAAGCGGACCAAGGATTGCAAGGCCCGGTAAACCAAAACGGCGGGCAACGTTCACGGCACGCCCATCACGTTTACTCACATGAGTTTCACCACGCTGCTGACGGCGTAGTTGGACACGCCGACGGATCTCGGCACCAAAATAGGTTGCGATAGCGACGGTGATGAGATTGCCGACAACTGCGAGCACGACGACGGCGATCGGTGGCAGACCAAAAAGCAGCCCTGCCGGGATCACCGTGACGGCTTCAAGCCAAGGGATAGCACCGCCAAGAAACACCCCAAACAGGCCCAACTGTTCTAGGTTCACAGGCCGCTCCTTACCGGAATGCGTTCGTTACGGCGGGGATGCAAACCCCACGCTTTGGTGCCAAGTGGCGCGCATGCTGCAGTCAGCTGGCTGGTTCGCAACGAAGGCATGCCGGCGCAGGGTACAGCGGCTAGTTGGCGACGTGCGGCGGTCGGTCGGTCGCCGCCGATACCGCGGTGTATGCCTGTGATTTGTAAAAAAGGGAGCTGTGATGTCGGTGTCGGTAGGAACCACAATGGCTGATTTGACGGTGCGGCTTGACACCGGTGAACCAACCACATTGTCTCAACTGGCTAACGGACAGCGGCTGGTCGTCTTTTTCTACCCGAAAGCGTTTTCGGGCGGCTGCACCGCTCATGCCTGCAACTTTCGGAACCTGTCAGCTGAATTTGAGGCGGCCGGGGCTGTGCGGGTGGGGGTGAGCTGCGACAAGATCGACACGCAAGCGAAATTTGCCGCGAAGAATAATTTTGATTTTCCGTTGATCGCAGACACCGACGGGACGGTTGCCAAAGCATTCGGCACGAAACGGATCTGGTCGATTCGCTACGCCCGTCACATCTTTGTGCTTGATGCCCAATTGACCGTGACGCATGTGCTTCGTGATGAGATTCGCATGCGTCGGCATGCCAACGACGCGTTAGCAGCCCTGAGCGGTAGCTAGTTGTTTTACGCGGAGTTTGCTGGGCTGTGATCTGCCAGTCGACGAAAGGGAATGGCTAGTGCGGCCGCGTGAACAGCTACTGCCCGCGTCGAGCGTCATCCCACGTTTCTTGTTTCTTGTCACAGACCAGCAGCGATGGGGGTAAGTCTGGCCCGATACGGCCTTGGCTCGCACGAGCGAACATGACGTGTTAGTCGAGCAGAGCCGTGTCACCACCAAGACCGCCGATGATGACCCGTGCGTTGTAGCGCATCAACGCCTGAAACGACGGCTCATCAGAAAGTTCTGCTGGAAACATATCGTCGGCAAGGCCAGTGATGTAAGTAGCGCCAGTTTCTTCAGCGATCACGGCCAACACATCGGAAGGAAACTCGGCACTGCCAAACACAGCGACAACCCCAAGCATGTCGATCTGATCGATCAGGTTGCGTACCGCTAACGCGGACGGGTCGGCATAGTTACGTCCCTGCACAGCAACGGCATAGGTCAGGTCATAGTCGCGGGCAAAATATGTCCAGGCATCATGAAACGTCACGAGTGCCCGCTGGTTTTGAGGGATCGTCGCCACAGCACCACGAATCGTCTGATCAAGATCGTCAAGCGACGCCAACACCATGTCACTATTGGCCGAATAGAGGTCGATGCCGGCAGGATCAACCGCGATGAGCGCGTCACGAATCACCGGCACGGCCGCTTGGACGTTGGCCACTGACGTCCAAATATGCGGATTTGGCCCAAAGTTGCCCCTGCCGTCGTCATGATCGTGAATCAGTTGGGCGCGCGGCAGTGCCTCACCAATCAGCACGATCCGGCTTTCATCTGACATGTTCGCGTTTGCCAGGTTTAACGCCGCGTCGTTCAACCCTAAACCGACATCCACATACATGTCGGCTTGGCTTAAGCGCAACGCATCACGCGGCCGGGGCGCATACGTGTGTGCATCACTACCGGAAGGAACCAGCGAACGCACCTCAACGCGTGCACCACCAATCTGTTGCACCAAGTCACTGATCGGATCGAGCATGGCGATGACGGTGAGTGTGGCGTCACTGCTTGTGTCTGGCGTGTCAGGCGCGGCAACGCAACCGGCTGCCATGACCGTAACGAGCAGTAACGCTGTGGCGTGACGGGCGATCATCGGCTGGCCTTCAGCGAGTTGCGCGCACCGGCTACATAAGCCAGCGTGAACAGCACTGTGCCGGCCAACACCACCGCCGGGCCACTTGGAATGTCGAAATGAAACGACGCGTACAACCCGATGATCGCAGTGACCGTTCCGGTGGCGACCGCAAGCAGGCTAAAGGACGCAAATCGGCGGGTGACAAGCTGTGCGGTAGCTGCCGGCAGCACGATCGCAGCGGCAATCAGCAACGCGCCAAGGACCCGTACAGACGCGACGACGACTGCGGCAGTCAACAGGTTGATGGTGAGGATCGTGGCGTTGACATTCACCCCATGAGCGCGAGCAACATCTTCATCAAACAACGTAAAAATGCCTCGCTTATATCCAACGAACAGGATTGTTACGGTGACGGCCGAGACGGTGCCCGCCAGCGTCAAGTCGCCTTGGGTGACGCCAAGCAGATTGCCAAACAGCACCGCTTCAAGGTTTATTTGCGAAGGCACAAGTGCCAGTACGACAATGCCAAGCGCAAACGCTGCAGTCGTAACAATGCCAATGGCCGCGTCAATATGTACCCCGGCTCGCCGGCTCACCCGATCGATGAGTAAGGCAGCAGTCACTGTGGCAACGGTGGCGCCGATATACAAATTCACGCCAAACGCCACCCCAATTGCAACCCCGCCAATCACGCTATGGGCCAGGCCATGGCCGATGTAACTCATGCGCCGTAACGTCACTGGCACGCTCATTGCGCCACACAACGCCCCAATCACGATTCCGGCAACGAGGGCACGTTGAAAAAACTGGTAGCCAAGCGGGGTGAGCAGAAGTTCACGCATTACAGAGCAGTCACATCAGGAGCAACGGGTGTTTGGTGGGCTAACGCCGAGTGAAGTTCGATCCGTTTAGGATCGATCACGACTGGCCGGTCGTTGATGTTAAGCACCGTGAGGGTATGTCCAAACGTGCGTTGCAACACATCGACGCTGAGAATCTCGCCCGGTTTGCCATCCGCCGTGACGGTGCCGTTGACACAGACGATGCGGGGCAGATGTGCGGCAACAAAATTGAGATCGTGGGTGGTGAGAAGCACCGTCAGTCCGTCATGGTGAAGTTCACCCAACAGTTGCAACATCTCTGCGCGGGTCGCCAAATCAACTCCAGAGGTCGGTTCGTCAAGCAGCAGCACCGAACAGTCGTGAAACAGTGCACGGGCAACAAACATGCGTTGGCGTTGACCACCCGAAAGTTCACTCACCCGACGATACGCAAGCTCTTTAATGCCCAGACGTTCAAGCAGGCTCGTGGCCCGCAGCTGTTCGGTGCGACTAAACCACGGCACCTTGCGGCTGTTGGCGGCACCACCGAGCAACACCACCTCTTTTGCGGTGAGGGGAAAACTTGGGTCGATGCGGTCAAGCTGCGGGACGTACGCAACAGCCGTGTTTCGCGCCGTTTTGTGTCTACGCGGCGTTTCGCCGTTGAGGGTGAAGCGTCCCTCGATCAGATCTGCTCCGCCAGTAAACAGTTTTAGAAGCGTGGTTTTGCCGGCACCAGAGGGGCCAACGATTCCGACAAATTCGCCTGCCCGAACGTTCAACGTGACGTTTGACAGTACCGGCATGTGGCCATAACCGATCGTGGCGTGCGTAAGTTCGATCGCCACCATCGGTTGGGCGGATGTGGTCATGATGTCTTACGTGACCCGGTAAGGCGACGGCCGGCAATCATGCCAAGTGCGGCGCCAGCAATGCCGGTTGCGACCGGCAGCAACGGGGTGGCTGTGTTCGTGTCGTTCGTGTCGGCTACATCACAGATGGTTGCGATCAGGCGTGCAGACGGGTCAATGTCACCGACAATTCGGTCGACATCCGCGTCGATGAGATCCATGGCGTAACGGGGGGTAACCCAAATATAGGGGGCGGCAGTGCGAGTGGTCACGCTTGCCTCCGGTTGGTCAACATGAAGTTCAGCGTAAGTTACACCGTTGCTTCCCGTCAGTTCCCACAAGATCATGTCGGTGCCGACAACGCTGCAGTCAGTGTTGACTTCGCCGTCAAACAGCACCGGATCGGCGTAGTCTGTTACGTCGCGCTCCTGGGTTTGGCTTGTGTGGGCGAACGCTGCAGTTGTACCAAGCGCGACAAGTGCCACCGCGAGCGTGGCCACGCCGATGAAGTGATTCATGATAGGAACTCCTTAATGTGACGCTTAGGCACAGAACAAGGCGGGTGTGAGGGCAGCGAGGTGAGTGAGCATGACCACTCGACAAAGTACCTTATTGCGAACTATTCGCAATAAGGGGTGACGTTAGCACAGCTCGCCGCACCACTTGACACGTGGTGTAGTCACGCTCTTGCCATACCCTGATGACATCCCGACACACTTACCCACTGAAGGTCGCCGCATGCCTTCCCAGCAACCAGACACTGAACCCAAAATCGACGTCAGTCGCGCGTTACAGTTCACCGTCACCGGTATGACGTGCGGATCGTGCGCCGCCCGGGTTGAGCGAAGCCTCAACCAACAGCCAGGTGTGAGCGACGTGTCGGTGAACTATGCCACCGGCCAAGTGAACCTTCACGTTGACGCAAGCGTCAAAGAACTAGAACTCGCCGACGCGGTAAAAACCGCCGGCTACACGCTGGTGCTCAACGACACCGCACAACGCGAACACACCGTGTCAATTGAAGGCATGACGTGTGGCTCGTGTGTCGCACGGGTCGACAAGGCCCTTAGCGCACTAGACGAAGTCGATGACGTACGCGTGAACTTGGCCACCCACACGGCAACATTTCTCGCGCCGCTAAACGTCTTAGACAAAGTTCGACAGGCAGTCACAACTGCTGGCTACACGGTCAGCGAAATACATAGCGACGGCCAATCGCAAACGATCGGCACGGTCGATGAAGAACTGGGCTTACGCCGCATGTGGGGCCGGCGTCTAAGCCTCGTTGCGCTGCCCGCCTTACTGCTACTTGCCACCATGCTGGTGCACGACTGGGCAACCATGACCCCGTGGGTGCGTTACGCCCAGCTTGGGTTGGCAACCGGCGTACAGTTTTACATCGGTTTGCCATTTTTGACTGAAGCCGCCAAACGGGCCCGGTATCGCAGCGTCAGCATGGACACGCTGATTGCCCTTGGCACCATGTCGGCATACCTGTACTCGACCGTACAAGTACTCACCGGCGGACACGACCTCTACTTCGAAGCCCAAGTTGTCGTCATCGCCTTTCTTGTGTTTGGCCGCTACCTGGAAGCACGCGCGAAAGCCAACGCCGGACAAGCCATGCGTGCCCTGTTAGAACTTGGCGCCAAACAGGCCCGCGTCGTACGCGACGGAACGGAAAGCGAAATCCCGGTCGAAGACGTCCGCCTCGGCGACATCCTGCGGGTACGGCCAGGCGAAAAAATTCCGGTGGACGGCACCGTCACCGACGGTGCGTCATCCGTTGACGAATCGATGCTCACCGGCGAATCCGTGCCTGTCGAAAAAACCGTTGGTGACGAAGTAACCGCCGCAACCATTAACACCTACGGGATGCTGACGTTCACTGCCACCGCAGTGGGCTCCGACACGGTCATCGCACGCATCGTTGGGCTGGTCGCCGCCGCCCAAGCCGGCAAATCACGAATCCAACGGCTTGCAGATCAAGTATCTGGCGTCTTTGTACCAACCGTCATCATGATCGCCCTGGCAACTTTTATCGGCTGGTACACGCTTGGCGATGACACCGGCAAAGCCTTAACCGCAGCGGTTGCCGTACTCATCATCGCCTGCCCGTGCGCCCTTGGATTGGCCACCCCCATGGCAACCATGACCGGCATGGGGCGCGGCGCACAACTGGGCATCCTCATCCGATCAAGCGCCATGCTTGAACGCTCCCAACACATCGACACGGTCGTGTTTGATAAAACCGGCACGCTCACGACCGCCACCATGGCTGTTACTGACGTCGATGTTGCAAACCCCTCCACAAACACTACTGACGTTCTGGCCTACGCCGCTGCCGTCGAAGCTCACGCCGAACACCCGATTGGCAAAGCCATCGTCACCGCCGCCCACGAGCTGGGTGACACGCTTGCTCCCGTCACGAACTTCATGGCCCATTTTGGGCTGGGTGTGAGCGGCACCGTTGAAAGCCACAATGTCGCCGTAGGTCGGCCACAGTTCGTTACCGCTGAAGGCCACGTCCTTGACACGGAACTTTCCAAAGTAATCACCCGACGGCAAGACGCCGGCAACACGGTCGTCGTTGTTGGTGTCGATGGGAACGTGATTGGCACCATCGCCATCGCTGACACGGTAAAAACCGATGCCCGCCAAGCAGTCGCAGAGTTGCATCAACTTGGCATGCAGGTGGTGATGCTCACTGGCGATAACGAAGCAACCGCCCGTACGGTCGCATCGGCACTCAATATCGATACGGTGATCGCCGGGGTCCTTCCCGACCAAAAACAGGCCGAAATTTTACGCCTCCAAGATGCCGGCCGAAACGTCGCGATGGTTGGTGACGGCGTCAACGACGCCCCTGCTCTGGTGCAAGCAAACGTCGGCATCGCTCTTGGTAGTGGCACAGACGTTGCAATCGAATCGGCCGACATCACCCTGCTCGGATCCGCCACAACTTTGGTGGGTACCGCCATCAGACTGGCACGGCGCACTAACCGGCTGATCAAACAAAACCTGTTCTGGGCGTTTGTTTACAACAGCGCAGCGATCCCACTGGCGGCAGCTGGCCGGCTAAATCCGATGATTGCCGGTGCCGCAATGGCGATGTCGAGCGTGTCGGTGGTGGCAAACTCGCTGCGGTTACGTCGCTTTCGCGGCTAATTTTTCCCCCGTTCACTCCCACATGCATACCCGTATGAGTCTGACAGACTGGTGGAGGCATCCCACTTGGCCGGAAGTCACGCCCCGTTTTTTTGCCACTGCCGCGCCAAGAATCCGGCCAGCGTTTAAACCGCGGGCCTGAATGGCCAACAGGTCTTTTTGGCGGGTGGTGCGTCAATGCTTCAACGCTGGTGATTGCGTTCAAGGACAGTTCACGTGCCGTAGTTTGGCCGATGACATGCCTACCGATCACCCGCGAGACGAACGGCAAGCATCTCTGCGCTTGCGAGCTTGCGAGTGATCCGGTGACAGCACGGCTTAAGCGTTACCATACGGTAACGCGTTGCCACGTGGCTGACTGGCTGAGACCCTTTAGTGTGGCCGACTGGCAGCCACCGGAAGTGGCCGCACGGCTACAGCAGTCAACGTGTCAATGCCCGACGCAGCGCCCATGACGCCAACATAAACAGCACGACCGCATAGGTGGCCAGCACCGCCAACTCGGTTGCAACCGACGTGACATCCCCGCCGCGTCGAACGATTTCGGCCATCGCCGAATTCGCCCACGCATGCGGTGTCAACAGCGCGACGGGTTTCATCACGTCAGGGAATATTTCCAATGGCACCATTGAGCCACCCAGTGCCGCCAGTACCAGCCCCGCACCGATGCCAATACCTGACGCCTGGGCGTCGTTGCGAAACAGCGACCCGACAAGCATCGCTGCCGCTGCCGCTACCAGACAAAACAGCAGCACGACTAGCGCCGTTGCCAGCGGATTACCCCAGTTCACCTGGAACAGCGCAAACGTCGCCACGATGATGTACAGCGCCTGAGTGAGTGCAATCGCCACCCGCCCCAAAGCCTGACCGGCAATAATCCCGCTGGTGGTAGTGGGTGTTGCCAACATGCGCCGGGCAACGCCAAGCTGACGGGACTGAATCAGCGTCGCACTCGCCGCCAACGAAGTCAGAAACACAAACAGAAATAGTTGGCTTGACGCGCCTAAGTCAAACGGTCCAAGGCCGGCAAACTCTTGCGCTAACGGGTCACCCCCGCGCGCTTCGAGGACAACTGTCGGACCGGGAAAGTCGTGCATGATTGTCACGGCTAACTGCATCAGCTCAGCGGTGTCAAACCCGCTGACGTGTTCACGCGCGATGCTCGCAGCGGTGTAGGGCTGGCCGATTTCAGACGCCGCGGCAGCCACGAGCTGTCGCAGTGCCATAGCGCCGGCTTCGGGACGGCCCACAAACGACACGCTGGCCGGTTTTAGGGCAGACAACTGCGCCCCAAAATCGTCAGCAAACACGATGCCGCCACTGATACGTGCACGCGCCACTGCATCTATCAAAGCGTCTGCATCGTCATACCGCACCGTTTTGACCTTTTGGGTGTCTGTGATCGCTTCCAACACTGCACCGGCCACACGGTCGCTTGGATCATGTACGACGCCGAGTTGAATCTGTGCGCCGCCGGCAAACTGCGCCCCGATAAACACCACCAGCAGGAGTGGCAGCACGAACACGAAGAACAGGTTCGAACGATCCCGCAAGAAACGGCGCAACTCGACACGAGCGATTGTCAGCGCCGTCATGCCGCAGCCTTTCGCAGACGCAATGCCCCAAGCAAGCCAGCTACAAGGGCGCCGGCCAACAACGCTCCGGTGGCCGGCAGCACGCCCGTCCAACTGCCAGAGCCGACCTGATCACCCAGACCGCGAAGAAACCAGCCGTGGGGCGAAAACAGCGACAGGCTTGCCATCCATCCGGTCGCACCCACAGGGAAAAACACGCCACCACTCAACCCGAACACAAGCGCAACGATCGACTGCAAGTTGTTGGCTTGCTCGGCCGTCTTGGCATACGAACCGACGAGCGCCATCACGCCAAGCGCGCACAACACGCCGGCGGTAATCAACACGGCGACCCCCAACGGTGGCCCCCAGTCGACACCTAACAAGACACGGTTTCCGACCGCCAGCACCGTCATCGATGCCATTCCAATGACAAACGCGCCAATGGCTTTGCCCAGATGCACCGCACTGATACCGATCGGAGCGGCCAACAGGCGAGGCAGTGTGCGCTGGTCACGTTCTTCAAGCAGTCCGGTGATGCCAAACGTCACCGTGAAAAACAGAAAGAACACGGCCATGCCGGCGCCAAGATAGCTGGTCGCGTCTAGCTGTCGCACTTCAGTGTCGACGGCGCCCACCATCAGCAGTCCTGCCGTGTTGGCAGCACGCGCCGTGACCGCATCAAGCTGTCGTTGATCTAACGTCCCGCCAGACGCCGCAGCTGTCGTTGCCACCGCAACGCCCACGCGGCGCACCTCGGCGACGAAATCTTCGGCAACACCGCGTGCCACTTCAGTTGACAGTACGCGGTCAGGGTTGTGCAACACGATGAACTTGGTCGGCGTTGCGGCCATGACGGCGTGAGAAAAACCTTCGGGCACGATCCACGCAGCCGACACCTCATCATCATCGAGCATGCGCCGCGCCGTGTCCGCACTGTCGACATATGAGGCGTCAACAAAGCCTTCGTTCACCAACGCCGGCACGACGCCGTTTGTGAAAGCCTCAGCAATGGCGCCGCCATCCTCATCGACGATGGCAACAGTAAGCAAAAAATCGTCATCAGAAGGCAAAATAAGGGTAAAAACGCCGGTTAACGCCAACGGGATGACAAAAGCGAAGAGCAAAACGCTGCGGTCACGCGAACGCAAACGCAGATCTTTGGCCAGAATTATAAGGGCGGACCGGATCACATCATTCTCGCAATGCTTTGCCCGTCACGTGCAAGAACAGGTCTTCTAGATCCGGTTCACGCACATTCACCCCGGTGATGCTCACCCCGGCACTTGTCACGGCAGCAAGCATCGCCGCCAGCCGCTCAGCGGCATTCTCCATCAGACACACCACCACGCCGTCATCAACATCGGCCGATTCAACACCTGGCACGTCGCGGCAGGCCTTGGCTGCACGCAGCGCATCACTCGACACGCTCAGACGCACCAGATCGTTCTCACCCACCATGGCAATCAGCTGCCGCCGCGACCCTTCGGCGACAACGCGGCCCTGATCGATGATGCCGATCCGGTCACACAGCCGTTCCGCCTCTTCCATGTAATGGGTCGTGTACAACACGGATATGCCGTCGTCGGCAAGTATTTCGATCGCCGACATGATTGCGTTGCGTGACTGCGGATCGACACCGACAGTTGGTTCGTCAAGAATCAGCAGCAACGGTCGATGCAGCAGGCCAATACCAATGTTCAGACGCCGTTTCATCCCTCCCGAGTAGGTGCTTGAGCGATCGTTGGCACGGTCAGTCAGCCCTGTCACCGCCAGCACCTCACCGATCCGGTTCCGACGGGCATCGCGATCTATCCCGTATAGACGGGCGAAGAACTCGAGATTTTCCCTGCCTGTTAAGTCAGGATAAATCGCCAAGTCTTGCGGCACCAGACCAACAGCCGCTTTCGCATCCTTCGCCGAGGGCGTCATCACACGTCCGGCAACCTGAATCTCACCTCCATCTGGTTCAAGGAGGCCCGCGATCATCGAGATGATCGTGGTTTTGCCGGCCCCGTTTGGTCCAAGAAGCCCGTAAGTCTCCCCGGGAGCGACCGAAAAACTGACCCCGTCGACAGCCTTCAGCGCACCAAAGGAGCGTGTCAGATCACGGCAGGTCAACACCGCAGCGTCCATGCATCCCCCCACGGGATTTCAGTGTGATGAAGTCCTTTGACGATAGTCGCCTTGGTAAACGCCTGTGGCGCTCAAGGCGAATACGCGCGCAAAGCCTATGCGGTGAGGTAAGCGAAAAAAATTATTTTGGTGTCGTCATGAGCGTGCAAGCATTGCTCTTGTGGCCGTAGATGAACCCTGCTGGTTTCGCCTCAAACGGTGCCTGCAGCAAGCCCACGTTTCACTGTCGCAGCACGCTCACGCACCGCAGCAAGGTCATCGAGGCGGTTTAAGTTCGCATACGGCTGGGCAAGCCGATGATTTTTACTGAGCGTGTCACGGTTGCGGTCCAGAAAATCCCAATACAAGGTGGTAAACGGGCAGGCGTCTTCACCACTGCGTTGGCTGCGGTCATACCGGCACGGTTTGCAGTAATCGCGCGACATCCGGTCGATGTAGGCCCCCGACGAAACGTAGGGTTTCGTGGCGATTTCACCGCCATCAGCGAACGTTCCCATCCCAATTACGTTGGGAACCATCACCCAGTCGTACGCGTCGATAAACATCCCATGCATCCAGCCGGTGAACGCCTGAGGATTCACACCGGCAAGCGTTGCCAGATTCGCAAGCACCATCAGTCGCTGAATGTGATGCGCATAACCGTGCGCATAAACCGAGGCGAGCGTGTCTGACACGCAACGCATCTGCGTGTCCGCTTGCCCACTGAACAAAGGCGGCAGCGGTTCGGTTGCGTTCAGCGCGTTGCGGTTGGCATAAGACGCCTCGCCGCTCTTATACATCCCCCACAGATATTCACGCCAACCAAGAACCTGTCGAACAAACCCTTCCACAGCATTGATCGGCGCATGACCAGCCGTATAAGCGTCAACCGCAGCATCAATAACCTCCCCAGGATGCAAAAGTGACAGATTCAACGCATGTGACAGCAGCGCATGGTTGAGATGCCAAGCGCCATAAACCATCGCATCTTGATGATCCCCAAAACGCGGCAGCACGGTCGTAACGAACCGTTCGAGGCGAGCGAGCGCTTCAACGCGTGACGTTGCCCACACGCCAGTAGGTTCAGCCCCAAAGCGTGGCATGTTGGCTGGCATCCAATCGGCAACGGTGGAGTCAAACGCATCCAGTGGGGTGACAATCGGTGGGGTAGCCGCAGCATCAGCAACAAGGTGCTTATCGGGCGTTTTGCGGTTGTCTTGATCGTGGTTGAACTTTCCGCCGGCAGGTTCGTCGCCGTCCATAAGAATGCCGGTTTCGATCCTTCGCCACCGATAGAAATCTTCCATGGTGGTGCGTTTGCGTCCGTCACGAAACTGATCGAAACGGCTCCAGTGGCAGAGAAAATGGTCATTGTCATAAAGCGTCACGTCAAGACCGCGCAACGTGTTGGTGCCGGTACGACTCGCCGGCTCCATCGCCACAACTTGGCTCGGGCCAAACGTGTCCACGTGCGCGTGAAAACCTGCCGTCAAGTTCTCCGCACGGCGCAGGTCAACAGCAAAGCCGGCATGTGACAGTTCGGCGGCAAAGCGGCGCATGGCAGTAATAACCAGATGCAGTTTCTGGCTATGCCAGATCCGTTCGGTGAGTTTCTGTTCACTGAACACCATTAGCACACGCGTGTTGGCCGGGTCACGGCCACGCAAATGGACAAGATCCCGGTTTAACTGGTCACCCATCACCCAGACGGTGGTATGTCCCGTGTCTGCTACCCCCGTGTGCCCCTTGCCAACCTGATGCACCAAACACTCCTTGTCAGCAACTGACAGATTCTGCGCGACAGCGCCACGAATCACTAGGGTTCCTGGCGAGCCCAGGCGGTACAACGGTCGAGCGCATCGTCGGTGCGTTTGGTTGTGATCAGCAGCACATCGTGAATTTGAGGAACTGTTTCACCACCAGGAATAATCACCTGATTATTCCGCACGATCGCGGTGATAAGCGAACCTTCCGGAATGCCAAGGCTCGCAAGCGACTGACCGACAATAGGCATGTCGCCAGTGACATGCAGTTCAATCAGGTCAATTTCGATCCCATACAGCGGCACGGCTTCAGCAACCGGCGACCAGGCCGGTTCGGTACTTACCAACCCAAGAAGTCGTACAACGGGCATAAGGGTGGCGCCCTGGAGCAACAGGGATACCAGCGTGACGAAAAACACGATGTCGAAAATCAGTTGCGCGTCCGCAACTCCCGCAGTGAGTGGGAAGGTGGCAAGCACAATCGGAACAGCGCCTTTGAGCCCGCCAAGACTAATAATGGTGCGTTCACGCCATTCATAGCCTTGCTTTAACGTGCACAGCCATACCGCAGCCGGCCGGCCGATCAGTGTCAAGATGAGCGCAACAAGAATGGCGCTGAACGCAACGGCCGGCAGGCGCGAAGGCAACACCAGTAGACCCAGCAACAAAAACAGGCCGATTTCGGCCGCGTTAGCAGTGGCTTCATGAAAGTCGAGAATAACCCGACGTCGACGGGGCACATACGCCCCAACAATTAGACCGACGATGTAGACGGCAACAAATCCTGACGCCCCGACTTGTGCGGCCAATGCATAGGCAAGGCCTGCAAAGCCGACGACAGCAAGCGGATAGAACCCTTCAACACCCAAGGTGAGGCGGCGCAACGCTAATGCGGCAAACACCCCAACGGCAGCACCAATGGCCGTACCGCCAAGCATCTGTATGAGTGCGAACGTGACCCAGTCACTCACCCCAACGCTGCCGGTAACGGTCGTGACAAGACCGATCGTAATAACGGCCGCAAGCGGGTCGTTGGAGCCAGATTCAACTCGTAGCAGTGCGGCGGTGCGGCGCGGCAAGGCCATGTGGCGCATCATCGAAAACACGGCTGCTGCGTCAGTAGAACCGACAACCGCACCGATGAGTGCTGCAGTCAACACGTCAACGTCAAGGAGTAGCCACACGCCCACTGCGGTGATGCTGGCCGTAACCATCACGCCGACGGTCGCAAGCAAAAGACCAGGCAGCGCAGCACGGTTCAAGTCGGTGGGTTTGGTAGTGAGCCCACCTTCAAGCAGAATAAAAAGAAGTGCGATGACGCCAGCGTCTCGCACGAAAGTCGCGTCACTTAAGCTCACCAGATTAAGACCGTCGACGCCCACTGCCATGCCAAGGCCCAAGAACAATAGTGCGCCAGGGATAGAGAAACGGCGGGTTACAAACGCCGATACAAACAAGGCGGCAAGCCCCAATACGGAGCCGGCTAAGAGCAAACTGTCAAGGCCTAACGCGATCTGCATCGTTGTCCCTACGGGCAGATCACCCAAGCGACCTGCTGGCTGTGTGTTATAGCCAGCGTAGAGCGGCTGTGGCGTGTGCGGCTACTGCAACGGGTGAAACGTTGACATCTTGGATTGTTTCCCAAAGTTTTTGCAACGACCGCATGGTGCGCGGGAAGAACCGGTGTTGCTCAAACGTTGGTCGTTTTGGTGGCTTTGCTGGCAGAGAGCTGTCAACAGCTCTCTGCTGCGGTGAAGATGGAAAGCCTTGATGACGTTTGACGGCTGAGGGTCATCAATCCATGCGCATACATGGAGCAAACATCATTGTTGGCTACACGATAAAGCCCGTCACTAAACGGTAAACGGTCATTTGTAGTCAACGATGACCGTTTATCTGTCGAATTAACGGGACGTGTCGTCAGCTGCGGTGTTAACTGCCAAGGACCCAGCTGATCACCACAATGATCCCAATAACTGCAAGAATTGTCCAAATTATGTTTGTCATGAACTCTGCCTCCTATACGGGATTTCGTTCGCGAAAAAACAATGCGTCGAACAGTCGACGAGTTCGCGATGGACGGCGAGGGCTAGACCGGCCTTTTCTACTTCTGCAGGCTAACGCAAGTCATGGTCTTAAAAACGGCCAAATGGACGTACGCGTGCACGCTTGGAAGTTTATGCGAGTACACGTAGCCAACGGTCCTGTCCGTTCGCCCTTGTTATTGTGACGTACTTCGCTTACGGTTGGTGTTGTAAGTAGTAGCAACGTGCTCCTGTCCTTGGCACGGAACCGCAGTCGTGTGACCGCAACCATCGAGGACGTTCATGCATGTTGATCAGTTGCCTTTCAGGCTTCCAGTCGCAGCACGGATGTCTTGGGTGCTGGCGTGTCCGCCCCCGTCTGACCGGCCCGTTTCTGTGGCCGTGCAAGTGGGACTGTTCGCCGCTGACGTGTGATCGTCGCACGCCCGGCAGATCATTGCCCCGCCCCGACATTACGGGCACAGGAGCGCACCATGACCCAGCACAATTCCAACCGACAGCCTATCGAGCCGCACGCCCAAGAAGTACGCACAGAACGCGAGATTCTTGTCACCGGGGGTGATAGGCGCAGTTCAGGCCCAGGCACCGCCGTGGTGTTGGTGTTTGCCCTCATTGCCCTGGCAGCCATTGTTTTTCTGAGTTTTGCCTTTTTTGAACGTGACGGGGAAAACATCCCTGACGACGTCAATATCAGCATTGACCTGCCAAATGATGACCAAAACACGAACTAGACGTCCGTGTTCACAAAATTATTTGTGGACGCCGTTCTCGTTCACTTCACGGAGGAGATCACGATTATGAAAAGCCCATTTCGCGACGGAGCCAACGGCCTTGCTGTGCTTGACGTCCGCCAACACCGCGGCATCATCGTTGCGTTCGTCGCGGCCTTAAGCCTCTTTGCTGCGACCAGCACCGCGCACGCAAACGTGCTGTTGGGAACGACGGAAAGTTATGCCATCTTGGCAGGACAGTCGGTCACCAATACCGGTACCACCACCATCCAAGGCGACATTGGAATTCATCCTGGCGCCGCGGTCGCTCCCAACGTGACCGGATTTGGCACGGTGACTCACACCGGCACGTTAAATGACACCACGGCCGTAGCGGCTGCGGCCAAAGTTGATCTGGTTGCCGCCTACGACGATGCGGCTGGACGCGCGCTAACCGCAACCATCAGCCGGGAACTTTCTGGCGCCAATCTTGGCCCTGGCGTGTACGCGTCAAGTCCAGGCGGGGATTTTTTGCTTAGTAGCGGTGGGGTCCTTACGTTGACCGGTAACGCTACTGACGTATGGATTTTTAAGTCGACTAGCACGCTTATTTTTGAGTCGGCCAGCCAAGTGGTCCTCCAAGGTGTGGATCCGTGCAACGTTTACTGGCAGGTTGCAAGTTCTGCCACGCTCGGAGTCAATGCGAACGTCACCGGCACGATCATGGCGTTGACCTCCATCTCGCTGCAAACAGGTGCTTCTCTTGACGGGCGTGCACTAGCCCGAAACGGGTCGGTCACACTTGACAGTAACGACATCAGCGTCCAGGTGTGTAGCGCAGCAGCGCCGATTGTTACCGAACCAGACACAGACGTTGACACCGATACTGATACAGAGCCGGTACCGGAATCATCTGAAAACGGTGGCACGGAAGCACCAGCCACCGTTCAGGTTCCCACCAGTATCAATGCCGGTGGAGGTACACAGACGGCATTAGGTGGTACTGCGCAAGCGCTCCTTATTGCACTTGCTGCAGTGGCGGTTAGTGCTGCCGTGGTAGTACGTCGCAAAGTAACTTCCAAGACCTAACCGGTGAGCTGCGGCCGGTCTTGGAGCAGTGCCCGATAATCGGTCGTAGCCACCACGCATCTGCACCAAATAATAATGTGGGGGAGTGCGAGCTAGATGATGCGCCCCGCCGGATCTCACACAACATGCAGGACAAGTAAAACGGATGTTTGCGGGGGAGCCGCAAACATCCGTTTTACTTGCTGAGTTTGTTTAGATGCTTGGTGTGATGTGCCGCGCAGTCGTCCAAAGACGACTGTCATACCAACCATGGCTGTACAGGCCTTCGCGTAGGTTAGTAAACAATTTTGCTCTTGGTCATGAGATCGCTAGCTGACAACTTCCCCTGTACGACGGTGTCGGCAATATCTGCCAGTTTGCGATTGTTGTCACGGGCATAGGAGCGCAACAGAAAGAATGCGGAGTCGGGGCTTATCTTTGCCTGTTCGCTGATGACACCTTTGGCTTGTTCGATGCTGATACGGCTCTGTAAAGCATGCTGTAGTTGCGCTTCGACCGTGTGTGCCCGATGCAGTTCGCGTTGCTGCAAGATCCCGATAGTCGCCACGTCAGCCATTGCTTGAATCACCGATAATGACTCGGCTGAAACGCCGTTGGGCGTGGAAAAAAAGAGGTTCATCGCTCCAAGAATATTGCCGCGCAAACGTAAAGGCACGGCCTGTATCGACCGAAAACCGGTCATGACCGCTTTAGGGCCAAACACGGGCCAGCGTTCGGCCTCGTCGGCCAACTCGTCGACTCGGACAGGCTTGCCCGTTTTGAAACAGTCTTGGCAAGGCCCTTCTTGGTGTTCGATTTGGAACAGTTCAAGCATCTGCGTGCGTTCGTGTGAGGCCGCAACGAACTGCAGTTTGCCGGTTTTGTCGGTGAGCAAAATCCCAACCTCGGAGGCGATTTCAAGCGCAACGACACGTTCCGCTAGGCCAGAGAGGAACTCGACGAGGTCGAAATCTTCAACCAGCGTGTCTGCCAGTTCAACAAACGCCTCGAGCAGTTCGCGATCACGTCGTTGCAACTTGTCAATCGGGTCTGAAATGACGTGTTCTTCCATTAACAATGGCGCTACAAAAGGCTGTGGCAAACTCAGCGACGGATCTTGTTCCGATTTCGAATCATCTTGAGGCGGAGTAATACTCATCTTTCAGAGCTCCTGATCAAGTGGCACGCGCTTAGTGACAATATTGTCCGCTGCGGATGAGGGCAGGCCTTGTTCAAGCCGAACGGTTGGGTCTCGTAGCGCCCATACTCGGTGGGCTGTGGATGGTGGGGTGGCCAAAATGCTCGAGGTGTTAGTGCGTTTGTGAAGGGGCTCGCGACACTGCCAATCGGCATTGCTTCGCGCCATCCAGTCGGGATCCTATGAATCAACCGTAGCTGCGCCGCAGCAGTTGCAACCATGGGCGTTTCGTTAAATCCAAGTGTGGGCTTGTAAGTAGACGTTAGCCGCACTTAAAGCTCGACATGCTTGAGAAAATCGCCGGACTCAGTTGCGGCGTGGTGGAGAAATTTTTCATGCACAGCCCTTACGCTAAAAGTTTGATTTAACTTGGACCGGGGACTGGGGTACCAAAATTTTCAAAAGGGGACAATACAGCAATGGTCCGATGAGGGAAATGAGAAATTACAGTTTGAGCACTTGAAGGTTGTAGCACCTCATCTTGAAAACAAGTCCACCCGTCAAGTGAAACTGCTACAGACAACGTGCAATCATCAATAAACTTTTGGAGCTAGACGTTTCCACGCAACCAAAAAAGTAACCGACAGCCGTACACCAGGATCAGCGTTGCCGACAGTCATCGTGACTTTGGTTTATGGCAACAAAGCAGCGCAAGATGGCGTGTTCTAATCCGCTGGCTGCACCTGTGGAAACACTTTGCAAGCTCAAGGCCGGTAAGGCGATCTTCAGCCAGATCTAGATTGTTACTTGCGGTAGCTGAGACCATCGCAGGTTGTCGCCTCCTGTGCGGTCGGGTGGATTACCGTCTTGGCACAGCGTGTCTATCCGATCTTTGGATGCCTGGCCGTTCGTCCTTGCGTGCATCGGTTGCCTCGCTAGCGTGAGAACTGCAGTTCTCGTCAAAGTGCTCTTGACCTCGGCACAGCTCTGCAAAAGTGCTCTTGTCCTCGGCACAGCTCCGCAGTCGCAGAACCATAGGGATGAGCATGCTGAAGAATGTGGACCGTTTGCCACAAAGGCAACCAGGCGCACTCATGAAGCCTGCTGTTTTCTAGCCTCCACGCTCGCTTAACCGGTCCATTTCTGGGGCTGTGCGAGTGGAATTATTCGCTGCTCTCGTGCATTTCTCGCACGGTGAGCCAACTAATCAACGCCCCGTTTCTAAGGGCATAGGAGTCCACCATGGCAGAGCCACGCCCCACAAACGAACCAATCGAATCGAACAAGACAGGCGCGCGAACGGAAAGGGTAACCACCGTCCATAGTGACAACGGACGCGGTTCTGGCCCTGGGCCTGCAATGGGCGTGGTGATTGCACTTATCGCTTTGGCTGTCATTGTTTTTCTTGCTTTCACTTTGATGGGAGGTGACGGCGGATCCGGCGATCTCGATGATGTCGACGTCAACGTAGAAACACCAACTGACAGTGACACGCAAACGAACTGACATGGCGGGGTGCGCGCAGGGATCCGTGGGCACCCCACCGTCGTGCACTTTCACTTCATGTACGTAGGAGAAAAGTCACATGAACAGCGCATCGCGCGACGCCACGAACGCCCTTGCTGCTATAGGCATCCGCAGAAACGGTGTCGCCATCGCTGCCGCTATGGTCCTCATCCTCTTCTCTGTGATGGACACAACTCACACTGACGTCGTGTTGGAAGCTACTGGCAGTGTCGACATCATCGCAGGCCAGCCCAAAGCCACTCCTGCAGCAACGACGAGCGTGAGCGACATTCAAGCATCTCACAATGGGGGCGTTGCCGTAGCGCAAAGCACCGTTGGCATTCCCGAAAGCACAAACGCCGGTGGTAGTAGCCGATATTTTGCAGTCGGCGGTCATGGCCTGCTGATGGCGATGGCTGCGTCTGGATTCGGGCTGCTGCTCGCTTTGGTCGCAGCCAGCGTGAGTGCGGCAACGGTGCTGCGGCGCAAGTTGTTTTCCACGCTACGAGCCGTCGGCTTAGCGCAGTAGGTGCCTACAGATAGTTGCGTCGGTGTTGCCGCTTGCAAGCTGGCACGAAGGGAAACGGCTACAGGTGCATGGCAAGAGGTCTGTGTTCTGCGACACAAACTGGCTACGAATCGCCAACCGTGCGTGTGAAGCGCCTGGAGTAGCTTTCTGTCTGGCTGATCTCCCATGTTTGTGACAACCATTCGGTCAGTTATCTAAAGGTGATAGTGCCCTGTTGGGTTTAGGTGTAATTCCTTGTAATGGGACAGAACAACAGGTGTGTCACTGTGCCCACAGTGCGGCGTCAATAGCTGACGTGTGCGTGCGTATACGCGAATAATCAAACGGTCAGATCGCTGGCAGCGGTCGTCCCATCAATGACAGCACGGGCGACATCCAAGAGTTTGCGGTTGTTTGTACGGGCATAGAGACGCAATAGGTCAAAAGCAGCGTCAGGATCCATCTGTCCCTGTTCTGCAACGATCCCTTTAGCCTGTTCGATACCTATACGGCTCTGTAAAGCCGACTGCAACTGACCTTCGACGGTGTGAGCGCGATGCAGTTCGCGCTGCTGCAAAACCCCGATCGTTGCGATGTCGGCCATGGCCTGCACAACCGCAAGTCCTTGGGTTGTGATGCCGCCTGGTTCGGTGAGAAACAGGTTCATCGCACCAAGCACAGTGCCACGCAGACGCAATGGCACTGCCTGCACGGACCGAAAGCCAAGCGCCAGCGCTTTCGTAGTGAACAGTGGCCAACGCTCGTCGGTATCGGCAAGATTGGGCACGCTTACCGGCTCGCCCGTGGTGAAACAATCTTGACAGGGCCCTTCATCGTGTTCGACTTGGAACAGCTCCAGCATCTGCGTACGTTCATGTGACGCCGCGATGAACTGCAAAACACCACCCTCATCGACAAGCAAAATACCAACTTCAGCAGCTATTTCCAGTGCGACGACACGTTCTGTCAAGCCGCACAGAAAGTCGACGAGGTCGAAATCCTCAACTAACGTGTCGGCAAGCTCAACAAACGCGTCAAGCAGTTGCCGTTCGCCTTGAGGCAAACTGTCAGTCGGGGTGTCTAACAGTTCGTCCACATTTTTGGTCGATGCTTGACCAGAGCCGTGCTCGAAGCCTTGCGGGGTGCCTGCTTCTGGTCGGCAGTTGCATTCGGTCGGGTTTGTAACCATCAATATCCCTCCTAATCGAGTCGCGTACGGCGAGCAACAACGTCTTGCGCGAGCGAACTGAGGCTTTGGTTGCTTGCGTAAGCGTGAGCGCGTAATAACGCCAAAGCTTCGGTGAGGCCGGCCCCCAACTGGACGGAGACCATTCCGGTTGCCTGGTGAATCAAAGCTGAATCAGCTCCAACGGTAAAGATCTGTTCAAGTGCAACGTCAGGAGCGTCCGTGGCTGTGTTTGTGAGTAATAGGTCTAGCCCCAGCCGGGCATAGATCAGCGCGTCGGTGTACAGCTGCGGATCAAGACCACCTGCAACAGGACGCGACAACGTTAATGCACCAAGTTTCATTGCACCGCTGCGAAGCGGAAAGGCAAACATCGCACGTAGCCCGTGGTCAGTGGCTGCACGACTGAAAGCCGGCCATGTTGAATCGCGGGAAAGATTTTCGACAATGATCGGCCAACCCAAGCGGTGCGCATCAAACGACGGTCCTTCACCTAAATCCGCCTGTAACGTGTCACCGTTAGATGCTTCGGGCGTAGCGAAGATCGTTTCAAGCGACGCACTTGTGCCAGCCAACGCAACACTGACCCCAGGCGTGCTAAGCCCCGACGCGGCAGCCGCACAGAAACGATCCGTGATTAGGCCAGGTGGCTGGGATGCGATCGCACCTAAGACGCGATCGAAGTTGCCGTGGTTCACGTCATGCCCCGATTAAGGTCGGAACGGTTGCTGCCGGGGCATGCACAGGCAATTCAGCACTGTCTTGAGACATAAACACCCGGTGAGTTTTTGGTCTTGCAGGGGTGGGGAGCGATGCCGTCGAAGCGTGCGCCCGGGCTTCAGCGATGCGGTCAACCCGCATTTCATCTGGGTAAAGAAATGCCATGCCAACAAGATAGAGCGAGGCAGATCGAAACGAGCGGCAACGGGGACCGTTTGGGTTGGTGTGAGCCCACAGTAAATGTGCTGCAGCTGCTGCGATGGTGTCTGTCTCAGTTAAACCAATGGCGGCGCTACCGGCCGGCCCTATCAGTTCGGACGAATCCAGCAGATTGTAGAACGCATCTTCAAGCAGCATGGTTTTTTGCGACCCGCCACAAATGGCCATCACGTCATGTTTGGCACGGCTATTAATCCACGCACGGAACCCAATTTCTTGACTGAGGATGCTGGGTGTCGCTGCGAGATGGGGCGGAGAGATGCTTTTAAGAAGATTTTTCATGCGATATCCATTCGGTCGGTTTGACGAATCGAACCGCGCCGAGGACTGGAGCACGAAAATGATAAACAACCGTGCCAAGGACTGGGGCACAAAACTTGCTACGAACCGTGCCAAGGGCTAAGGCACGATGGCTATGAATCTACTGCGCTTACACAAGAACGGCAAGAGGCAAATAGTATTGGGTGCAACACGGTGCCATACTGGGGTGATGCGACGATTCGCAGATTCCTGTGCTGCACCGTTCGCTTGTCGATGGTTTAACCTTGTCGCGGTCAAGCCGATTCGCTGTCGAGCTGCTGGCGTTGCCCCCTTTGCGTTGTTGGCAAGAGGACTGCGTCTGTATGTATGGTGGCGAACTGGGCCAAATGATGCGTAACTCAACATTGTAGGTGGGTGCGTGCACGCTTAGTGTCGCCGTCAAAGCCTGTAGGGAGCACAGTATGAGAAAGGCGACGGTCAACCTGCGTCTACCAAGGCGTCTGGTTGCACTCGAAGGGACGCTCCAGCATGCGGCGCCACGGGTTGCTGCAGTCGAAGACGAGATCGCAGCACTGCGCCCGTTAATCCGACTTGGTGACGTCTGCCTTGATGTTGGTGCAAAACATGGGGCTTACGCGCTGATGATGGCGGCCGCCACCGGCGTGGACGGTCAAGTGTTTGCATTCGAGCCTGGTCCCGCACCACGCCGAGTCATCCGGTCAGGGTGTCGACTACTGGGTGCAAAGCACGTGACTGTTGTCCCCAAAGCGGTGTCGGACTTCAACGGATCCAGCGAACTTTGTGTTCCAAAACGTCGCGGCCTTGATGTTCCTGGCCGCAGTTTTGTCGCTGCAGGCACAGTGGGTCTTGGGTCTAATGTCGAGTTTCGCCGGCATCGGACGGTCTTGACTGATGTCGTGACACTCGATAAATGGTCAGCGCAGGCTGGTGTGCAACATGTCGATGTCGTCAAGATCGACGTCGAGGGTGCCGAAGGCGCAGTTCTTGGTGGTGCGTTTGATTTGTTTCAACGATCGCTGCCGATTGTTCTTGTGGAGTTAGAGGATCGCCATCTTGCACGATTTGGCACGACTGCGCGCGAAGTGATGGAGATACTCACTGAGCTTGGGTACCAGGCTAGCGTCTGGGTTGACGACCGCTGGCAGCCGATGACTACTCCAAGTTTGCGGTATCGGAACCACCTGTTCCAGCATCCCGATCGGCTTGCGGCGTAGCATTCGTGAGGCCAATTACGTCTCGTGAAGTTGTCAAACAAAACGAGTTACGGCCGCAGAGTCGGTTGTATTTTGCAAGTCGTGGATGTCGATGCGTAACCGTGCGTCATCTCCTAGCACAAGCGAGCAATCGGTTGCACGGCCACACCCACCCTGATCGTTTGGGCTGTGAGCTACACAAGGACGGCCGGCTCTAAGCATTGCGGTCTGCGTCTCTATTCTCTAGGTTTTGGGTGCAGAGTTGTCAGCTGTTGAGTCTGCTTGGCAAGGGTGACGCGTTGCATTTACCGTCCGCGGCATGACGGTCTTTGTGGCGAATATCTTCCGATGCTAGGCGCGCGGGAAAGGGCAGCGATGCTCCGCAAACCGTCCCGCTTGGCACCGTCAGACAACGACGCACGCGCGTTGTCGGTGTCTTAGAAGTGTTTGAGGTTCCGCTGTTGCCTGCAAGCCGTGTAGTTAGCGCCGCAAACCGTTTTCGTGCGGGCATTGCTCACACGTATAGGGCGACATCTCCGTCCCTGATACGACGGCTTGAAGCAGCACTTGGTGTGCTCGATCTGGCGATCCTTTCGGTGTTGTGCCGGCTTGATGTGCCGAATGTCTTTGTCAAGGCCTTGCAGTCGTCGCCAGCGGCAGAAGACGGTCGGGTTGTTGTTGTCGAATCTGAGTCGCATGGCTCGCCGCGCGACGATTCAGCGATTCGTGCTGATCTTTTGATGTTGGCGTTGACCCCAGGTGGACGCCAACGCACCGATAAAGAGATTGAAACACTTGGCCAACAGGCAGGGCTGCGACGGCGAAGTATCCATCGGCTCGCTTCGGGTGATGTCGCTTACGTTTTTGCGCTCGCAAAATGACGTTGCATATAGCCCTGTTAAACAGCGCTGGACACACGGCTGCTCACCGCCCGTCCAGCGACAGCCCAAGCAAACCCAGTTAAGGCCGGGTATTGCGCCGGTGCGCAGTGCAGTGGGACGCTAACTTCGTTTAGGACTTGTCGCGGCCCTTCAACGCAGACTCAACTACGTCGCGCGGTAGCGCTGCAGCAGTGAGCAGCATGTCTTTGACCGTTTCGACAGCGTTGCCACCGACCGACTGTGCCGCATCTAATGCACCGTTGACTGCAGCCATTGCGGCGGCAGAAGTGTCAGCTCCGACGTCACCTGCCGATTTGATTGCGCCTCGGACCGCGGCGACGGCTGCAGTTCCGATTTCTCCACCCGTTTCTGCAGTTGCCTTCACGATGCCTTCTGCGCCGCCTCTTGCAGCTTCGATGACGTCGCCGCCTACTTCGCTGACTCCGTTGATCAGACCGCTCATAGTGCTGACGGCAGTGTCGGTCACTGACGTAATGACCGTGGAAGTGCCTTTGATTGCTCCGCTTGCAACGGAGGCAACCGTCTCAACGAGAGCACCAGCGACTTCTCCGGTTCCTTGCAGCAAGCCGACGATTTGATTTTTGACAGTGCCGGTTACGGCTCCCAGGATGTTGTCAACACCTTTGATCGCTGCGGTCACGGCCTGGGTTGCTTCTTGAATTATGCGTGCAATCATAGAGTTTCCGGTCCTTGGTAACTGTTCTGTGGAATCTTCGGCGCTCCACCTCAATTAGATTCTAGTGGGCCAATTTGACAAATCCAGTGTGTTGAACATTGCATAGCGACCGTGCGGTTGAGCCAAATGGCCCAATATCTACAAGTATTCACTACGCGGAAGGGCAAGCAGTGGGGCACGCCGGTTCGACATAGCCCCTCAAAACCGTGGCACAGATAGCCAACATATCTGGCAAGTACGTGCTTACACTTTCTAACATTGCCGATCCTCGTGCTGTTGCGAACAGCGGGGATCTACCGGCGCCGCACACGTTCGCAAGAATTGCCGCAAGCGTTTATGAACGAGCTTCAATACGCGACGTCGCCTTACCTCCGCCAACATGCCGATAACCCCGTAAATTGGGTCCCATGGGGCGATAGCGCTTTCGCCGAGGCTCGCGAACGTGACGTGCCGATCTTCCTGTCGGTTGGGTATGCCACGTGCCACTGGTGTCACGTGATGGCCCACGAATCGTTTGAAGATGCCGCGACAGCGCAGGTGTTGAACGCCAATTTTGTGTGTGTGAAAGTGGACCGTGAAGAACGTCCCGATGTTGATGCGGTGTATATGGCCGCGTTGCAGGCGTTTAGCGGGCATGGTGGCTGGCCCATGAGTGTCTTTTTAGATCATGACCGGGCACCGTTTTATGCTGGCACCTACTGGCCTAAAACGCCCAGACACGGCGCACCAACGTTTCTTACTGTGTTGGATGCGATTTGTGACGCGTGGGTGAACCGTCGCGATGATGTGAAAGAAACCGTGCAGGCGATTCGTCAGGCGTTAACAGAGGCGGAAGGCCCAAGCACACAAAGCGACATGATTGATGTTTCAGTTGCCGATGCTGCAGCTGAGTTGCTGGTGGAACGCGCCTATGATCGGGTGTATGGCGGGTTTGGGCGGGCACCCAAATTCCCCTACGCCATGACCCTTGAATGGTTGTTGCATTATGCGAGCCGCACGGGTCGCGACGAGGTGCATCTGGCCGCAACAAACAGTCTGGATGCGATGGCGCGCGGCGGAATCTACGACCTAGTGTGTGACGGTTTTGCTCGGTATGCGACCGATGAACGCTGGCTGATCCCACACTTTGAAAAGATGCTGTACGACAATGCCCTGCTGCTTGTTGCCTATGTGACCGCCTATCGTGACACTGGCCAAGACGTGTTCTTGCGCACGGCAAACGGGGTGGCCCGCTGGTTAATCTCGATGCAGCAGGAATCGGGCGGATTTAACAGTGCCGTTGATGCCGACTCGGAAGGTCACGAAGGCCGCTTTGCCGTGTTTTTGTTCCACGAGTTTGTTGCTGTGGTCGCGTCAACCGGCGAAAATGCGGAACTGTTCGCCACGTTTTTTGGTGTGAGCGAAGCCGGCAATTTTGACGGCGTAAACGTGTTAAGCGAGCCGGTTGACCGTCGGCAGTTCGCCGCCCAACATGACCTTGACGCTGAGGTGTTTGCGGCCCGCATCGATACCGTCATCGCCGCGTTAAGCAAAGCCCGTGAAGCCCGCATCCAGCCAATTGTTGACGACAAACTGTTAACCGACTTGAACGCGCTTACCATCCGAGGACTCATAATCGCCGGTACGGCGCTAGATGAACCGGCATACCTGTTGGCAGCACGCAAAGCCGGCACATTTTTGACCGAAAACCATCTAACTGCTGGGATGTTGTATCACACGTCAAAAGACGGGATGCTTGGGCCCAGAGCGTTTGCGGCTGATTATGCGGCGTATGCGTTAAGCCAGTTGTACCTGTTTTCACTCGATGGGGATGCGAGCGCGTTCGCCCGTGCGATTGCTGCAGCAACGACAGTGAAAGAACATTTTGCTGATCCTGTGAATGGCGGTTATTTCACGACCGCCGATGACGGTGAAGCGCTGCTTGTTCGTCCCAAAGACATGTGGGATAACGCCACGCCGTCGGCCAGCAGCATCATGGTCGAAGTGTGCTTGTTGATAGCCGATCTCACCGGAGATGCGAGCTGGCGCAGTGAAGCCGAAACGGTGATCCGAGCGTTTCAACCACGAGTGCAACAAAACCCGAGCGGTTACGGGTGGCTGTTGCGCCAGTATGAGACGCTAACGGCAGGGCTACGCGTATGTGTGATCGTTGGCGATGACACGCCAGAACGGGCAGCGCTAGCACGGGTTGCACACGCCGCCTACAGCCCAAGCCTGTTTACCGTTGTGGCAGCAGAACCTGACCAGACAATCGGCGTGTTTACCGGACGAACAAACACCGGCACTCCCACCGCATATGTCTGTAAAGATCTGGTGTGTGCCCGTCCTGTTACCGATGCTGATGCGCTCAGGGCGTTACTTTCAAACGACGTTTGAGCGGGCGAGCTGCGACACAAATTTGAGCCCGTGCATGCCAGTGATCGGAACCAACATGCCGGCGTCAAGAAGTGCCATCAGCAACATGTCGTCGGCCGGCAACTCCCGAATGGTCACCGTTTCCTGCTGGGTCAGCAAAACCAGCAGGTCTTGACCAAGTTGCGGGGCCGTGTCAATACTGCCAGCAGCCCGCACGTCGCTGCGCAGAGCCAAGACGACCGCTTCGGCGTAACGTTCACACCAAAACGTTACATCGCTACGACGTACAGTTTGCGCGATTGCGTCATGAAACCCGCCACGATCGGCCGCAAGCAACGGTTCAACGTCAGGCACATAATGGCCCTCAAACTGTTCACGCAACGTATGGCGAGCAGCTAATACGCCAACACGGCCGTTGGCTGCATCAAACGGCTGGATGATCTGAAGCCCGTACAACACGATTGCCGCAAGCACCACATGCGGCAGCGCCTCGACACGCGCCGCAGTGTAAAAAGCGTCAAGCACCGTCAACTGTTGGGCGATGTCGGCCGGCTTTGCCGGTTGATACACGATCCGTCCCGAACCACTGTCATGCACCGCCACATCGAATGTACGAAGCTGCGCTTGACGTTCGGGTGCCACCAGATTTTGGGTTAATGCGACATGCAACGCGCTCATGCGCGCAAGCAAACGATCGTTTGGAAAGGTCAGCATGTCTGCGGCTGCGATGCCACACACTTCCCGTGCCCGCAGCAAAGCGGTCGCGTCAGGGTCAGGATCGGCGAGCTGTAACGTGTCTTGCCACGAACCAGCCCGCACATCAGGTACTGCCAAAGCGCCATTCACACGACTTTGTGCCAGAGCGGACGCCTCGGTCAGGTTAGGGATAGTGCCGGTGTTGACACCTTCAAGTGCCAGCGCCGCCTGTGCCAAAACGTCAACGGAGGGTTGTGTGACGGTTTTGGGTATGAGCGCAGCAAGGCGCGCCACATCGGCAATCAGCCGCGTGAGATAGGCAGAACCGGTAAGGGTTATCTCCACGGGATATGGCGGTGAACGCTTCGGCGGGACTGTTCAACGATCCGTCCATGACGGCGTCCAAGCGTGTACGTCACCGACGCGATCGCACCGGCGGTGGTGAGTGCAGTCGTGGTACGCACCACTTTTTTGCGCCGTTCGGCAAAAATCACGACCGGCCAGCCACGCTGACGAGCAAGCGCATGCAGGGCCGCATCCGGATTCACCGCAACCGGATGACCGACCATCTCTAATAGCGGCAGATCAGAAACCGAATCGCTGTAGGCGTACGACAAGTTCAGGTCGTAGCCGCGGGCTTGCGCCAATGTTTTGACGGCAAGCGCTTTGCCTTCTCCATACACGAACGGCCCGTCAAGTTCGCCGGTGTAATGCCCATCGACAAGTTCAGCTTGTGTGCCGATCCCGCCGTCAAACGCCAACGCTTCAGCCAACGGAGCAACCAGTTCTACCGGTGCTGCCGACACGATCCAACAGTCACGTTGCGCTTCTTGATGCATCGCCAACAGATTGTGCGATTCAGGCCGAACCTGGCCAATCAGTTCGGGAATGAGCGTGTCGTTCAACGCGATCAGTGTTGCCTGCTCTTGGCCGCGAACCGCATCAAGAATGCGGTCACGGATTGTCTCTGAGCGGTCATCGGTCGCACCAAACAGGCGAAACGCGGCTGCGCGAGACATGTCGCCGGCCAACATTTTGGTTGGCAACAGCCCATTGCGCCAAGCAGCCAACGCAAACGAAAACGTTGACGAACCGGCGATGAGTGTGCGGTCAAGATCAAAAAATGCGGCTGCGGTGGCTGCTGACACAACAATCCTTTCACCTATGCAATCAGCCTACTGGCCGGTCATTGAGCGCGACACTGACCAGCCAGTGCGGTTAATCGTCACGATTTTCGTCACCATTTTGACGGTCTGGTTTGCGTTCAGCCGCACTGGGTTCAATTGGCGCGTCCCCAAGGGAAGCAAACAGCGCCTCAACGTCATCGGGCATACCCGGCGCATCTAGACGCTGCTGCCACAACTGCGGGGTCGCAAGTTCGGTGACCGTCGGCAGGTTTTCCGGGTGGGCTAGCGCCCGCATCAACCCGTCAGTACCCAGCGTGTCAAGCACCACGGCGATGAACGTGTCGCTGGCAGTTGGGTCTGCCGGAGTGAACGTCAAACCCAGCAGTGACTGAAGTTTTTCTTCCCCGTCGCCCGCTGCGGCACGCCGCCGGCGCAGCACCTCAGTGATCGTGGCAAACGTCGGAATGCGGTCTTGGGCCACGTTGAACGCTTCACGCCGTGCCCAGGCACCCACCACTCCAAGCACCACATGCAACTGATCGATCACGGCTTGCTGTTCGGTGGTTGGCGGGATCGTGATACGTGCAGCCCGTTCCATCGCCTCACGCAGCCCGGCTTCGTCGTTGATGTCCAGTTCACCGATGAATTCGCGACTCAATTGGTCCAGCAGGTCACGGTCAAACGTGATGCCGGCCGCAAACGTGGCAAACAGGCCGGCGATGTGGCTGTTGAGCCACGGGATCGCATGAAACACTCGCCGAAACGCGGCTTCTTCCAGAGCGATTGCGACCGTCACATCTCGCATATCAAGCCCGTAGCCGTCAAAACTTTCGGCGATGTTGCCCATCAGCACGTAGGCGTCGGAGTGGGATGCGCTGGGCAGAGTGAATTCATGTTGATACAACAGTCGGCCGGCAAGTTCACCAAACACTTGGCCTGCTTGTAGGCCTGCTAAGGCTCGTGCGGCCGGGGCAAGAACCTTACCTGGGTCTTGACTCATGAACTGTTTGAGCATGTCGCTAAACCCTGCCGGAAGTTCTTCCATGCCCGGCAGTGACAGTTGATCTAAGTCAACTTCGCCAAGTTCTTCAAGGGCTTGCGCGGTCAGTTTGGTGAGGGCTTTGGTCGTAGCAGTCGCGATCGGTTCAATTAATGGCGCAAGCGTCACAATCGCCGCGTCAATCCATTGTGTACCAGAGGCAACAACAACCGTGTCTGGTCCGTTCAACTCCGGCAGGTTGGTGTCGTTGAGCCACTGCTCGGCGATCACAAATGCCTGTTTTATAAGATGTACCTCGGCCTCAGTGATCGGCCGAGTCGTGCCCTCAAGGGTGTGAAGGGCAACGCGTTTGGCCATGTCCCAGTCCACCGGACTTTGACTCGAATTGTGAAACCCAAACGGGGTTGCTCCAAATTCAAACATGCCGCTTTCGAACATGCCGGATTCAAACAGGCGCCGGAGTTCAAACGGGAGGTCCCCAAACGGGTCAGACGGCATCAGCATGCTCCTAAGTGTGCAGACGCTACCGTACGCAATGCCAAGCTAAACCGTCTAGGACGTTTAGCCGGGCCGACTAAAAGCACGGGCAGAGCAGGAGCGTTTATGGGCAGCGGTGAAGTGCCAGGTAACCGCCCTTTTCGTCGCCTGTGGCTGCTGGCAGCAGTGTTTGCGTTCGTGGGGTTTGTGGTCGCAGGTGGCGTACCGTGTGGTCTCTTAACGGCCCAGCCTGCATGCAGTGTCGTGATAAGCCCAGGGCCGACCACAGACGTGCTGCCTGCAGTGACGGTCACGGGCGTTGAAACGTTCGAACCTGCCCGTGGCAGTGCACTGAATATGGCCACGATTGCCGTGGCTGAACGGGTGACGTGGCGTGGCTATCTGGCTGGTCTTAGATCGCAAAGTGACGACGTCGCGCCACGCACGGCCGTGTTTCCCAAAGATGAAACTCGTTTTGACACGCAAGCACGGAACAACGCTTCGATGCGCTCAAGCCAACTTGCCGCCGAACAAGCTGCGTTTGGTGTTCTCAACGAAAACGTGGTGCCTGCACCCGTTGGGGTGGAAATCACCGCCCACACGTCAACCAGCCTGCTGACAGAACTGCCGGTCGGCACAGTCATCAACCAGTTAAATGACGTACCGATTGTGAACGTCGACGGGTTCCAACGTCGCCTCGCCGCTCAGGCAGACGGAACGCAGGTGACGATCGGCACCACAGACGGCCGACAAGTCACCGTCATACTGACTGGCGACACCACCCAACAGATTCTTGGGGCGCATGTCGCCGATGTGGTGAGCTTGCCGTTTTCGGTGACTGTCGACGCCGGCGTTGTTGGTGGACCATCGGCTGGCTTGTTGTTTGGGATCGCCATTATTGAACGACTCACGCAACAACAACTCATTCCCGGATTGGTCGTATCAGCCACCGGAACGTTGCAAGCCAATGGCACAGTCGGGCCAGTCGGTGGAATCCGCCAAAAACTGTTTGCTGCTGGTACGCGCGAAAGTGCGGTTGAAGTGTTTTTGCTGCCGCAGGCGAACGTTTCTGAACTGTCGCGAGCCACGGTCGAACGCGACCTCGTTGTGGTCCCGG
>JBBDST010000051.1:0-19526 GCA_040904765.1 Nitriliruptoraceae bacterium
AATAAATGAACAGTCTCGATCAGTTCGAACAGCGCCTCGAAGGTGCCGTCGACGGATTTTTTGCTCGGCTGGTTCGCTCACGAGTCCATCCGGTCGAACTCGCCGAAGCCGTCAGGCGCTATGCGACCATCCACACGCATGTGACCACTGAAGGACTCACTGCACCAAACGTGTTTCGCATCAGCGTGTCGGCCAAAGATTATGCCGCGTTTGACCGTTTTGGCGCGTCACTGTCACGCGAACTTGCCGCTGTCGTCGCGCGAGCCGCCGCCGCCGAACGCTATCTCTTGCTCGGTCCGGTGCGTGTGCGCATTGTTGCCGACGACACGCTACGAGTAGGCCGGTTTCGTATCGTGGGACGTCACGAAGCCGTTGCCGCGACCCAAGCCAACATGTCTGAGAGCCTGTCACTTGAACCCGACCGTGACGAGCCTGACACCACCGATTCGGTATCCAAACCGGCCGATGATCTTTTGGAAACACAAGTCCTCACTCAAATCCCCGCAAGCATGTACACCCTACGCGTGCTCGCAACTGGAGAGACCCTGTCGCTGCATGCCAACCGCTACACGATCGGGCGGGCCAACACGTGCGACGTCATGCTCAACGACATATCCGTGTCCCGCGAACATGCCGCAATTGTGCGGCGCGCTGAACGGTTCTGGGTTGTCGATTTAGGTTCGCTCAACGGCACGTTTGTAAACGACCGGCAGACGGCAGAACATCCGCTGAATCCGGGCGACCGCCTCCGTTTTGGTGAAGTCCTTGTTGATGTTGTTGGGGTGTAGCTGTGTCTCTCACCGTGCTCACTCTCGCCAAATTTTTGCTGATTGCGCTGCTGTACCTGTTCGTGTGGGCGCTGATGCGAACTGCCCAACAGGAACTTGACGGCCGGTCGGTCAGACGTCAACGTGCCCCAAAAGCTCCCGCCCAGCCAGGCCGTCTACGGTTAATCGACAAGCCGAAAACTGTTTTGCCGTTGACCCCACCAAGCGTCAAACTAGGACGTCGGACGGACACCACCCCTGCGCTTGACGACGTGTACATCTCTGATGAACATGCCGAGCTGCGCATCGACGCGGGCGGGTGGAATGTGCGTGATCTTGGCTCAACGAACGGAACGTATGTGAATAGCGTGAGAATCTCCGGCCCGACCGCGCTGACTGTCGGTGACACGCTCCGCATCGGCAAAACCGTATTTATGGTGGAAGCATGAGACGCATCGTCGCCCACGGTCGTTCAGATGTCGGCATATGTCGCAATAGCAATGAAGATGCCCTGTTGCTGCGCGAAACTGTGTTTGCCGTCGCCGACGGTATGGGCGGCCATCTCGCCGGCGAGGTGGCATCAGTTGCAGCCCTTGAACCCATCGAAGTGCTCGACGGAAAAGTGTTCGCCTCGTCAACCCAGGCCGCAACAGCCCTGGCAGATGCCGTCACGGCCGCCAACGCGCATGTGATGAGCCTCGCCGCCAAGAACCCGCAGTTTCGCGGGATGGGAACCACTTTGACAGCAGTGCTCGTCGAAGGAGTCCGGCTTCATGTGGCACATGTCGGTGACTCACGGGCCTATCTGCTTCGAAACGACACCCTGTCGCAGTTGACAATCGACCACACGCTGGTGCAACAGTTAATCGACGACGGGAAAATCACTGCAGAAGAAGCCGCGAAACATCCGCAACGCTCTGTCATTACACGGGCGCTTGGGATCGCACCGGTCGTCGATGTCGACACGTTGACGGTCACGCTCGCACCAGGTGACACGGTGCTGCTCTGCTCGGATGGCCTTACTGGCGTCGTTGCTGATGACACAATCGTGCGCACCTTGATGTCCGCCGACACGCCAAGCCAGGCAATCGATGCGCTCATCGCCTCAGCCAACGCCAACGGTGGGCCCGACAACGTCACTGTCCTCGTGTTGACCTACGAAGACGACACGGCAGAAACTGCAACACCAACGGTGCCTCTACCTATCCCGATCCGCTCACGCGCAGATCTTCCCGATTCCGACTTTGCCCGCGACCTAGGCCGAGTCGGGATGCTTGGTCGAAGTAATCAACTGATTCCCTCAGGTAGCCCAACTGGCCGCAGCATGCGCAGCATCTTCGCCCGTGCAGCAGCGATTGTGCTCGGCGTATCACTACTCCTTAGTGTCATTGTCGGCGGCGGACAGTTCCTGTTGTCACGCAGCGTGTATGTCGGTGTGGATGCCGGCGAAGTGGTGATCTTTCGGGGTGTGAACGCTGACATCGGCCGCATCTCTCTTTCCCAAGTGTATGAACGTAGCGGCATCCCACTTGACGATGTCCTGCCCTACTACCACCCGATTTTAGAAGCAGGACGTCCGGCCACCGACGTCACCGAAGCGAGAAGTCTGCTGCGTGATCTGCCGCTCAAAAACACCGACCCTGCGCCAAACCAGACGCGCAACTAATGAATCGAAAACCGGCCCAACTGCGGCGAGACACGGCCCGCAATCAGGCCGGGCTCCTGGCGTTAGCTGTGACGGTTACTGGTGTCGGCCATCTGCTGGTCGACTGGGCCAGTAACCCCCAGTTACAGCCCGCTACCACAACCCGCTTTATCGTGTTTGTGCTCCTCGTGGCAGGACTTCACCTGATCACTTCCCGTGTTCTTCAGCATGCCAACGCGATCCTGCTACCAGCCATCGTCTGGCTCATTGGCATCGGCATGGTGATGATTCACCGGATCGACGTGGCGCAATCGGGCGGACTTGCCAACGCTCAACTGTTGTGGTTTGCCTTCGCCTGCGTTGCCTTTGCCCTCACCGTCATCTTCGGCCGGTTTCTCGCTGCGCTTGCTCATTACCCACATCTGCTGCTTGGCGCCACCCTCTTTTTGCTTCTCCTTCCGCTGTTTCCGCCACTCAGCGCCGGGGTAATCAATGGGGCGCGCCTGTGGATTGATGTGTTTGGTATGCGCTTTCAACCCAGCGAAGCCGCCAAACTCACTCTCGTACTGTTCCTCGCCGCCTACCTAGCTCGGCATCACGCACGCCTATCGCTTCGCGATGCACCGTTTGCGTTGCGCCAGTTTGGACCCGTTGTTCTTGCCGCTGTTGCTGCCGTCGCCGTACTGGTGAGTCTGCGTGACCTTGGTCCGGCCATGCTGCTGCTTACCCTTACGCTGCTGATGGTGTTTGTCGCCAGCGGCAAGCCGACCGTTCTTGGGGTAGGTGCAGGCGTGTTCGTGTTTGGTGCATGGCTTGCCCAGTTGCAGTTTGCGCACGTGCGACTGCGTTTTGACGTGTGGCGCGACCCGTTTGTCGACGTGCACGGGGCGGGGTATCAATTAAGCCAAAGCCTGTTTGCGTTTGCCACCGGCGGACTGACCGGCACCGGGTTGGGGTTTGGTCGCCCGCAAGACCTGCCGTTTGCCGCAACCGATGCCGTGTTTGCCGTGATCGGTGAAGAACTGGGTTTGCTGGGGGCGACCGCCGTGTTGAGTGTGCTGGTGCTCATTACGGTGCGTGGAATACGGATCGCACGCCACGCCAACGACCATTTCACTGCTTTGGTCGCGTTTGGTATCACCGTCGTGTTTGCCGTCCAGACGCTGGTCATCATCGCCGGCCTGACTCGCCTGTTGCCTTTAACTGGATTGACGTTGCCGTTCGTGTCCTATGGTGGTTCATCACTGCTGATCAACAGCATTGCGATTGCGTTGCTGTTGGTGATCGATCACGACACGCGTCAAGTGGCTTTACGTGACGTAGTCAAGGCGCGCCAATGACCACCCACATGGGCCGTGTTGGCATATTTTTGCTGTTGTTCTTTGGTGCGGTGTTTATCCAACTCAACGTCTTGACCGTTTTTTCTTCCGAAACGCTGGTGAATCATCCTGCGAACCAGCGGGTGATCTTGCGTGAGTTTGGTGAAGCACGTGGCCCGCTGGTCGTTGACGGTGACGCAATCGTGTCCAGTGTTCCATCCGACGGCACGTTTGCGTTTCTGCGTCGCTACCAAGACGGGGAACTGTTTGCCCACATCACCGGCTACTACTCGCTGGTGGTGCAACGTTCTGGTCTTGAAGCCGCAGTTAACGACACGCTGCGCGGCACCCCAACTGAAGTGATCAACCAGAACTTGGCGGCTTTGTTTAACCCGTCGGGCCGAGGCGGCAATGCGGTTGAACTCACGATCGATGCGCAGGTGCAACGCGCCGCGCAGGCTGCCCTTCAAGGACGCGAGGGAGCGATCGTCGTTGTCGAGCCTACAACCGGTGCGGTGCTGGCCTCTTATGCCAATCCGACGTTTGATCCGGCACCACTGGCCGGTGCGAACATCACGGAAGTAAACGACGCGTGGCGTCGTCTCATTGATAATCCGGTGCGCCCACTGGTTGACCGTGCTACCGCCGAAACGTATCCGCCCGGTTCGATTTTTAAGCTGCTGGTGGCTACCGCAGCCCTTGAAACGGGCAGTAGTCCAACCGACATGTTTGCTGACGTTGCCGAACTGACGGTGCCTGGCACGACCCGGCCGATCAACAACTTCCCACCTGGCCCGTGCGCGAACGGTGAAACGATCAGCCTCACCGACGCGATGGTCGGCTCGTGCAATACGGTGTTTGTGCGTCTCGCTTTGGACCTTGGTGACAGTCAGTTGCGGGCCTATGCGCAACGGTTTGGGTTCAATCAGCGGCTTACCTACGACCTGCCGGTTGCTGCCAGCGTGTTTCCTGAACTTGCCGACACGCCAGCTTTAGCACAAAGTGCGCTGGGTCAACGTGACGTACGTATGACGGCGTTGCATGCCGCTTTGATGGCTGCAACAATCGTAAACGACGGGGTGATGCCAAGAGCGCATCTGATCCGTCAGGTCCGTGACCCCAACGGACGGGTGATTCCGCCAAGCGCTCCACGGCGCGAACCAACTGCAGTGATGACCGCCCAAACTGCCCGTCAACTCGACGCAATGCTCGTAGAGACGGTGCGTCGCGGCACGGCCGCTCGCACCCAGATTGCCGAGCATCGTGTGGGTGGAAAAACTGGCACCGCACAAACTGCAACCACACCAACCGTATGGTTTGTTGGCTATGTCGATAGCGCCGCTGCGATCGCGGTCGTGCTGCCACATGCCGGGGATGGGGCAACAGGCGGCTCGGATGCCACCCCGATTGCCCGTGAAGTGTTGCGTGCGGTGATAAACCGATGACCGCCACTGAAACACGAACCAGTATGGCCCCCGTTGCTAATCTAATTCGGGTGCCCGTAGGCAAACATTGGAGGATGCAGTGAGCGTAGGACGGGTCCTTGGCGACCGATACGAACTGACCCGCATCCTTGGACGTGGGGGCATGGCCGAGGTGTATGCGGCCCACGACCGTGTGCTTGACCGCCATGTGGCCGTGAAACTGCTGCTCGAACGGTTCAAAGAAGACAGTGCGTTTACGCGCCGTTTCAGCGATGAAGCACGCCACGCTGCGCGACTCAACCATCCTAATCTGGTCGCCGTGTACGACACCGGATCAGCTGACGGTCAGCCGTTCATCGTGATGGAACTCGTCGATGGCCGTTCGCTCCAAGAAGCACTCGCTGAAGGCACGGTTGATGTTGCTATGGCTGTAACCGTCGTTGCTGCCGTGTCAAAAGCACTGGGTTACGCCCATGACCGCGGCGTAATCCACCGTGACGTTAAACCGGGCAACATCATGCTGGCGAACGACGGCAGCGTGAAAGTCACCGACTTTGGCATTGCCCGTGCCATCGGCAATGACACCGTCACTCGTACGGCCGCAGTACTTGGCACGGCCGCCTATCTCTCACCCGAACAGGCCCAGGGTGGAGCGCTTGATCCGCGTAGCGACCTGTATTCGCTTGGCGTCGTGCTGTATGAGGCGTTAACTGGCAGTCAGCCCTTTCGGGGCGACTCACCGGTCACGGTTGCCTACCAGCATGTGCAAGAACAACCCCGTCCGCCACGTGAACGAAACCCCGACATTTCAGTGGCGCTCGAAGCGGTAGTCCTGCGGGCAATGGCAAAAAATCCGGCCAACCGTTATCAGCATGCATCCGACATGTATACCGATTTGACGGCAGCCCGCGACGGCCAACCGATCGTAGCCCCGCCACTGTTAAGCGAGGACGCGACGTTGCTGCTCGAACCAGAACTCACCGAACGGGCTACCCGGCATAACCGCCGGCAAACCAGGCAGCGGCGCACTGTCGCGGTATTACTGGGCCTGATCGGGTTGCTCGCCATCATTGGAATTGGCTATGGCCTGGCGTCGTTGTTTAGCGGAGATGCAACCGAGTTTGCCATCGTGCCAGACGTCGTCGGTGAACCCGAAGCAGTCGCCGTCGCACTGGTTATCCGTGATGGCTTTGAACCCGTGTTGCGTTACGTCGTTGTTGACGACGAACCGTATGACATCGTGTTGGCACAAAGCCCAACCGGCCTCTCCGAAGCGGCCGCCGGTTCACAAGTAGTGTTACAGATCGCTGCCCGACCGGAAACCACGACCGTACCGAACATCAACGGACTCCCCGAGGACGCCGCTTTAGCGGCCTTACGAGAAGCAGGGCTCGTGCGTGGCACGGTTAGCCGTGCCACAAGCAGCAGCGTGCCGCAAGGTTCCGTAATCTCTTCAGATCCGTCGCAAGGCACCATTGTGCCGCGCGGTTCAGCAGTAAGTTATGTCGTCAGCGACGGTGAAGAAACGGTACGGGTCCGTCCGGTCACAAACACGGCCGAATCGGATGCGGTGACACGACTACGCGAACAGGGCCTTGAAGTTGCAATTGAACGCAGCTACTCACCGACTGTTCCTGACGGGTTTGTGATTTCACAGGATCCGCCCGCCGGAACGGAAGTTCCGGTCGGCTCGATCGTCACCATCGTGGTGTCTCAAGGTGTCGAAGCGACGACCGAGGCACCACCAGCTGACCCGCCAGAAAACCCCGGCAACGGTGGCGGTAACGGCGAAGGCAACCAGAACTAACGGCCCTGCTTACGGGACCGTTTTGCAAGCAGCACCCCAACTACGCCTGCGATGAGTACATACCACAGCCACGCTTCGTTACTTTGCGGAACGTCGATCCCGATAAAGTCGATTATCGGCTCGTCTGATTCCTCATCGACCGGCTCGTCTTGGCCTGTGGTCGTGTTGTCACTAGGCAGATCCCGTTGCGGTGCCGTGTCTGGCGGCGCTGTCGGATCAGCCGCACTCAGGCGCACCTGAACGCCCGGTTCACCATCTGGCGCATCCGGCGTTGCGATCCAACGGTGTTCGGCCGTGTCGCAACCCTGGAACACCTGCAACCAGACGGCGTCAGTGGGTTTGGCATCAACCACGACCGCAAATGCGATCACCGGTGCCGGCACATCAACTCCATCTGCAGCGCGCAGTGTCCATTCGTCATACATGCCGGTTGATTGAGCTGCTTCAACCGTAAAACCGCCCGCGTCTGACACGGTGCGAACACTCATCGACGAAGGAAACCGCACCGCAATTTGGCGGGTCGGTTCGCCATCACCGCCGCTGTGTGCGCCACCGTCAGCGACACAACCATGCGCCAGATCAAGGGTGAGGGTTGCAGCCGACTGCACCGGTACCGGTTCTGTCACAAAAGGATGTGCCAGTGCGACTGCAGGCACAAGCAGCCACAAGCCAAGCACGCCCAAGATGAACAATCGCATCCGCATCGCTTGATGCTCCTTTACGTCAACCAAGGATAAGCGTAACGCTGCTAAGCGTGAACCGACCGCACTAGCCAAGCGTCACAATCACCGTTTCGCTCACCACAGTGAAACGATCCACCGGAGCACGAAACGTCAGTTCCCACCTACCGGCAAACGCAAACACGTCCGTCACTGCCAAAAAATGCCCGTCAGATACCCATGCAAGTTCCGTTGGAAACGGTCCGATACGTTCTCCGTCAGGGGCAACATAGGTTGCGGTGAGACTCAAGTCGTCGCCTGTGGCAGCTAAAGTCCCTGCGGCCGTGATCACATACGCATGCAACACGTTCGTGCCGATGACGCCCGGCTCGATGGCGATATCAAGCGTGTAGGGGCCAAACGTGCTGCGTTGTGTAACAAGCGCTCCGCCGCTATCTGGCTGCGGGCTTGTCGTAACCATCACCGCGGTGAGGCTTAACACAACCACAAACGCGCCCACATCAGCCCGCAACCGGCGCCGCAACGCCGCCGAAACAAACGGCTCGCGAGTAAGTACGCCACGCACACGAAACGAAAGCACACCCAGTGCTACCACCGCCACAATTTTTCCCCCAAGCACATTTCCATACCCGGTGGTGAAAAGTGCCCCTGGCGAGTCCAGCAGCTGAAAAGCCATTGCAACCCCGCTCACGACCGTCACCACAGCAGCCCAAAACGCCAGCTGTGAAAACCGTCGTGCGGCCTCACGTACCACCGTGACGTCATGCCGCCACACCCACCACAGCAACACCGCCCCGCCAAACCAGACGCTGGCAGCAAGCACATGCACCGTGTCAGCCGCCAGCATTACTGGGCGCACACCAAAGGAAAGTTGATGCCCGTCAAACACCTGAGCGGCCACCACAAACGCAGCGGCAACATAAACCCCAAAACGCAACCGAGGCACCCGGAGTAGGAGCCCCAACAACCCAAGGGCTGCCGCCCGCAGCAGAAAGCCGCGCGTAGCCGTGTCGCCTACTGCGACGACAAGCGCTGTCACGCCTCGTGGCGCATACAGCCACCAGAGAGTGATCAGCGCTGAGGCCAGCGCCGCGAGCGCGCCAACAGCTGCCATGCCGGCAGCAAAACGTTGGGCGTAGCGACGTAACCCGGCACTATCAAGCATGCGCCGGTGAAGCGCCACAAAACCAAGTGCGACCAACATCGCCAGATAGGTCGTTGCCCGCAACACCACCATCGCCAGACGAGTCGGGTCGCGGTTGGCCTGTCCCAGCAAGGCGTCAAGCGCCACCTCATCGAGCGAATCTGCGGCGTCACCAACAACAAACCGAAACGGTTGATGCACCACGTGGCCGTCTTTGGAAAGCACCCGTACGGTCAGCACATAGGTGCCATCGTCAAGTGCAGGCAACGTCACCACAACGTCGCTGCCCGCCACGGCCACAGCAACGCCGGTACGCACACTTGCCGTCTGGTCATACAGTTTGACGGCATCACGGGGCAAAGTGACCGTTTCAGAAAACGTGAGTGTCACTTCACGTGGCGCGGCAACAAACCGGTCCCCGTCACCCAGCGTGCTCGTCAACAGGGCCGCATGGGCAAACACCGGCGTTGCCGCCAGGATCACAAGCAGCCACGCCAGCGCCACTGTAGGCAAAACATGCCGCCTGACAGCGGTGCGACGTTTCGGTCGTGTCACCAGCGTAAAAGGGCTGCAACCCGGTCGTAGGGGCCAAGCGGCGCCGCTGTTTCTTGGGACAATGGCGTCACGACCGCTTTGGTAAGCAGCGCCGCACCGATCATCCGTTCGATGAAATACCGTTCAGATTGAAGACTTGGGGTCCCGTCGTCGTTCGCATACAGCCTGCCGGTAGCGCTGTCGACATAACCGGGAATCATCATGTCAGTGTCATACATCAGCCGTTCCACCCGGCCGTCGTTCAACGCCTCACACACCGCAGGCACCCCAAGCGCAGCGGTGCCGCCACCTAGCCCGCGACTTAACACGAGATCAACGAGGTCCTGTTCGCGGTCGCGTCGTGCGCCTGCCACCACATCCCACAGGGCATCAGCGATCGCATGCGCGGATACTTCATGCCATGATGCGTCAACTTCCAACACCGCAAACCCTGAGGGTTCAAGCAGCTGCCGCGCCGGCTCACGCAGTTTGGGTGACGCCGACAATACCACCTGGCTGACCCCTTCACTGGAAAAGTGCTGCACGACCGTTTCCATGGTTGCTTTCAAAAACCGTGCCCGATTTTCGTCCATCCGGTCTTCAAACTGTTCACGGTGTGACGTGCTAGACGCTCCCCGGTCAGCACCACTCATAGCCGCCGGGCCTTTCCGTTCACGGGCCATCACATCGTCAGACGGCGCGAAGGCAAAACTTTCCCCTTCAGTTGCTTCACCCAGCGACCAGATCAGCGTGCGCACCTTGTCGTTGGTCACCACAACAATGCCGGTTGCTTGACCGGCATCAAGGGCTGCCACCAGCGGACGCACGTACGGCCGTTCGTTGTAAACCAGCCGATCAGCAAGCGGCACATGCAACGAAACACGGACCTGCTCACCCGAACCGACCCCGATATAAAGGCCACGGCCACGACCAGTCGCCGTTGGATCGGTCAACCACTCGATATCACGGCTGGACTGTTCGATACGGTCTTGGATCATTCGGGCCCGGTCTTCATCGAAGGCTTTTACTTCCTGCACCAACGTTTTGGCTTGGTTGCGTAGCTCCAAACCTGCGGTGGCCGTGGTTGCCGACGCCTGCGACGGGACACGCCCAGTCGTAAACGACAACACCCCTTCGTCATCAGTAAATGACAACAGGTCGCGAATAGTGGCTTCGGTAAGCGTCACGAGAGTCTCCTTGCCCGCACGAGCACGTTGGAAACAAAACGTACACCCCTTTTGGGGTGAACACAGAGACCAGCGGCCTCACTGCCACGCCAAACGTCCCAACCGTCACACGATACGTTTGGCAGATGCGCCGGTTCACCACACCCCACGCCACCATCAGGGCTATCCCTGTGCGGTTCGCGCCGTCGCTTGCACTGCTTATCGTCGGCCTGCTCGCACTGTTTTGGTTGCGGCTCAGCGCCACCACACCACCGGCTGTCACGGTCATCGTCAGCATCCTTGGCGCAACCGGAGTGCTTGTCAGCACCCTGTGGCATGAACTCGCCCACGCCAAAACGGCCAGCCGCCGCGGCGTTGTCGTCACCGACATCACCCTGCTGGCCGTCGGTGGCGTCACCCAACTCGCAACCGGTGCACGCAGTCCGAAAGACGACGCAGCGATTGCCGCCGCTGGACCGTGGGCCAGTCTGGTGATTGGCGCGAGTGCCGGCCTTATCGCAACGATCATTTCGCTCCTTGCTAACGGCATGTTCGCACGCGCTGTGGCAGACACGGCCGGCGTGCTCGCCTGGTGGAACCTTGCCCTCGCCGTGTTTAATGCCCTGCCTGGCGCCCCACTTGATGGCGGACGGCTGGTGCGTGCAGCCGTATGGGCCCGCACCAACGATCGCGCCAAAGGAGCACGAGCCGCAGCCCGTGCCGGCCAAAGTCTTGGCCTTATGCTTTTCGCCGGCGGTGGACTGGTCGCCGTTTGGGCGCCACTGCCACGCACCGGCGCACTGTTTATCGGGGCTGCGTTGCTGCTCACCGGCGCCAGTATCGGCAGAGGAGCTACCCGCGAACATGCAGCACTACGCCGACGGCCTGACGCAATCGACCCTCAACCCGATTTTGCCTATCAGCCTGATCGTCTGGCTCGACTGCGCTTTAGCGTCAGTGTTGCCGTAGTCGTCACCGCAAGTCTCGTAGTGCCACTTCCCGTCATCGAAGTTGCCCCCGCCCCGGCACGGCCCATCGTGCCGCTCATCACGTTCACTGACACGATCACCTACGAGACTGACGGTGACGTGTTGATGCTGGTCGTGTCACGCGGGCAGCGCGCAGCCTTGCCTGCCTTGGTTGCCGCTGTTCATCCGCACCGAAAGCTTGTCTGGATCGAACAGGTGTATCCGGCCGGCACTGATCGCCAAGTCCTGCGTAACGTCAGTCTGGCCCGTTTCGCCCGCCAGTTTGATATTGCTGTTGCCGTTGGGGCTCGCACCGTTGGGGTTGAAACTGAAATCGTCTCCGAAGTGGTCGTCATTCACGTGCAGGCAGACGGTCCGGCTGCAGGGCTGCTCCGTCCGGGCGACACAATTTTGGCAGTAAACGATCAAACCGTGACGGACGCCACCGCCGTTCAAGACGCGATCCGCAGCCACCCGCCCGCGACCCCGCTAGCGGTGACGATCCGCCGCGCCGGGACAATCACAACCCTTGCCGTAACCCCACGGTTGAACCCGCAACGTGACGTTGTTGAACTGGGAATCGCCGTCGATACGGCATTGGAAGCATTACGGCTCCCCTTTTCCATCGCCCTGGCACAAGAGTTACGTATCGGCGGGCCAAGTGCCGGCCTTGCGGTCGGTTTAACGGTAGTTGCACGACTTACCGAAACACCACTTTTGGCCGGACGTGTCATCGCTGCAACCGGCACCCTTGACGTCAACGGGCGGGTCGGTCCGATCGGGGATCTTCCCGAAAAGATGCGCGCCGCCCATAAAGCAGGCGCAGACCTCGTCTTTGTACCTGCCGAACAAGTTGATCTTGCCCGCACAAGCGCACCAGTGGGGCTGACAATCATCGGCGTCGACACGCTTGATGCCGCAATCGCTTACCTACGGAACAACCGGTAGCCGATAAAACGCGGCGAAGCGGTGGCAATCACGCTGATGAAGCAGCGACCCGTTTCGCGGCGTAGGGCTTACACCGTTGCACAAACGTGTCCAACAGCCGGTGCCCATCAGCCGTCAAAATAGACTCCGGGTGAAACTGCACCCCTTCAACATCAAAGGTGGTGTGACGCAACCCCATGATGAGCCCATCAGCTGTCTCTGCCGTGATCGTCAGCACGTCAGGGACACTGGCACGATCCACAATCAGCGAGTGGTAACGGGTCGCTTCAAACGGCGACGGCAAATCGACAAACACGCCCTCATTGTGATGGTGAATCAGCGACGTTTTGCCGTGCATCAGTTCTGGTGCACGCACAATCTTGCCGCCATACACCACCCCGATGCACTGCAACCCCAGACACACCCCAAACACAGGACGCACCCCGGCAAAACGGGCAACCACCTCGTTGGACAGGCCCGCATCATCTGGGGTGCCCGGACCAGGCGAAATAACAATGCCATCCGGCGGATCGGCGACCAACGCATCGACACTAAACTGGTCATTGCGGTACACCGTCACATCGGCACCAAGCTCACCGAAATACTGCACCAGGTTGTAGGTGAACGAGTCGTAATTGTCGATAATTACGAGTCGCGGGGCGTGCCCGTCTGCCATCACCTGGCCTTTGCTGTTGGTCATGCCGAAAGCCTAGCCCTCCCGCGTGCGCGCTAGCGTGTCGCCTGCCGTCACCAAAGGGTGCTTTGTGGCTAAATCTGATCAACTGCTTGCCGAACTACACCGTCTCATCGACGCCGAACAGCAACGTTTTCTCACGTCGTCGCTGGCCGAACTGTGCGCGGTCGATGAACGCCTCACTCCACTGGCGGACGAACTTGACGCCTACATGCGTCAAGGCAAAAGGCTGCGTCCAATCCTGCTGCTGCTGGGCTTTTTAAGCACCGGCGACTATCCCGGCGACTTCACTGATGCGCTCGGCCCGGCACTGGCGCTAGAACTGCTGCACACGTGCGCGCTGATGCACGACGACATTATTGATCAGGCAGCGACCAGACGCGGCCGGCCAAGTGTCCACACCGGTTTTGCGGCCCGTCACCGTACCGACCGTCTGTCCGGCGAATCTGACCTGTATGGAGTGGCAGTCGCGATCCTGCTCGGTGATCTTGCGTTCACCTACGCCGACAAAGCCTTTTTTTCCAGCAATGCCCCGGCCGAACCACTGCTGGCCGCATTTCGTAACTTCACGCTGCTGCGTGAAGAAGTGATGGCCGGACAGTTCCTTGACGTCGAAGCCGCCGCGCAACAAGACACCGACACGGTCACGGCTCTGCGCATCGCAGCACTCAAATCTGGCCGCTATTCGGTCGCGCGACCGCTCGAAATCGGTGCCGTGCTTGCCGGCGCACAATCAAGCCACGTATCTGGCCTGTTCGCTTTCGGTGAACCATTAGGGCGCGCCTTTCAACTCCAAGACGACCTACTGGGCGTGTTTGGGAATGCCGCCACCACTGGTAAGTCGGCCAGTTCTGATCTGGCCGAAAACAAACGCACCGTCTTGATTGCCGAAACGCTTGCCCGCGTCGATGAACCAACCCGGCAGTATGTAGAAACCCATTTGGGACCCAACGCAAACGATCCAGACGTTGCGGCACGTCTGCGCGACATCATCATCAGTTGCGGGGCACGCACTGCAGTCGAACAGCGCATCGGCGCAGAGACTGCCGCCGCCGAACAGGCACTCACCGAACTTGTCCTTCACCCCACCTATCGACAGGCGTTTGTTACCGTGAGTACCCTGCTCACACAACGCAACCGGTAACCGTGCCCGGGCTCTACCCGCGCCGATTCAGCAAAGCAGGACGTATGCCTAAAAGTCGTCACCGTCGCAGCGGAAAAAATCGTCCGCGCAACTATGAAACCCACACCCCCGAGAAGCGTCCGAACCCGTCAGCGTCATGGGTTCCGGCAACCGGAGTGACGCTGCTGGTCGTTGGCATCCTCATCATTCTGCTCGGCTACCTGCCAACGTTCAGCGACATGATGCAAAGCTGGCCGGTGTTTGGCCCCAACTGGGGTTTAGTCGTTGGCTTTATAACGTTAACGACCGGCCTTGGTTTTCTGATGCGCTGGCGTTAAACGTCGCCGAGTAGTTCGGTACGTTCGTTCATCCGCTGTCCACAGTGAGACGGCGCCCGCTGGGTACCACGCGCCACCAACTGCACCTCAGTGCCACACTCTTCACACCAAAACACGGTGCGTTCATTCGGGCTTAGCGCTAACGACTCGCCGCCGCCATATTTCGTGTCGGTGTACAACACCCGCAGTGACGCAAGCAGCCATTTGAGTAGCACCCACGCCAACACCGGGGCGAACACGAAGCGCCAGCCGACATTGATCCCAACGAGCATGGCGATCACAAGCACAATGCTGGCGATAATCCACCGCACCTACGCCACCTTTCACCACACCGACAGGGCATCAACGCGACAACGGTACCGGCTTGGCTGCGTCACCTACCCCGTTGGGTCGCTAGGCTACGTCGCGCTAGGGCCCGTAGCTCAGTTTGGCAGAGCACCTGCTTTGCAAGCAGGGAGTCGTCGGTTCAAATCCGATCGGGTCCACCACAACATCACAAGTCGCATTCTTGCCACCGATGACCTAAACTTTTCTTATGACGTATCGTGGCCTGCTTCTTCTTGGCCGCGGCGAGGCTGGTTAGGCCGGCTCCCTCGCCGCGGAGGGTCTCGCGCGCCGGTCGAACTCGTAACCGTCGCTCTAGGAGACCCCCTCATGAATCACCCCGATCGTCTGGCGCACACGTGGGCGCCAAAACCCCAACCATCTGGCATGCCATTTCACCGGTATGAACCGTTCCATGAACAGATCACGGTTGAACTGCCCGACCGCACTTGGCCTACCAAACGCATCACCCATGCTCCGCGCTGGTGTGCTGTAGACCTGCGTGACGGCAACCAGGCACTCATCGACCCGATGGACCTTCAACGCAAACTGCGCATGTTTGAACTCCTCGTAGCGATGGGATTCAAAGAAATCGAAGTGGGCTTCCCGGCAGCCAGCGACACCGACTTTACGTTTGTACGCAAACTCATCGAAGAAGACCGCATCCCCGACGATGTCGTCATCCAAGTACTGACCCAATGCCGTGAACCACTCATTCGGCGCACCTACGAATCACTCATCGGGGCGAAACAGGCCCTCGTACACTTCTACAACTCCACATCAGTACTGCAACGTCGAGTCGTCTTCAACACCGATAGGCAAGGCATCATCGATATCGCAACCGAAGGCGCGAAGCTCGCAGTCAAATTCGCCGAAGAAATCACCCCCGACACCGAGATCTACTACGAGTACTCGCCCGAGTCATACACCGGCACAGAACTCGACTTCGCCGTCGAAATCTGCACCGCCGTACAAAACGTCATCAAACCGACCGTCACACGTCCCATGATTCTCAACCTGCCAGCCACCGTCGAGATGGCCACCCCAAACGTGTACGCAGACTCGATCGAATGGATGATCCGCAACTTCACCAACCGTGACACGCTCATCATCTCCCTACACCCACACAACGACCGCGGAACCGGCGTTGCCGCAGCCGAACTTGGTGTGCTGGCTGGTGCTGACCGGGTTGAAGGTTGCCTGTTTGGCAACGGCGAACGCACCGGCAACGTCGATCTGATCACCCTTGGCATGAACCTGTTCTCTCAAGGCATCGACCCGATGATGGACATTTCCGACATCGACGGGATCCGCCGAACGGTCGAACACTGCAACCAACTGCCGGTGCACGAACGACATCCTTGGGGTGGCGACCTTGTATACACGGCGTTCTCTGGCAGCCATCAAGATGCCATCAAAAAAGGTTTCGAAGCGCTTGAAATTGACGCGCGCGCCCGCGGCGTAGCCGTTGACGACATGACCTGGGGTGTGCCCTACCTGCCGATCGACCCCAAAGACGTCGGCCGAAGCTACGAGGCCGTGATCCGCGTCAACTCGCAGTCCGGCAAGGGCGGCATCGCCTACATCATGAAATCGGAACACCAGTACGACCTGCCACGCCGGCTCCAAATCGAATTCAGCAAAGTCATCCAGTCTCTCACCGACACCGAAGGCGGCGAAGTATCGCCAGCCGAGATGTACACCATGTTTGTCGACGAATATCTCGAAGGCGGCAACCCGCCTTGGGGTCGCTTCCGTTTGAAATCGATGCGCCAACAATCCGTCGTCGACAAAGCCGACCAGCTAAATGTGCTCCTCACCGATAACGGTGAAGAACGCCGCTTCGACTCCACCGGCAACGGACCACTTGACGCGTTTTGTGCCGGACTAAAACAGCTCGGCGTCGCCGTAGAAGTCCTCGACTATGCCGAACATGCCCTCACCGCAGGCACCGACGCGATCGCTGCCGCCTACGTCGAATGTGCCGTAGGCGACCGAGTGCTGTGGGGTGTTGGACGTGACGCCAACATCGTCACCGCCTCCCTCAAAGCGATTGTTAGTGCTGTAAACCGGGCCGAACGCCAATCCAAACAACGACCACCACGGCCACGTTAACAGCCTTCACCGTGAAACGTCACGGACGTGCCGAGTAGGCTCGCTGGCACCACAACTGCATGGTGAATGTATGGCAGCACAACAGCACGGCGGTTGGCGCCCCGGGAACCCTCCCGGTCGGCGCCAATTTGCCGCGCTTGACGGATTGTCGCTTGAGCTTGGCGGCAACATCCCAAACGTCACACTGGCCTATGAAACCTATGGCACGTTAAACCGCGAGGGCACCAACGCCGTGCTCGTCCTGCATGCCCTGACTGGCGACTCGCATGTTGCTGGCGCGGCAACTGAAGGTCATATCAGTCCTGGCTGGTGGAACGATCTGGTCGGCCCAGGCAAAGCTGTCGACACCAACAACTGGTTTGTGGTGTGTCCGAACGTGCTTGGCGGCTGCCAAGGCTCCACCGGACCCTCATCGCTTCACCCCGACGGCGACATATGGGGTGCACGTTTTCCCACCATCACCATTCGCGACCAGGTAGCAGCCGAAATCCTGCTCGCCGACACGCTTCACATCGACCGGTTTGCGGCCGTTATCGGCGGCTCCATGGGAGGCATGCGTGTCCTTGAGTGGGGCATCATGGCGCCCGAACGCATGCTCGGGCTCGCACCAATCGCCGTCTCTGCCACCGCCACAGCCGATCAGATCGGCTTGCAAACCATGCAGATCAACATGATCCGATCCGATCCGGCCTGGAAAGATGGCACCTATCTAACTGATCCCACGGCTCCGGCACCAACTCAAGGCCTCATGCTTGCCCGACAGCTAGCTCACTGGAGTTACCGTAGCCGGGAAGAATTTTCTTTACGCTTTACTCGGCGCGCCCAAGACGGTGAGGACCCGTTACGTGACGGCCGTTTCGCCGTGTCTTCCTACCTTGAATATCACGGTACGAAACTGGCAGGCCGTTTCGACGCGGCGAGTTATGTCGCGTTGACTCACGCGATGAACACGCATGACGTTGGGCGGGGCCGGGGTGGCGTTTCTGCGGCGTTAGCGCAAATTCGTGCGGACGTGATCGTTGCCGGCATCGACAGTGACCGGCTCTATCCGCTCGAAGAACAGCATGCGTTGGCCCATCAACTTCACATTAAGGGTGATCGTGCCACGGTGATCCGTTCCCCGTACGGCCATGATGGCTTCCTCATCGAAGCGCCGCAAGTTGGCCGCATCATCGGCGGACTCCTGACGCGGATTCGTGCCCGGCTGTAGTTACCGACACAAACGTTTCGTGTGCGCGACTGTGACGTTTTTGCGCCGACGGGCTGTCGCTACGCCACAGCGGTTTTAATTGTTCATTCAACCGCTTCCCCAATATTTCAAAGGCGCACAGTAGGCTTGAGATTCGTTTGGTTACGGGAAAGCGTGAAGGTACCCAATGGGTGTGTTGTATCGGGTGGTCAGCGGTGCTTTTTTCACCGCATTTCGGGCTTTTGATGTCCGCATCGAAGTGCGTGGTGCCGCAAATATCCCGACCACCGGTGGAGCAATGCTTGCCAGTAACCACATCAGCTATCTCGACTTTGCTTTTGTAATGTTGTCCCCTCCTGCGCCGCGCCGCGAAGTCCGGTTTTTGGCTCGCAGCGAGTTTTTTCGTGTGCCCGTCGTAGGTCAGACATTGCGGGCTTTGGGCCAAATCCCGGTTGACGTTCACGGGGATCCGCTCACCGCAGCCGCAAAAGCCAAAGATGCGCTGAGCGGCGGTGAACTCGTCGGAATGCATCCGGAAGGAACGATCTCGCCGTCGTTTGTGCTGCGCCGGGGCAAAAGCGGCGCGGTGCGTCTCGCTGAGCAGGCAGACGTGCCGATAATTCCGGTTGGTATTTGGGGGGCACAACGGCTGTTAACCAAAGGCCGGACGTTTCGTCCCCAACGACACGTGAGCGTGTTAGTCGAATATGGCGAACCGTTCTACCCCAGTGGACGCACCGGAGCAGCCAAAACTGCAGAACTAATGGAACGCATCAATGCGCTGGTGTTAAGCGCACAGCAACGCTACCCCCAGCAGGCAACACCCACCAACAACTGGTGGCTTCCTGCCCATCTGGGTGGAACCGCACCGACACCAAAAGAGGCAGACGCGCTGATCGCCGCACAACTCGCCAAACGGCGCAAATCAGGCTAACCATGAGAGCCTGTGGATAACTCTGTGGAAATGTGCATAATGACACCGGTGAAACTCCACAGGTGCAACGCTACAGTGAGCGCGGCTCATCCCACAACGACTCGTCTAGGTCGTGGTCACGTTTCTTTTTCGCTAGCACAGCAACAACCGCGCTCACTGCCGCAAGAAGCAGCGCGATCACACCCTTCTTGCCTTTTTTCTGCTGTTCAGCGTCACCAGCAGGTTCGTCATGCGCGCCTCGTGCCACGAATAGCTCCGTTTCGTTTTCAACATTCAGTTGACTGATACCGTAGCGTGCCGGTAAGGCAGGTGTCATGTCAATACCCTGTCTTAAAGTCGCCTTGTCTTAAAGTCTGTTCCACAGCCAAAAGGACCGTCATGCGTGTGCTCCGCCTTATCGGGGTCGTGCTTATCGTCGCGATGGTGAC
>JBBDST010000051.1:19536-19870 GCA_040904765.1 Nitriliruptoraceae bacterium
AGCAGTCACCATCGCGTTTCTCACTGCACCATTTAGCACTGATGGCCGCGTACTCATTGGCCTGGCTTGGGGCCGCGTCACGATCATCGATCTGTATCTGGCATTAGGCGTATTCGTGCTGTGGGTCGGATGGCGCGACGGAATCACACGGGGCTTACTTTGGGGCGCTATCGCCGTCGTAAGCGGCAGTGCAGGCATCGGCATATACCTGCTGCTTGCGACCCGTAACGCAGCAAATGTGCAAGATGTTCTTTTGGGATCGCGTAGCAACCAAACGTAATACGTGGGCCAAGGAGGACTTGAACCTCCGACCTCACCCTTATCAGGGGTGCGC
>JBBDST010000052.1:0-19658 GCA_040904765.1 Nitriliruptoraceae bacterium
TGGTTGGTGGTGGCGACTCTGCCATGGAAGAAGCAACGTTCCTCACCAAATTTGCCAGCAAAGTGACGCTCCTGCACCGGCGTGACGAATTCCGTGCGTCCGCCATCATGGTTGACCGTGCCCGAGCCAACCCAAAAATTGAGTTTGTCACCAACGTCGCCATCGATTCGATCAACGGCGCGAACGGGTTGATGAGTAGCGTCACCATCACCGACGTAAACACCAACGAAACCCGCCAAATCGCCGCAGACGGCCTATTCTTGGCAATTGGCCACATCCCAAACACATGGCTCTTTAAGGACGTGCTCACCTGTGACGACGAGGGCTACCTCATCGTTGACGAACCGTCCACCCGCACAAACATCGGTGGTGTGTTTGCGTGCGGAGACGTGATTGACCACACCTACCGGCAGGCGATCACCGCCGCTGGTACGGGTTGCCGTGCCGCAATCGATGCGGAACGCTGGCTTTCTGACCAAGACGACTAACTCATCCGCCAAAAAAGGCATGAACGGAGCGCACCATGGGAGCACAAGCAGTCAGTGACAACGACTTTGCAACCGAAGTACTCGAATCATCACTTCCGGTGCTGGTCGATTTCTGGGCGGAATGGTGCGGGCCATGCCGCATGGTCGCCCCAATCGTCGAAGAAATCGGTGCCGAAAACGCCGACAAACTCAAAGTTGTAAAACTCAACGTTGACGAAAACCCGGGCACCGCACGCGACTACGGGATCATGTCGATCCCGACCCTGCTCGTGTTTCGCGGCGGCACCGCTGAAAAGCGCATCGTCGGCGCGAAAGGCAAAGCACAACTGCTCGCCGACCTTGCGGACTTCATCGGTTAAGTGATGCCTGCGCGTACGACACGCAAACCCACGCGCGGCGCAACACAGTGAAACTGATTCGTCTTGGAGCAACCGGCGACGACGTTACCGATATTCAACGTCGTCTCGCAGCCCTGGGGTTTCGTTCTGCTGTGCCCGGCGTGTTCGATGCCAGCACCAAAGCGGCCGTACGCGCCTTTCAACAACAACGCGGCTTAACGACTGATGGCATCGTCGGGGATGAGACATGGGACGCGCTCGTCGCCGCCTCCTTTCGGCTCGGTGACCGGATGCTGTATCTCACGCGCGAGGTTCACTCTGGCGATGATGTCCGTGAACTGCAGCGCCGCTTAAACCGGCTGGGGTTTGAATGTGGACATGACGACGGCACTTACGGTGAGTTAACGGCTGAAGCGGTGCGTGAATTTCAGTTAAACGCCGGCCTTGACGTTGACGGCATCGCAGGCCCAGAAACCGTGGATGTGCTGCTTCGGCTTCATCGGGCCCACCAGGCATCATCGGCAGCGGTGATTGGCGAACGTGCGGCGCTGCGCCGGCCGCACCGAACATCGGTTACTGGTGCGATGATTTTCCTCGACCCGTTCGGCGATACAGACCGTCCCGGGCATGCTTTTGCGGACAGCACACGCGAACATGAACTGACCTGGCAGATCTGTGCGCTGCTGGACGGACGGCTCACGGCCCGTGGCGCACACGTGCGTTTAAGTCGTGGTCCACACAACACGATGTCCAGCGAAGCACGGGCGGCGTACGCCAACGCCGAACAGACCGATGCAGTGTTGAGTGTCCAAATGAATGCTGCCCCATCAGCTGCCGCGAAGGGAGCGTCGGCACGATTTTTTGGGACCGACGCACAGATCTCTGAACGCGGACAACAACTTGCCAACCTCTGTCTTGATGCAGTCGTTGCAGCGACCGGCACGCCTCACTGTCGCGCACATCCGTCAACCACTACGATGCTGCGGGCAACACGGGCACCAGCAGCGGTCATTGAACTTGGCTATCTCAGTCACCCCGAAGAAGGCCAAAAGTTAACCGAACCGGCCTATCAACGTCTGCTTGCCGATGCGCTCGTAGCCGGCCTGATTGCGTTTCTGACTCGCAGTGCGCTGATCGAAGCGTGACTTTGCCGCGTCGTTAGCGTTCACGCCGTGGCGTGATCACTGCAATGACGGCACCAAGGATGATGCCAAGAAGCACACCGACAACAGCTCGGGCGGCGCCTTGAGGTCCAAGCACATGTTGTGGCGCGTCCTGGTTACTGTCTGCCACACGTCCCCCACTTTGGTCGTTTTACCGCCCGCCATAACGCTACGTGCGTACTTGATCGCTACGCTCAGCGTACCTGCACCTGCGATGTCACGGAGGTGGAGAGGTTTCACGCATCGGAGAACCTGTGCGGCTCGACACGGACCCTTATCTTGACCGATACGCAGAGCGCGTCCAGGGACTGAAAACCTCGGAGATCCGCGCGCTATTTTCGGTTGCGGCCCGACCGGAAGTCGTGTCATTCGCAGGCGGCATGCCCGCTACCGCACATCTTGACATGAAGGCAGTCGAAGCCGTCGCAGCAAAACTCATCCGCGACCATGGCCCAACCGCATTGCAGTACGGCGGCGGGCAAGGCCGCGTCGAACTGCGCGAACACTTAGTCAACGTCATGGCCGAAGAAGACATTCCTGGCCACGCCGACGACATTGTGGTGACAATCGGTGGCCAACAGGCGTTAGAACTTGTCGCCAAATGTTTTTTGAACAAAGGCGACCTTGTGCTCGCCGAAGGCCCCACTTATGTCGGGGGAATTGGGGCAATCAACTCGCACCAAGGCGAAATCCAGCACATCCCTATGGATGGCAACGGGATGCGCACCGACCTGCTCGAAGCTGAACTTGAACGGCTCAAAAAACTCGGCCGCGCCATCAAATACGTGTACACGATCCCAAACCATCAAAATCCTGCAGGCGTCTCCCTGTCGCTTGAGCGCCGCCACCATCTGGCTGCCCTCGCCGAACAGTACGACCTGATGATTGTTGAAGATAACCCGTACGGTTTGCTCGACTTTGCTGATACCCGCCGAGTGTCGGTGAAATCGCTCATACCTGATCGGGTCATTTATGTCAGCACCCTGTCAAAGATTTTTGCACCCGGTGTACGCACGGGCTGGATAGCTGCCCCCGCCCCAATTCGCGACAAACTGGTGCTGCTGCGTGAAGCGGCCGACCTGTGCCCGCCAAACCTCACCCAGATGCTGATGGAAGCCTGGCTTGGCACTCAACCCTGGCAGCAGCAAGTCCGCCGGTTCACCAACCTCTATGAAGAACGCTCCAAAGTGATGCTTGCCTCACTTGCTCAGTACATGCCAAAAGATGTGACTTGGACTGTTCCAACCGGCGCGTTTTACATCTGGGTGACTGTGCCTGGCGGCATTGACACGTCCATGCTGCTCCCAAAAGCCGTGCAGCGGCGGGTCGCGTACGTGCCCGGGCGCGGATTCTATGCAGACGGCAGCGGAGAGAACTATCTACGATTGTCGTTCAGTTTCCCAGAAACCGACCGGATCGCCGAAGGTGTAAGCCGGCTCGGTGAACTGTTGTACGACGAACGTGAACTTCGTGAAGCCGTATACAGACGTACTCCGCCCGCGAATGAATCGAGCTGATCGTGACGACACCCCCACGGATCGCGGTTTTGTGCGGTGGAACTTCCCTCGAACGTGAAGTAAGTATGCGTTCAGGCACCCGTGTCGCCAACACGCTCACCGACTGCGGCTACGACATCACTCAACTCGACGTTGGTGGCGATTTAGTTGCAATCTTGCGTGACGGGGCGTTTGATGCCGCATTCATCGCACTGCACGGCGCTGCTGGTGAAGACGGAACCGTACAGTCACTGCTTGAACTGCTTGCACTTCCCTACACCGGTCCCGATGCGCTGGCTTCGACTTTGTCGTTCAACAAACCAACCGCGCAGGGACTGTTTGCTCGCCACGGTATTCATGTCCCCCGGCATGTGTCGTTGAGCCAATTGGCGTTTCGTGAACTGGGTGCCAGCGCGGCACTTGACCACATTGTCGACACGCTTGGCGCCTCACTGGTCGTTAAACCGGCACGGGGCGGCTCAAGCATCGGGCTGACGCTTCTGGACAGTGCCGATGGACTCCCTGCCGCCATTATGAGCGCGTTTAGTTGCGCCGACGCGGTACTAATCGAACAGCGCATCATGGGCACCGAAATTGCGATCACCGTGCTTGATGGAAACCCCCTACCGGCCATTGAGATCCGACCGAAACGTGGTGACTACGACTTCAGTGCCCGCTACACCGCCGGAGCAACCGAATTTCATGCCCCGGCACGCCTATCCGACGAAATCCAGCAGGCTTGTGCTGATGCTGCCTCACAGGCATACCGGGCAGTAGGGGCCCGACACATCTCACGTGTTGATGTGATTGTTGCTACTGACGGCACACCGTTTGTAATTGAACTCGACACCTGCCCGGGCCTCACCCAAACTTCGCTTGCTCCGCTGGCTGCCGAAGCGGCCGGATTGTCCTTTACCGACCTTTGCACCCAGCTTGTCTCTTTTGCGTTGCGCGATGCGTGACCAAAATGAGACACCAGATGAAGAACCGCTGCCGGCAGCGCCGGACACGATCGTGTTTGACATTGGCGAGGTGCTGATTGATGAGACGCGTGTCTGGGCGGTATGGGCGCAGCTCATTGGCGTGTCGCCGTTGACGTTCGCTGCCGTATACGGCGCGGCGATCGTGCAAGGTGAGGATTATCCGGCTGTTTTTGACCATCTGGCGCCAAACATCCAGTTTGAGGCGTTTGCAGCGGCACATGACGCTGCCTACGGTGGTTTCCGATCGGAAGATTTGTATCCGGACGTAATCGAGTGCCTCACTGAACTTGCTGCCGCAGGTTTTCGCGTGATAATCGCCGGGAACCAACCTGCGCAACGAAGCGCTGAACTGCGTGCATTGCAACTTGGCGTCGCCGACATTGTCACGTCAGAAGAATTTGGGGTGGAGAAACCTGACCCCGCGTTTTTTGCTGCGGTATGTCAGCGTGCCGGTGCTACTGACCCAAGCCGCCTGTTATATGTTGGCGACCGCGTTGATCGCGACGTCGTTCCTGCCGCAGCTTTTGGTATGGCAACCTGCTGGCTGCAACGTGGCCCCTATGGGCGCCTGCAGGAATGTCCTTCTACGATTACGCCCGACCTCACCCTAGAAGGGTTAGGCGAACTGACAACCCTGCTGGTTGCATGGCGAGATGCAACCCGTGATTAGTGCCCTCACAAGGTGGTAAAGCCGTGAATCTGAAACGTCAGGCCGCTGAAGCCGCCTTAACGGCAATTACCCCTGGCATGCAACTGGGCTTGGGTACCGGATCGACGGTAGCTGAATTTTTGACTGTGCTTGCAGCAGCTGACCTTGGCGTATCGGGCGTGCCTACCTCTGAAGCGACCGCGACACGCTGCCGTGAACTCGGGATCCCCCTGTTGGAACCCCACGAGGTGGACCGTTTGGATCTCACCGTCGATGGGGCTGACGAACTCGATCACGACCTGCGTGCAACCAAAGGTGGCGGCGGAGCGTTACTACGTGAAAAAGTCGTCGCGTCCATTTCTGAGCGCATGCTGGTGATCGCCACCGTCGACAAACTTGTCGAGCGGTTGGCTGACACTTTCGCGTTACCGGTTGAAGTTGTGCCGTTTGCCCATACGGTCGTCACGCGACGGCTCGAACAGCTCGGTTTTCACGTGAAGGTGCGCACTGGCACGTCTGGCGAACCACTCCATACGGACAATCACAACATGGTGCTTGACGCCCGGTTTGCTGGCGGCATCACCGACCCGGCCGGAGTGGACGTCGAGATTACAATGATTCCCGGCGTGGTCACTTCCGGGCTGTTTATTGACCTGGTCACAGAGGCATATCTAGCAGCACCTGATGGTTCAGTCACCCACCTGATAGCCACGTAGTTCCTCTGAGGCTGCACCAGACTGGCCTAGCCCTGCCGCGATGATGCCAACCAGCCGTTCAAGTTCATTCACGCTGCCAAACATAAGCGTCAGCTGGCCTGATTTAGCGCCTATACGCACTTTTACACGGGTTTCTAACGCGATCGTTAAGTCTTCTTCGAGGTCTTTTAAGCCCGGAATCTCACGTTTGCCGCGCGGTGCTGGCGGCGACGTTGTCGGATCGGACATCAAGCGACGTACTTCCGCTTCAGTTTCACGTACCGATAGTTCTTCAGAGATGATGCGTTCAGCCAAGCTCTGCTGCACCACTTGGTCGGCCAGTGCCAGCAAAGCACGTGCGTGGCCTGCACTTAGCACCCCTGCGGCGAGGCGGCGTTGCACACTGTCTGGCAGTTTTAACAGGCGGATGGTGTTAGAGATCACTGCCCGTGAACGTCCAAGGCGGGAAGCGAGATCGTCGTGAGTCAATCCAAACTCGGCAAGGAGTTGCTGGTAGGCGGCAGCTTCTTCGAGCGGATTTAGCTGGACCCGCTGTAGGTTTTCTACCAGCGCTTCGGTGAGAAGTTGTGCGTCTTCAGTCAGTCGCACAATCGCGGGTACAAACTGCAGTCCGGCGAGTTGTGCAGCACGAAAGCGTCGTTCTCCCGCCACGATTTCATATCGGTCGTTAGCGTGTGGGCGTACGATGATTGGCTGTAGGAAACCGACTGTCTGCAGCGAGTCAGCAAGCGAGGACAGTTCATCAGGGTCAAATACAGTGCGGGGTTGTCTGGGGTTGGCAACAATCACGTCTAGCGGTAGTTCTCGTAGCACCATCGTGGTGGAACTGGCATCTGCTTTACTTCGTGTCGCATCGCTTGGATCAGCATCTGTAGGTAATAATGCCGCTAGACCACGACCAAGCCCAGTTTTTTTCGTCATTGGTGTCCCTCACTCATACCCAAGATGTCCGTTGGTGGCGTGCAGCGAAAACCAAAACGCTGGCAGAATTCGTCAGCCAATGCTTCATAGGCGCTGGCACCGCGGCTTTCCGGGTCAAACACACGAATAGGTTCGCCGTAGCTTGGAGCTTCCGCCAGTCGCACAGAGCGCGGAATTACGCTGGCAAACACCTGCTCCCCGAAGTGCTCTCTGACTTCGTCCACCACATTCTGTGCCAGATTTGTGCGTCCGTCGTACATCGTCAAAACAACCCCACCTAATTCAAGTTCAGGGTTTAAGGACTGGGTTACGCGTCCAACCGTAGTTAACAGTTGGCGTAACCCTTCAAGCGCGTAGTACTCGCACTGGATGGGCACAATCACATTGTCGGCAGCAACCAGCGCATTGACGGTAAGAAGTCCAAGTGATGGGGGACAATCGATCAAAACCACGTCATACATGCCAGCCACCGTGCGCAGGGCATCTCGTAACCGTTGCTCACGAGCACCAACACTCACCAATTCGACTTCTGCACCCGCCAAATCGATCGATGATGGTGCAACATCAAGCTGTGCGTAGGCAGTGTTACGAATGGCTTCATTCAACGACACATCGGCAAGCAAGACGTCATACACCGCTACTTCCGTCTCACGGATGCGAATACCCAAACCCACACTTGCATTTCCCTGTGGGTCCAAGTCAACGATCAGTACTCGCACACCGCGCGCAGCCAGTGCTGCAGCAACCGACACCGTTGTCGTAGTTTTGCCAACCCCGCCCTTCTGGTTCATCACCGCAAGGACGCGTGGGAGTTCAAAACCCGACATCGCCGAGCCACTTCTATTAAGTTTCACACTATTCCTTTAAATTTCATTTAATTTCATACTTTTTGAAGCGTTACGACTCGAGGCAGCGAACCATCCGCCGGCTCGACGCCATCCTCTGGCACCGCGTGCACGCGCAACTTAACGCGTTTCAGCGTGTCACGTGCAGCGTCAAGCTCGTCACTCCACCGTTCGCCCTTAATCGCATATAGAAACCCTCCTACCCGTAATAAAGGGGCCGCCATCTGCGCCAAGTCGCTCAATGAAGCAACTGCCCGAGCTGTCATCGCATCCACGTGAGGAGCTTGCAATGACCGCGCCATCACTTCAATTCGCTGCGCATGCACCACACAGTTCAGCCCTAAAGTGTCCGTCATATCTGAAAGAAACTGGGCTTTCTTGGCGACACTGTCCACCAAGTGAACTGTGATCTCAGGTCGCATGATGGCAATAACAAGACCTGGAAAGCCCCCACCACTGCCGATATCGAGTAAAGTGCCAATCCCGGGTGGTAGCCACGTGGCGAACGCAACACTTTCAGGGATATGTCGCGTATCGATTTGTTCCCGAGCTGCGCGCGAAACAAGATTGTGCGGCGAACTGCGGACCGCCAAACTCAGCGCACGTAACTGATCGTCAGGCTGCACGCACGGTCCATCCTTCTCGTGTTTCACGTGAAACCCTAGCCGACGAAATAAAACAAGAGCCGTGTTTCACGTGAAACACGGCTCTTGTTTGTCAGGAGAATCAGGCCGGTTCAATTACGATTCGACGAGCAGGGTCACGCCCTTGGCTCCGGCTCTCAACACCCTCAATATCCGCCACCAGACGGTGGATCGCCTTGCGCTCGAACGCATCCATGGGTTCAAGCCGAACCGACTCGCCCGTACGCAACGTCTCGTCGACGGCCTCTTTGGCCTTTTCCTCAAGCTTTTCAAGCCGACGTGCGCGATAGCCCTCGACGTCGACGACGACACGAGACCGGCGTTGGAACTCGCGCTGCATCGCTGAACGCAAAAGTTCTTGTACTGCCTCGAGCGTCTGACCTCGGCGGCCGATCAGCACGCCATCGCCAAGTTCAACGATCTCAATCTCCGCAAAATCTTCATGGATCTTGATTTTCAGGTCGCCAGGCAGTTCCAACGCGTCCAACAGCCCTTCAAGAAAATCAGCGGCTGCGTCAGCTTCAGCATCAAGTTCGGCGGGGTCCACGGGCTCATCGACAACTGGCGTAGCAGCAGCACGTTCTTGACGTGGAGGCGCGGCCTTTACAGCCTTTGGCTTCTCTATACGCGCTGCGGCAGGTGCCGGCGCTTTCACGTTGACGTTGATGTGCAACTCGGCCGTGCCGGGGAAATCTTTTGCCGCACCTTTAGGGAGACGCAAGTCAACTGCATCCGCGTCAATATTAAGCAGCGAAGCCAGTGCATCGCATACGGCGTCAACAAGCGTGTCGCCCTGTCCCTGTACAACGGGGGCCATTCGATTACTCCTCGCCTGACGATTTGTCTGGCTGGTCGTCGCCGCGGCGTCGCCGTCGCGGGAGGTGGTCGGGGTGGGTTCTGTCATCCCCGCTGTCAGTTTGGTCGCTGCCGCCGGACGATCCGGCGTCGTCGTGCTCTCCGGATCGTTCGGAGTGAGGCGACTCATTAGTCGCTTCCAGGTCGGGTTCATCCGTTAACTCCGTTTTCTCTTGCTTTCCACTTGAGGCGCCAGGAGAGCGCCGACGTGGTTCGTCAGGTGATGAGGCGCTTTGCGCCCCAAAATCAGGTGAGGACTTCACTTCCCGCATGATCACGGCTTGTTGCGCAACCTGCCACATGTTGGTAGTCACCCAGTACAACAAAATGCCCAGCGGGAATCTGAAAGAGATCACCGCCAAGAACACAGGCATTACGTACATTAAGATTTTTTGCTGCTGCGCCATCGGGTTTGGTTGATCGCCATTTTGGGCCGAACTGCGAGCAATCATCTGTTTCTGGGTCAAAAACAGCGTTCCGGACATCAGCAAGATTAAGAGCCAGCCCGTCCAACCCGCAGCGGACGCTAATGCTGCAAGGCCTTGGTCTCGTGCCCCTTCGGTTGCTGTGGTAATGAAGTAAAACGGTGCGCCACCCAGATCGTCAGATCGGTTGAGCGTCCAAAACAAAGCCAAAAAGATCGGTGCTTGCGCCAGGAGAGGCAAACAACTTGCTGCCGGGTTAACCCCTTCTCGCTTGTACAACGCCATCATTTCTTCGTTCAATTTTTGGCGCTTCTTGCGATACTGCTCCGGGTCTTTCTTCATGAGATCCCGGTCAACCTTGTATTTTTTCTGAATTTCCCGCATCATCGGCTGCACGCGTTGCGTCGCACGCATCGAACGCGTTTGTTTCACCGCCAAAGGCAAAAGGGCAACCCGCACAACCACGGTGAGCGCAATAATCGCCCAACCCCAGCTATGAACTCCAAAGACAGGAACGAAGACATCGTGGAAGAACTGAAGGATCTGTTCGAAAAAGCCTAATACTGCGTCAGAAACTGTAGAAAACACCTTGTACTACCCCCTTGGACCTATACCGTCGTCTACCGCGGTAGCACTTGAAGTTGCGGCGTGCTGTGCCGGTGGAACGTGATCAACCCCGCCAGGATTCCACGGGTGGCAACGCAGCAAACGTCGTCCTGCGAGGTAACTGCCTCGGAAAAAACCGTGAATGCGTAACGCTTCCACAGCGTAATACGAACACGATGGTGCAAAACGGCATCGAGGTGTACGTAATGGTGCCGAAAGTTGCCAAAGTCCGATAAGGGTTGTTAAAAGCCAGACGCCTACATTTAGGCGAACATTCATGCGACGCTGGTGCATACCGTGACCTCACACTTGGTTGACAGGCGTTCTAACTCGCGTGCGACTTCAATCATTGGCACACGAGCGCACGGTCGGCGTGCAATCACCACTATGGACTTTCCGCCGGAGAGTTGCACAACTTCAAGTGCGGCCCGGATCACTCGCTTCGCTCGGTTCCGATGCACAGCGTTTCCGACTTTGCGTGATGCAATCACTGCAATAGCGCAGGAATCACTGTCACTGTGCTCTTTTACGTGCAACACGATGTAGCGCCCGACGGCACGCCGCGAGCGGTTCATTGCGGTTGCGATCTCGCTCGAGCGTCGCAACCGCGTATAAGGACTCTTTGCCATGCGGCTACGCCGACAGCTTCGAGCGTCCTTGCCGACGGCGACTTTTTAGAATGAGGCGTCCTGCGCGGGTTTGCATGCGCGCGCGGAAACCGTGCTTCTTGGAGCGGCGACGATTGTTTGGTTGGTACGTACGTTTCACAAGCAAGCCTTCCCGAATTCGGGCGGGAGTACGCGACGTCACATTGGACACGGCACGTTTACGGATGCGTATACAACGCTGTGCCCAACCAGTACAACGTTCGGTACAGGCGGACAGTGAAGCGTAGCGGTGCCAGAACAAAAACAGCAACTGTGATCCACCTAGGCAACGCTGTGAGCCTTCGATATATGTTTGTGAGTCCTTGGATACCCGTAGCGAAATTGTGTTCAATCTGAATCACAAAAACGTAAGTTAGTCGTTGACAAAAAGTTTTTGTGGAAAACCATAATCCTAAATCAGCCCAAATATGTGGGGGTTCAGGGCCTTTATTCCAAATCATCTTGATTAAATTTCAGGATTATCCACAGGCTTTCCCACAGGTGTGGACAATTACGTTGATGTCATCTCTACTGCAGCCCCTATGGTCGCGCACCCATCAGAAATAACCGCATAAATAGTAAAGGACGGTTTGTGGCTGAGTCAGCAACTCGAGACCTCACCCAACTGTGGCATGACGGCTTAATGCGGGTTCTTGGTGACGTGGCATCTCCGGTACAACGTCAATGGTTAGAGGAGACTCAACCGGTCGGATTTTCCGAGAACACCATAATCGTGGCTTCACCACACGCATTCGCACGTGAATGGTTGGAACGCAGCTACCGAGACATGTTGGTGAACGCTCTATCTGACGTGGCAGGACATCCAATTGCGATCATTATCACAGTCCAACCCCAAGCAACATCAAACGGTGAATCGTCTGGCCTGGCAACGGTAACCGAACTGCCCGACGCATCACGGCAGCAAACCGTGATCGAAACACCTCGTTTTTCTTCTTCCCGAGAGGATTATCAGAACGTTAATAGAGAAAAAACGCCTATTAGCGGGCAATTAAACCCAAAATACACGTTTGACGACTTTGTTATTGGGGCCTCCAATCGATTTGCACACGCAGCGGCGACTGCGGTTGCCGAAGCACCCGCAAAATCCTACAACCCCCTCTTTATTTATGGTGGGGCTGGTTTAGGAAAGACGCATCTACTGCACGCCATTGGTCATTACGCGGCACATCTGTATCCACGCCTTCGTGTGCGCTACATCACGACGGAACAATTTACTAATGAGTTCATTAACGCTATTCGCCACGACCGAATCACTCATTTTCAACAGATGTATCGCGCTGCCGACGTTCTCTTGATTGATGACATTCAGTTTCTTGAAGATAAGGAACGGACCCAGGAAGAGTTTTTTCATACGTTTAATGCATTACATAACGCTGAAAAACAGATTGTCATCTCAAGCGACCGTCCGCCGAAACAGATCTCTCATCTTGAAGATCGTCTGCGTTCCCGTTTCGAATGGGGCTTGATGACTGATGTTCAGCCCCCAGATCTCGAGACTCGTATCGCCATTTTGCGCAAAAAAGCTGAAAGTGACCGCTTACATGTCGGTGTTGATGTATTGGAGTTTATAGCATCAAAAGTGCAGTCAAACATCCGTGAATTAGAAGGTGCCCTTATTCGCGTGACCGCATTTGCAAGCTTGCAACGAGCGATCGCTGATGTCTCTTTAGCTGAAACAGTTCTGAAAGACTTATTTCCTGCTGGCAGTAACCACGCGATCTCAGTGGATCTCATTATGGATGAGGTGGCGACCTACTTTGATATCACTAAAGCAGATCTGTGTTCCCCAGCTCGTAACCGACAATTAGTTATGGCACGTCAAATAGCGATGTATCTCACTCGTGAACTAACTGAACTTTCACTACCACGAATCGGTAAAGCTTTTGGTGGACGTGACCACACGACGGTGATGCACGCCAAATCAAAGATCGCTGAATTAATGAAAGAACGACGAACTGTTTATAACCAGGTTCATGAGTTAACAAACGTAATTAAATCGCGTACGCGACACGCATAATCCCTGCAGTAGTACTGTGGAGATGCGGAGCATAAGTGGGGGATAACTGGTGGGTAACTCCTAGTCACTGCTAGTACCCGCCAATTTCAGTGGATAATCGCTCTACAGTTACACAACTGACACACATACCGATACCCCGTTTGATCAGCAGAATCACTAGTTATCCACCGCTTCCACAGGCCCTACTACTACTACGAAATTTATTTCTTTTAAGTATTAAATCTTCACAATGTGAACAACTGAGGAGTACCACTGTGAAATTGCGTGCCGAACGAACCCAGTTCGCTGATGCAGTGTCTTGGGTTACACGCACCGTGGGGACACGTGTGAGTTTGCCAGCATTGTCTGGGGTGTATCTCGAAGCCACCACCGACAGTTTGATTTGTCGTGCTACCGACTTGGAAGTAGCTGCTGAAATCATCTTGCCAGTACAAGTTGACTCACCTGGACGAGTACTTCTTCCAGGTCGTTTGTTAGCCCAATTGGTATCGCGTTTTCCGGATGCTCCCGTTGAACTGGCCAGTGATGGTGAACGGGTAGAGATCACATGTGGTCGCGCCCGTTTTCGTGTCCGTGGCATGCATGTGGATGATTTCCCGACGCTAGCTGAACCACAGCCTGATGCCCCGAAAGGTGTTCTTCGTAGTGACGCATTCGCTCGCATGGTCAGTCAGGTTGCTCGAGCCGCGTCATCTGATGAAGGCCGTCCTGTCCTTACTGGTGTTTTTCTTGATGCAGCGGATGGGTCAGTGCGTACAGCAGCAACTGATAGTTACCGTCTAGCTGTTCGTACTTTGTCGTTCGAGACTCCAACTGAAGGATCCGCACTTATTCCTGCCCGGTCATTACAGGAAGCTGCGAAAGCAGCAGCTGAACTGGGAGGATCGATCAGTATTGTGATTGAAGACAGCCAAGTTTCCTTCTTATTTGGGGATCGTCGCCTCACTACAAAACTAATTGAAGGCACTTTCCCGAATTATCAGGCATTACTTCCCGATGGTTTTGAGACGGTAGTTACCGTGAAGCGAAGTGCACTTGTTGAAGCACTCCAACGCGTTGCCATTGTTGCAATGGGTCAGTCAAACACTCCAGTCTCACTCACTTTTAGTGAAGGTAGTATTGAGTTAGCTGCAACAAACCATGAAATGGGTGATGCAACTGAAAGTGTGCAGGCGACAGTGGACGGTGAGGGTCTCACCATTGCATTTAACCCGGCGTTTTTGTTAAGTGGGCTCGATGCAACGGGAACTGAGATGATCCGTATTGAGTTGCGAGATGGTTTGAAGCCTGCTGTGCTTCGGCCACACACTAAAGACGACAAAGACACGTCTGATGACTTGACGTACTTGTTGATGCCGATGCGTGTGAATTAGTTGTTTAACACGAAGGTTTAGCGGTGTGGCTACGGGAACTTGAACTTACTAATTTTCGTTCTTATGCCCACCAAAACCTGTCTTTTTTGGATGGAGTGACGTTATTTATAGGCCCAAACGGGCAAGGAAAAACAAATCTTATTGAAGCAATCTGGCGGATCAGTACAGGCCAATCACACCGCATTAGCTCTGATCAACCGCTTCTTCGTCATGAGGCAACACCTACGTTAATTCGAGTGGGTTTAGAAACGATTGAACATCGCGACCGGCAGATCGATTTACTCCTGGGAAGTTCACGGCCACGCATAAAACTAGATGGCCAAGATCAGCGCCGTGTAAGTGATGCGTTTGGAGTGTTACGAACCGTGTTGTTCGCACCGGAAGATCTTTCGATTGTGCGTGGCGACCCGTCAGAACGCCGCCGATTCCTCGATGATATTTTAAGTCAACGGCGATCTTCATATGCTGCAGCCAAAGCCGATTATGACCGAGTATTGCGCCACCGAAACCAATTATTGAAACAGTTACGATCGTTACCGTCCGCCGGTCAAACCGTTGCACGAGACACGTTAGATGCCTACACCGAACAATTGATCGTTTTAGCGACTCCGTTAATTGGCGCACGACTAGCAGGGTTACGTATGTTATATCCAGAGTTACTCGCCGGCTATCACGCGATCTCAGGAAAAGCGGAACCACTGAAAGTCCTATATCAACCATCTTTACATACAGACGTTGAAATTGATCCGTCACGCTGGAGCGCAGATAGCGATCAGACGACTCTTCCAAACGCAATGGAAATTGCCGCAGCGTTACGTCACTCGTTAGAGAAAGTTCGGCGGGATGAAGAACAGCGCGGAATGACACTAGTTGGGCCTCATCGAGATGATGTCGAGTTTCGGCTGGGAAATTTTCCAGCGAAAGGCTACGCGTCACACGGTGAGACATGGTCATTGACGTTGGCTTTACGGTTAGCCACTCGTGAGCTTTTGACGTTGGATGATGATCCTCCGGTGGTGCTACTGGATGATGTTTTTGCTGAATTGGATGAACGTCGGCGAGAACATCTGGCCACTGCGTGTGCAACTTTTCCACAAGTCATTGTGTCAGCGGCAGTAGCGGCAGATGTGCCCTTGGGTGGAGCGGAATATGCCGTGACTAAAAATGATGGCATCAGTGTGGCGAACAAGGTCAAGCGCTGATGGCTGCTTGGAAAAATGAGCCATTCGGACGCAAAAACGGATCGAACGATCGCTCTGAAGCCACGCTGTATCAACGCAAAAGACGATCGTTACGTAAACAGCGAGATATCGAAGACCACACCCAATTTGATCCGCGTCCGATCACAGACGATGATTGGTCGGTGTCCGATGAGCATGATGAACCATCGTTAACCCGGATTAACCCGCCAGAGATGATTGGATCTGTGCTTGGCGATATAGTTTCGCGGCAAGGATGGGCTTCACGGTTACAAGCATCTGTAGTGTTTCGACAGTGGAGTCAGATCTGCGGGGAGGACGTTGCGGCTCACTGTGAACCAGTACGGCTAGCTGGCGGAATTCTTGTGGTGCGCGTGGAATCACAGATTTGGGCGACCCAGCTTCGATACTGTGTACCGGACATAACCCGAAACATTCATACACTAATTGGGAAAGAAATGATTCGTGATGTACGTATCGTGGTTGGTCTCTTAGAGAATGAATCGAACTGAGATGGTCGCTGTTGTTGAACGAATCGCCGGATTACTCAGTCTGCTCACTCTCGGGTTGATTGCCTATCTCATTGTTGCACTATTGCGCCGCCAGGTACCGGCTATTGTACGTCAAGATCTGGCACTGCCGTTAGCAACCCTCATCGCCTTTGGCGCTACAGCGGGATCACTGTTTTTCTCTGAGGTCGCTGGTTACACCCCGTGCGTGTTGTGCTGGTATCAACGCATTGCGATGTATCCACTCGTAATCGTGTGTGGTGTGGCCGTATTACGTCGTAACGCTAACGTGCTCACAACCGTGCTTCCGATCACTGCCATCGGCGCAAGTATCAGCATCTGGCATATCATGGTCGAGCAGCGACCGGCACTTGGGGGTATGTGTGATTCGCAGGCGCCGTGTGCACTGAAATGGATCAACGAATTTGGGTTTTTGACGCTTCCCACGATGGCGCTGATCGCGTTCGTCGCGATTAGTTTGTTGGTTATTGCTGCCCGCCAACCCAACACCGTCTCGACTAACTCACTCTGAGGACAACACTTATGGCAACAACCCAAGCTCGCGCACAAGACCCACGACGCAAACTACTTCTCGTCGCAGCTGGTGCTGCGGTTCTTGGGCTTGTGGTCCTTATCGCTGTGCTGTCGGTGACTGAATCAGATTCTCGCCTTACGGTTACTGACGTAGCAGGGTCGCCGGAAATTGAAGGTGCCGACTTAACGGTGGTGCCTGAACCAGGAGAACCTGATCCTGCGATTGGTGAAGCTGCACCGGTTGTGCAAGGTGCCGATCATGATGGGAACCCAGTCAGTATTGGCGATGCCACCGGTCGCGGACAAATGATCATGTTCATGGCATCGTGGTGTCAGTTCTGTCAGCAAGAACTGCCAACAGTGGTGGACTGGGTTGCAGAAGGCCGCCTGCCAGACGATGTTGACTTGATCGCAGTCTCCACCAGTTTGAGCGATGTCCGGCCTAACTGGCCGCCGCAAGACTGGTTTGTTCGCGAGAACTACCAAAACCAGGTGATCGTCGATGACGTTCAATCGTCAATTGCGCGCGCGTATGGCTTACGAGCTACTCCTTACTGGGTGATTGTGAACCCTGAAGGGGTCATTGTGCATCGTTCAACAGGGATTAGCCCGAGTGGTGTCCTAGATGCGTTTGCAGAGCTTGCAGCCGGCCGCCAACTGCCACAAACATAGAAAATTTCGCTGCTGAGAGCCGAAGTTGCTTTTCAAGTGTCACCCACTGAGGTGATTGTTTCTCCGCTCACAGGTGTCATTAAACGCGCCTACGGCGATTCGCCGAGTGGTAGGCTGTGCGTAATGACGCGTTGAAGTGCCAGTTGTCATCGAAGTATCGACTGGTTCTCGACGCTCGCCCAATGGTCAGAGAGGCCCTCACGTGACTGATGTCGACTCTGCTGCGGCACACAACGATTCGTCGTACAGCGCAAAAAACATCACCGTGCTTGAAGGACTGGAAGCTGTTCGGCGGCGTCCCGGTATGTATATCGGATCGACCGGACCTCGAGGGTTGCATCATCTGGTGTGGGAAGTTGTCGACAACTCGGTTGATGAAGCACTCGCTGGCCGGTGTGATGCGATCGATGTGACGTTGCTCGCTGACGGTGGTATGCGGATCAGTGACAACGGCAGCGGCATCCCCGTAGATCTGCATGAGAAAGAAGGCCGCTCTGCGCTGGAAGTAGTACTGACGGTATTGCATGCTGGAGGCAAGTTTGACTCGCAAGCATATGCAGTGTCAGGTGGGCTACATGGGGTCGGCATCTCGGTGGTAAACGCACTGTCGATGCGGTTGATTGCCGAGGTTGTACGTGATGGTGGCGTGTACCGTCAGAGCTATCAGCGCGGTGAACCTGATGCGCCGATTGAGCGGATCGCCGACGCCCCCAAAGGCGCGTCAACAGGCACCACGATTTCATTCTGGCCCGATCCGGACGTTTTCGTTGAAGGGATCGAGTTTTCGTGGGACACGATTACACGCCGCCTGCGAGACACGTCGTTTCTCACCGCCGGACTTAGAATCAATGTCGTTGATGAACGGCCACATGAGGACGAACTTCCGCGTGAAGTGACGTTTCATGCCCCCGGCGGTTTGCGGGACTTTGTCGCCCACATTCAATCCACGAAAGCCAAAGACGGCTTGCACGAAACAATCCATTTCGAGGCCGAAGAAGAAGGCCCTAATGGCAAGCAGTCAGTGGAAGTGGCGCTGCAGTGGATCAACGATTACAACGACGCAATTTTGTCTTTTGCGAACACGATCAATACGCATGAAGGTGGCACACACGAAGAAGGATTTCGTACCGCGTTGACGTCGGTTGTGAACCGGTGGGCGAAAGATAAAGGTCTTCTGCGTTCAAAAGATGTCGAGTCGTTGACGGGTGACGATCTGCGCAGCGGTCTAGTTGCGATTGTTTCCGTGAAAGTTGGCGACCCGCAGTTTGAAGGCCAGACAAAAACGAAGTTGGGTAACTCTGAAGTGAAATCGTTTGTGCAGACGGTGTCATATGCGCGCATTGCCGAATGGTTTGACGAGCATCCTGCTGAGGGACGTCTCATTGTCGCTAAAGCAGAAAGCGAAGCGCAGGCGCGTGTTGCTGCCCGCAAAGCACGTGACTTAACCCGCCGCAAATCATTGCTCGAATCATCGACCCTGCCAGGCAAGCTTGCTGACTGCCAGTCACGCGACCCGGCGGAATCTGAGCTGTACATCGTTGAGGGTGACTCCGCTGGCGGCTCAGCTAAAGCGGCACGTGACCGGCGCACTCAGGCGATCCTTCCCATCCGCGGAAAAATTATTAACGTGGAGAAGGCCAGGCTGCCAAAGATTTTGTCGAACACGGAAGTGCAGGCGCTAATCACCGCGATGGGCACCGGCTTTGCCGAGGACTTTGACGTGGCTAAGGCGCGCTATCACAAGCTCATTTTGATGGCGGACGCTGATGTTGACGGGGCGCATATTCGTACCCTGCTGTTGACGTTCTTGTTTCGGCACATGCGGCCGCTGATCGAGGCCGGTTACGTCTATCTCGCACAGCCCCCGCTGTACCTTATTTTTCACCCTACGAAGAAAAAAGAAGTGCATTACGCCTTCAGTGATCAACAGCGCGATGTCGTGTTGGCTGCCATCCGTGCGCAAGCACCTGAACGCAAAATTGAAGTGCAGCGCTTCAAGGGGCTTGGTGAGATGGATCCGTTGCAGTTGTGGGAAACCACGATGGACCCTGAAGTTCGCACCTTGAAACAGGTCACACTGGACGATGCTGTAGTAGCCGACGAAATGTTTTCTATTTTGATGGGCGACGACGTTCCTGCCCGTCGTGATTTCATTCAGCGAAACGCACGCTACGCGACGATTGACGTGTAATTGATTGCGTCTACGAAAGGCAAAACGGTGAGTCGAACTGTGCGCGCAACTCTGATTGGGGCGCTAAGTGTCGGTGTCAGCGTCGTGCTGATTGGTGTGATGCTCGGCTTTTCAACCGGCGCCTCGGTGATCTCCGGCAGCGTATTTGGCGGCTTAATGGGTCTCGTCATATGGGCTGCGTCGCGTCGCGCCGAGACGTTTTACACGCCCGAGGATGACGGACCAATGAAGGAGTCCAGCGATGGCTGATGACGTGTCGGTAGACGATTCAGCTGTTGCGCCCCCACTTGGGAGCAGAGCGCGCGTTGAACCGGTTGTGATTGAAGACGAGATGCGTGCGTCGTATCTCGATTACGCCATGTCCGT
>JBBDST010000053.1:0-19279 GCA_040904765.1 Nitriliruptoraceae bacterium
ACGAGATAACAGTTGGTCTGCCAACGTCCAAGCGGGACACCAAGAATGAAACGTTCGGTCACGAGTTTCTCCAACATAGGCCGTTTGAGACGGTTAAACAGATGCGGCGTTTTGCGGGACCTTACGGTAGGCGTCATACACGCCACTTACCCGACGGATGGAGCGTAACGCTTCTTCAAGATGGGAGGCATCGGACAGTTCGAAGGTGAATCGTAACCGGGCCGTTTGGTTGTGTTGCGTTTCGACGGATGCGGCCACAATGTTGATGTGGAGGTCTCCTAGTACGGCGGTGACGTCGCGCAACAGATGCTTCCGGTCGATTGCTTCAATCTCGATTTCGACCAGATATTCGGCTGTTTCCACCGAATTTGCCCAACTTACGGGTACGAACCGTTCGGCCTCTTTTTGCAGATCTTCAACGTTTTGGCAGTCTTCGCGGTGCACCGATACACCACGGCCGCGCGTCACAAACCCAACAATGTCATCGCCGATGAGTGGCCGACAGCACCGTGCTAATGCCACGAGCATGCCACCTTCGCCTTGGACTTGGATGACGTCACTGCCTGGCGTGGTCCCAATAGCGATCTGGGCGGGTTTTGGTTTGGGTGCAAACGTCGCGTCTTCGGTTGCTTCGTCGGTGTCAAACAGTTCGTTAACGACGTGCTGCGCGACGGTAGTGCCAGTGAGGTGGCCTTCACCGACGGCCCGAAACAGCGCTTCTGTGTTTTTCAAGTTGAGGTTTACCGCGACCGTGGATAGTTCGCCGCTGGCCATCACCCGCTGATAGTTGATGCCTTTTCGCCGGAGGGCCCGGGTGATCGCGTCGCGTCCGTGAGCGATCGCGTCTTCACGGCGTTCACGGTTGAAATACGCCCGAATTTTTGCCTGAGCGCGCGGTGATGCAGCGATGTTTAGCCAGTCTCTCGACGGACCTGCATCGTCAGCTTTTGAGGTCAAAATTTCGACCCGGTCGCCGTTTACCAAAGTCTTGTCAAGCGCAATAAGTCGGCCGTTTACGCGGGCACCAACACAGCGGTGTCCGACTTCGGTGTGGATTGCGTATGCCAAGTCGATTGGGGTCGCGCGGCTTGGCAGTCCCACCACTTCACCCTTTGGGGTGAAGACGAATACTTCGTCTTGATACAGATCAATTTTGAGCGATTCGAGGTAGTCATCTGGTTCAACGACGTCTTGCTGCCATTCGAGAAGCTGTTCGATCCATGTCATCTCATCGGTGGAGGTGTCGTCTTTAGCGTGGCGTGCAAGGGCCTTGTATTTCCAGTGGGCGGCGACACCAAGTTCGGCAGTGTGATGCATCGCTTCGGTACGAATCTGGATTTCCAGTGGATGGCCCTTCGGGCCGATCACGCTGGTGTGGAGCGACTGGTACAGGTTAAGTTTTGGCATAGCGACGTAATCTTTGAAACGTCCTGGGATCGGACGCCACATCGCATGAAGTTCACCTAACACGGCGTAACAGTCACGCACTGTTGGCAGAATCACACGGACGGCAACCAGATCGTGAATTTCGTCGAATTCTTTACTGCGTAACACCATTTTTTCGTAAATCGAGTAGTAGTGCTTAGGCCGTCCGGTGATGTCTCCTCTGATCTTCAATTGCCGCAGGTGGGCCCGAATTTCGGTCATAACCTCGTCGAGATACTGCTCTCGTTCGGGATTTTTTTCGGCGACCATCGCCACGATTTCTTCATAGCGTTTGGGATGCAGCGTTTTAAAACCTAAGTCTTCAAGCCGTAGTTTGAACGCTTGCATACCCAGCCGGTGTGCCAACGGCCCATAGATATCAAGGGTTTCTTGCGCGATCTGTTTTTGTTTCTCACGCGGCATATGCCCAATGGTTTCCATGTTGTGCATACGGTCGGCGAGTTTGATCACCAAAACGCGGATGTCTCTGGCCATCGCCAACACCATCTTGCGAAACGTTTCGGCTTGCTGATGCTGTTTGGATGAAGCTTGCAGTTTGTCGAGTTTGGTGACGCCATCAACCAACAGCGCGACTTCATCCCCAAAACCTTCACGAATGTCGTCAAGTGACGCGTCGGTGTCTTCTACCGTGTCATGGAGCAACGCCGCGACCAACGTGGCGGTGCCAAGTCCAAGTTGGGCAAGTTCTGCAGCCACTGCAACCGGATGGATGATGTACGGCTCGCCGCTGCGTCGTGTTTGGCCTTCATGCATCGCTTTGCCGTAATGAAAAGCACGTAGCACCTCGCGCAGATCTGCCGTACCGGCGTTACGGATGGCCTGTGCAAGATCGGCAAATTCGGGCGGGATGGTGTCACGTTGTCCGATAGGCATGCGTGACAGCACGCCTTTCACCCCGTTTGGGCGTGCTGGGGGAAGCGCGGCACGCGCAGTGCGCGCAGGCTCTGTTCCGATGATTTCTGCCACGTAGACGCCTCATATAAACACGATACTTACAGGCTACCGTCGTCCTGACAAAAGCAACATATTTGCTGTTTGTCCGCGCTAGGGATAGCGAATCAGTGAGGTAAACGGGTATGCGGCAATGTTTTTTGCCCCGTCGAGAAATACAAGTTCCATCAGGAACGCAAACCCGGCGACAGTTCCGCCTAGATCTTCGACCAGTTGTGCGGTGGCAAGCGCTGTTCCGCCGGTGGCCAGCACATCATCGACGATAAGAACCCGTTGATCTTTACGAATCCCATCGACGTGGATTTCTAGTTGAGCACTACCGTATTCCAGCGCGAAACTGCGGGCACGGGTTGGTCCTGGCAGTTTGCCGGGTTTACGGGCAGGGATAAATCCCACGCCAAGATGAAGTGCCACAGGTGCGCCGAGCAGAAAACCTCGCGATTCCATGCCGACAACCAGATCGATCGTGCCGCCGTCACCGACTTTGGCAAGTTCGGTTATGGCAGTGGTGAACGCCTGATGATCGGCCAATAAAGGCGTGAGATCTTTAAATCCGACACCTGCTGCGGGAAAGTCTGGAATTTCACGGATGTGGCGAGCCAAATCATGAGGGTCATGCACGATGCGTTCCTATCGGCGGCGTCGTGATGCGCGACGTTGCCCGCGCACATATTCGGTGGTGATTGGGGCACGAACAGCGTTGAGGTCACTTACGCCTTCCGCCGGTTCAGGTGCATCAGGTTTCCGCGACTTGGCGGCACGTGGTGGTGGGGTGGCTGTGCCACGTTTCATCATCACGTAGGTCGGACCGGCGACAAACAACGACGAAAAGATCCCGATGGCAATGCCAATAAATAGCGCCAACGCAAGGTCTTGCAACGTGTCGGCACCAAGCAGTGGGGCCCCCAGAAACAGCAGCGCTCCTACTGGCAGCAAAGAGGTGATGGACGTGTTTACCGAACGCATCAGCACCTGATTGGTGGATGCGTTCACCAGTTCAGGCACGGTACGCAAACCGGGTTCACCCAAAAACTGGTTGTTTTCTTTCACCCGATCAAACACCACCACCGTGTCATACAGCGAGTAGCCAAGCACCATCAATAGGGCAATCACCGTCGCAGGAGACACCGGGAAGCCAACGAGCGCATAAATCCCGATCGTGATCACCAGATCGTGCGCAAGCGCAATCAGCGCAGCCAGAGCCATACGAAATTCGAGTCGGAAACTGATGTATAGGGTGATGACGAGCAGAAACACGATGAGTGCCTGCAGCATCTGCCTGGTGATCTGTTCGCCCCACACTGGCCCCACAAAGTCAAACGCCACTTCGGATGCTTGAGACACTTCGGTGAGACTTTGACGCACTGCCAGCTCATCGGGTGAACCTACCGGTATCGTCGCGGTGCGTACGAGCGCTCCCCCAGACGGCCCGGAACCTTGTTGTTGCACCACAACTTCGTTGGCGCCGGCGGCTTCGGCGGCTTCACGCAGTTCAGCGATGGTGACTGTTTCAGAGATCCCGATCAGCTGATAGCTGTTACCGCCCGCGAAATCGATCGAAAAGTCCAGTCCGCGGACACCAAGAGTGACCAGACTGATGATGAGCAGGACAGCCGAAATGGCGCCCCATTGGCGGGTACGCCCCACAAAATCGATGGTAGGTGCCTTCATGACTGTTCTCCGACTGTCGTTGCGGCCGCACGAATTCCGCGTCGAGTAATCGCCCCACGCTGGGCGAGCAAGAACACGGCAGGGCGTGCAAACAGGTACATGACGGCAAGGTCGATGATGTTGGCGATTCCAAGCATGAGCGCAAAGCCGCGCACTGGACCGACCGCCAGCCAGTACAGAATCGCTGCGGCCACCAGCGTCACCGTGTTTCCAGTGAGGTTCGTTTTCCAGGCGGAACGAAACGCATAAACGACTGCGGATCGCACTGTTTTGCCCAGACGAATTTCGTCACGGATACGTTCGGCGAAAATGATGCCCGAATCGGCGGTGATACCCACCGAGACGATAAGTCCGGCAACTCCCGCCAACGTAAGTGCAAATCCTAATGCACCCAATGCTGACACGATCGCAAAGGCGAACACACCAAACAGGGTGACACTGAGCACCGTCACGAGCCCAACAACGCCGTAGAACCCGATAAGCCAGATGGCGACAAGGGCAACGCCGACAAGTCCAGCGAGAAGCCCGGCACGTAAGGCTTCGCCACCAAGGGTTGGTGACACGGTTTGGAAGGTGGATGCTTCAAGTGTTAGTGGCAGTGAGCCCGCACGCAGCAGTACCGCAAGGTCGGCAGCTTCCGCTTCTTGGCCGGCACGGTCTAGTCCTGTGCCGGTGGTGATAGAGGCGCTTCCTCCACGAATACCGGCGCCACATGCGACCTCGGGGGCCATGCTGCTGGCTTGGGCAACTTCGCCGTCAAGGACGATGGCTAACAGGCCAGGTTCGCCAGCGTCACGTGCACAGGCAAGATCGGCGGTGAGTTGCGCGAAACGTGCAGCGCCGTCATTGTCAAAGTCAAGCCCGACCTGAAAAGCTTGGAAACCGCCGCCGATCTGGACGTACGCGTCGGTGATCTGTTCGCCGGTGGCACCGACGGGCCCAACCACATATTTCAGCACTTCGCTGCTGCCGGTGAGCGCATCAGGCGCTTCACATAAAATGCCGGTGTCGCCGTCGGCAAGTTCAACCCGTTCATCAAATGGCAGGTCGCAGGCGGGGGTGTCGTCGTAGTCGGCCTGCTCAGGTGAGATGACGGCAAGGACCGGGCGGAAGGTCAATCGGGCGGTAGTGCCGATGAGTTCACGCAGCCGGTCGGGTTCTCCAACGCCGGGAAGTTGCACGAGAATGTCGTTGCCTTGCCGAGAAATCTGGGGTTCAGCTACCCCAAGTGAGTCAACACGAGCACGAATCACTTCGATTGTTTCGTCGAGAATCTCGTCGAAATCTTCCGGGATCTCTTGGCCTTGGGGCAGTTGAGGGCTGTATACAGCGCTGATGCCACCTTGCAGGTCAAGCCCGAGTTCTGGGCGTGCACCGAGCAAAATCGCACCGATAGCAATCACCATCAAAGCAACGATGACGCCAAGCGACACGAGTAACGGACGTTTTTCCACAGCAAAACCTCACAAACAGTTAGCTAGCCGAGCCCCACACCATTGGCTGTGATACGGAATTGGCAGCCTAAGGTGCGTGCTGCTCTCCGGCACATCACCATGCGGTCAAGAAAGATCTCGAAATACTCGGTGACGGTTGAGCGTTCCGTGTCGAGTTCAAGTTCAAGCGTGATCGTAGACGCGTCGGCGTCCACGCGAAGAAACGAGTAAGTGACGGCGTCATTGACCCGGTCGTGAATATCACGAGACGGATCGACATATTCGCGTACGCGACTGCGATGTACATCGGCTTTGTCGGCCAGAATGACGGCCGCACCGACTGGTCCAACGGCAGATCCGTACTGTTCTTCATGGTTGCCTATCGCCGAAAGGACCAGCCCGATGCGGTACGGGTCGACTTCGAGGCGACGCAGCGCGTCATAGGCAATCCAGGCGCCAGACAGGCCATGGTTCGAGCGGGTCACGACGTTGCCGATGTCGTGCAGATAGCCGCCGATAGCGGCAAGTTCACAGAGTTCCTGTTCGGCTCCAAGGTAGTGCAGCACGTTGTGGGCGATGCGTCCAACCAAGTTGGCATGGCGAAACCCGTGTTCGGTGTAGCCCTGTGAAGCCATGAACTGATCTGCCAGTTTGATGAAGGCACTAACTACTTCATCGTCTTGTAACTGGGTGAGGATGCTTGGTTCAGTGCCCGTGCGAAGCGCAGCAGCCCGACCAACTTCGGCCGCTTCACGTGCCGCCGCGGCCGCATCAGCGCCACTTGCAACGGCAGCTTCAGCGGTTGGTTGGGATGCGGTGTACGGATCAACCAGATCCGACGGAGCAGCCCCCGGCGGTGGCGGGGTGAGGTTGCTTTGTTCATCTTCGGGTGGAGTCACGAGACGTCGTCACGATTCAAGATGCGTGCGATAGATGGCCGGTCAAAACGCATCACGACGTCTTCGTCCGCGTCGACCGTGATGTCAACCGTCGATTCGCCAACGGCAACTACCCGGCCGTGCAGTCCGCCGATCGTGACCACATCGTTTCCTACCCGTACGGCATTTACGAGTTCGATGTGTTCTTTCCGTCGTTTGCTTTGTGGCCGGATCAATAAGAACCACAGCAGACCAAGAAAAAGCACGGGGATAAGTAGGCCAGTGAACTCGTCCACAACAACTCCATTAAAGAGATTTAGGCAGCCACCAGGTGGTCAACGTAACCACGCGGTGCCGGCAGGTAAACCATCAGCTTGCGTGGCGGTAAGCGTAGCGACCATTGCTGTGAGACTGATGCCATCATGCTAAACGAAGTCGCTGACGTTTATTCGTCGATGAGGGTCGTCTGAGCTGCATCTGATGGTGATTTTTGGGTGATGCCAAGATGACGGTAGGCCTGTGCGGTGGCAATCCGTCCGCGTGGGGTGCGTTGCAAAAACCCGGCACGAATCAAAAACGGTTCGACAGCATCTTCGAGTGTTTCAACCTGTTCTGACACGCTGGTGGCAAGGGTTGAAACGCCAACGGGCCCGCCGTTAAAGTGGGTGATAAGCGTGATCAAGACGCGCCGATCAAGCCGGTCGAGTCCGGCCGTATCAACATCAAATACGTCAAGTGCCTGCTGGGCGATGACGGTCGTGATGGTCCCGTCGGATTCGACGTCGGCATAGTCACGAACCCGGCGCAGGAGCCGGTTGGCGATGCGTGGGGTGCCACGTGAGCGGGATGCAATTTCGTTGGCTGCGTCCGCTGTCAAATCGGTGCGGGTGAGTTGGGCGGTGCGGGTCAGAATTTTTACAAGATCGTCTGGGTCGTAATGTTCCAGTTGGGCGGCAAAGCCAAAACGGTCGCGCAGGGGCGACGACAGCATGCCGGTACGTGTTGTTGCTCCGATTAAGGTGAACGGCGGCAGATCGAGACGAAGCGATCGGGCGCCTGGGCCTTTACCGACCAGAATGTCGATCGCGAAATCTTCCATCGCCGAATACAACACTTCTTCTACGGGGCGGCTCAGACGGTGAATTTCATCGACAAAAAACACGTCTCCTGGCTGCAGGCCGGTGAGGATTGCGGCAAGATCGCCTGGCCGTTCAACTGCCGGCCCTGAAGTGCTGCGAAATGCGGCGCCGGCTTCATGGGCGACGATCGCTGCCAGAGTTGTTTTGCCTAACCCTGGCGGACCAGAAAGCAGAATGTGATCGGCCGGTGTGCCGCGTTGGTGGGCTCCGCCAAGAATCAGTTCGAGTTGCCGTCTGACCCGTTCTTGGCCGACAAATTCGGTGAAGTTGGTTGGGCGCAGTTGCTGATCAAGGAGCCGTTCGTCTCGTGAGGGGTCGGAGTCGCGCAGCACGTCTTTTGAGTCCACGTCAGGCCCGCTTTGCTGACACAGTCAGGTGAGTGAGCGCATGGCGCAGCAGTTCTGATGCGTCTGTGGTGGTTTCAGTGTTAACCGCGGCGACGGCGGTGTCAGCCTCGCCGGTGCTGTAGCCAAGTGCGAGCAGTGCCTCATGCACGTCATTCATCAGTTGTCGTGCGCCATGATCGGCTGGGCTCGCAGGGTCAAAGCTCGCAAAGGTGTTGAGTGAGGAAGCTTTGTCGTGCAGTTCGAGCACCAGGCGTTCAGCTACTTTTTTGCCGATCCCCGGAACAGTTACGAGTACGTCGGTATCGCGAGAACGTAACGCGTTGACGAGCGCATCGGCACGTAACGTCGACAGCATGACGATCGCAAGTTTGGGTCCAACCCCGCTGGCGCTGATCAGCATGGTGAACAGGTCTCTGCTGGCCCGGTCACGAAAACCAAACAGGGTGTGTGCGTCTTCACGCACATGCAACACGGTGGATAGCTGCAAGGATTCACCTATGGCAGGGAGCACGGTGCCAGCAGGAATAGTTACTTCGTAGCCAACCCCGTTGACGTCAAGCAGCACCGCATCGCCGTAGCGGGCAGCCAGCGTGCCGGTGAGTTGGGCAATCATCGTAACTCGTTTGTGGTCGTCTGGGCACGCACGAGCGGATGGTTTTCCCAGCCGGCATGGCTGGCACGTTGCGCGTCGCGTTCAACGTGTGCGATGGCCTGTTTGAGATCGGCGTGTTCGAGGTTGTCGCGTCGTGCACGAGCCAAATGGGTAAGTGCGATTGCTAACGCGTCGGCGGCATCTGCGGGTTTGGGTGGGGTAGCCAGTTTGAACTGTTGCGCGACAAGGCGCATCATCGCGTCTTTATCGGCACGTCCTGAGCCAGTTACAGACAGTTTCACTTCCGTTGGGGTGTAGGTCGCAACGACAATGTTCGCCTGTGCGGCAGCGAGCATGACTACACCGGCGGCGTGCCCGGTGGCCATGGCGGTGCGGACATTCACTGAAAACAGCACCTGTTCGATGGCAAGGACGTGTGGCGTGTAGGTGGCTATTGCTGCAGCAATGTGGCGGTGTAGTTCGGCAAGGCGTTGCGGTAGTGGCAGATTGGCAGCTGTTCGGACACAGTCGTAGGCGATGAGTTCTGGGGCTACGGCGGGTCCACGCACGACACCGATTCCACACCGAGTTAAACCAGGGTCGATCCCAAGGACAACTGGTGTGTCGAATTTCTTAGGCATCTGGATACCCCGTCGAAAGCGAACATGCGTTCGATTACGCTAGCAGTGTTGGGGCGAATTCTCACGTACATGCCGCCATGACAGCGCGGTCTAGACGTCGAGTTGTGCCAGTACGTCATCGGCGATGTCCGCGTTGGCCCACACTTCTTGCACATCATCGTTGTCGTCAAGTGCATCAAAAAGGGCGAGGACACGGCGGGCTTCACCAACGTCAGCGAGCGGCACGAATGACGAGGGAACCATCGTTGAGCCAGACGTTTCTACTTCTATGCCGGCTGCTTCAAACTGGGCGCGCAAGGCAGCAGCATCGGTAGGTTCACACCAGGCGACAAACGCGTCACCGTCACGTTCGAGATCGTCCATACCGGCATCAAGACCGAGCAGCATCACGTTGTCTTCGCTGGCGGTTGCTGCCAGCCGTACGAAACCTCGACGGGTGAATAGGAATGCGACGCTGCCGGGTTCGGCAAGGCTGCCTCCTGCGCGTGTGAAGGCTTGACGGACATCGGAGGCAGTGCGGTTGCGGTTGTCGGTCAGCACGTCTACCAAGACAGCAACCCCGCCTGGCCCGTAGCCCTCATACTGGGCTGATTCGTACGAGGCGACGTCAGCGTCAACGCCTGCGCCACGTTTGCAGGCACGTTCGATGTTGTCTTTGGGGACGTCAGCGTCTTTGGCTTTTTGTACGGCTAGTCCAAGTGATGGCGACTCGGCGGGATCGGCGTTGCCGGCTTGCCGGGCAGCTACTTCGATCGCGCGAATCAGTTTGGCAAATTCTTTCCCGCGCCGCTGATCTTTGAGCGCTTTCTTGTGTTTGATCGTGGACCATTTACTGTGACCGGACATGGCGTTTCCTCAAATGTTTATTCTGCGCCGTAGGCCAGCATGCTAGCGAGCAGTTGGCCTGCTTTGACAGGACATCTGGCGACCTACAACATTTCGGTGACGAAAAACTGGTGAATCCGATCATCACCGGTGAGTTCGGGATGAAACGCGGCCAGCATGCTGTTGTGGTAACGGACCATCACGGGGGTGTCGCCGACGGTTGCGAGCACAATCACTTCGTCATCAAGGATGGCTTCAACAGCTGGGGCGCGGATAAATGCCACGTCGAGCGGTCCCCCGTCAATGCCGGTGACGTCAAGTTGCGTGTCAAACGAGTCATTTTGGCGACCGAACGCGTTGCGACGGATGCTGATGGGAACTGCACCGAGCCGAAACTGTTGGGGGTAGTCGACGATGTCTTGCGCCATGAGAATCATGCCGGCACAGGTGGCAAGCACTGGCATGCCAGCGTCGATGCGCCTAGCGAGCGGTTCGGCTAATCCGAACAGTTCGATGAGTTTGCCGATGGTGGTTGATTCCCCGCCAGGGATCACCAGTGCATCTACCGTTTGCAGATCTTTGACGTTACGTACCTGCATGGCGTTTACTCCGACGCGACGTAACGCCCGTAAGTGTTCAAGGATGTCGCCTTGTAACGCGAGCACCCCGACTGTCGGGATGCCAACGATCAGTTCGGGTTCATCAGATGCGCCAACGAGACGACTGCCTGGAATCCATCTGGTGCCGGGTGTTACCACCCGCGCTCTGCATATTTCTGCGCGGCGGGAATCGTCGAAATTTCGATTCCTACCATGGCTTCGCCAAGGTTACGGGACGCATCTGCAATCGCATCAGCATCATCAAACTGGGTGGTTGCTTTGACAATTGCGCGGGCGCGCTGTTCTGGATCGCCCGACTTGAAAATCCCGGAGCCGACAAACACGCCGTCGGCGCCGAGTTGCATCATCATGGCGGCGTCTGCTGGGGTGGCGATACCTCCGGCAGTGAACAATACGACGGGCAGCCGGCCGGTTTGGGCGATCTCGCGGATGAGGTCGATCGGGGCCTGATGCTGTTTGGCTGCGACGTACAGTTCTGCTTCGTCCATGGTGGCAAGACGACGGATTTCTGCGGTGATTGAACGCATGTGGCGGGTTGCTTCAACGACGTTGCCGGTTCCGGCTTCACCTTTGGACCGGATCATGGCAGCGCCTTCAGAGATGCGTCGAAGTGCCTCGCCAAGGTTGGTGGCGCCGCACACAAACGGGGTGGTGAACTGCCATTTGTCGATGTGGTGGGCTTCGTCAGCTGGGGTGAGCACTTCTGATTCGTCGATGTAGTCCACACCAAGGGATTGCAGCACCTGAGCTTCGACGAAATGGCCGATGCGTGCTTTGGCCATCACTGGAATCGACACGGTCTGGATGATTTCTTCAATCATCGACGGGTCAGACATGCGTGCAACTCCGCCGTCGCGGCGAATGTCCGCCGGTACCCGTTCCAAAGCCATAACCGCAACTGCACCGGCGTCTTCGGCGATGCGGGCCTGTTCGGCGTCGATGACGTCCATAATGACGCCACCTTTGAGCATCTCTGCCAAACCGCGTTTGACTCGGTCGGTGCCGGTCGTTGACGGGTTAGACGACGGCTCAGTCATAATGGGGGCTCCAAGGACAGGGCGCAGTTTAAAAATGTGCGCATAGCGACTCTTAAGGTTACTGGGACTCACGCAGCCTTGATGACGAATTTGAGAACTTTTCTGCCGATGTTTAGTCGCTGATATCAGGCAGCAACGCGGCGGCAGGAAGATGCACCCAAGTCGAGCCAGGCTTCAATGCAAACGGTTGACCTTCCAGGTTAAGCAGTTCTAAAGGTGCATTGGCGGTTGGTTTGCGCCAGGTGGCGTCATAACGGCGTCCATCACGCAAAATAACTGCTGGTGCGCCGCTGGTTTTACCGTCTGTTTCCGGATAGCCACTGGGACCGACGTAGTGGCGAGCGGCCAGGACAACAACGTTGGCGGCACCGATACGGCCTTCGCCAGTGACGATAAAGTTGGTGCCGTTTTGTGCGCGCCGATACACCTGTTCGCTGGTGTCATACGTCCAGTTCGTGACATAGCCCCCGCGTGCCATACGGATGGTGATTGCTGCACCGAGATCGGTGCATTGAGAGGTCGTGCCGGCAGCAACCGGCGGGCAGTTCAGCGCCCCTACAGGCACGGTGTCGTTAAACTGCCAGCGTTGTTCCGGCGGTGGGGCAAGTGGACGATCGGCTGCGGCGTTCAACGCGGCAGCCGTATCGATATACAGGTTGTGTGGTGCACGACGCGAACGGTCACGCACGAACCCGGTGAAGCCTTCAGCGATGCGGCTTGCATTGGCGCCGGCAAGCATCTGTTGCACTTCGCCACGCGCCCCTGAGTAGGCAAACAAGGCGTTGCCGTAAGTTCCCATCAAATCTAGATCGACTGGTCGCGCAGAGCGGACCGGACCGACATAATCGGGCAGGTTCATCTGAAACACCGTGAAAAACCGGGTCACGCCGCCTTCAACAACTTCTTCATACACAACGTCGGCCTTATCAAGGCCTGACTGGGGGCGAGACTGCGGCGAGTTTTCGACTTTTACGATGACAGCCGGCCGTTCAAGAATCTCCTCAGTGACCGCAAGTCCGGTCAAAATTGACTTTGGTGGCTCTTCGACCGGTTCAGGTTCAGGTTCAGGTTCGGGTGCCGGTTCGGTGGCGGGTGCCGGCTCAGTAGCTGGTTCGGTGGTTGCCGTGTTGCCACCGCAGCCGGCGGCGATGACGGCAACGGCAATAACGGCCGTCATAAGGCGTGTTGCGGTGATTTTCATAGTTGTCCTTGCCGTGGCCGTGCCGTGTGATCGTATTGTTCGAACGGTGAGGATAGGCCTGTGGTCGTGCGAGGGCGGTGAGGCTCGACCGTCTTTGCGCCGGTTTGCTACCGGCGGTTTGTGAGCGCGTCGCGATACACCGCTTCGATAGCGGTGGTGACGTTTGGCCAGGCGAACTGTTCTGCGCGGGCCAGGCCAGATGTGCGCCTTTTTTGCCGCGTTTTGGGGTCGGCAACGACACGCTGCAAGGTTGCTGTTAACTGTTTGACGTTGTCAGGTGGCACAAGCCAAGCGTCGCGACCGTCCATGGCGACGTCGCGGTAGCCGGCGATGTCGCTCGCGATGAGTGCACAGCCGCTCGCGAGCGCTTCAAGCAGCACAATCCCAAACGATTCGCCGCCGCGGGCCGGAGCTATGGCAATGTCGGCCCAAGTCAGCCAGTGAGCCCGTTCGCTGTCGGACACGCGTCCGGTGAACGTCACACCGTCAAGCTGGTTGGCGGCGACAAACTGTTTGAGGCGGGTGCGTTCGGGTCCATCGCCAACGAGCGTCAGTTCGGCTTGCGGATGGGTGTGTTTCAGTTGCAGAAAAGCTTTCAGCAGCACGTCTACGCCTTTGCGCTGGTCAAAGCGGCCGACGTACACCAGCCGTGGGGCCTCGCTCACCGCCTGATCGGCCCGTGGTGTGGCGGGAGTAAAGCCGGTCAAGTCGATGCCGTTACCAATCACCGTGAATCGTTTGGTTGCTATGCCACAGGCGCGGCTGTGGAACTGCTTCGCGGCGCCACTAACGGCAATAAGCCGGTCGATGCGGGCGATGATGCGCCGGCCGATCGGTGCGAGGAGCGGGGCATATCGTGCCGGTTCGCTGTAGGCGTGACAGGTGGCAACTATGACAGCTGACGTTTGGTGTCTGGCTGCAGCCCAACCGATTCGTGGCACTCCGGGTTCGTGAATGTGCACCACATCTGGTTGGAACGTGTCGATGTACCGACGCAGTTCACGTACCCCGCGGGTTGACAGGCCGATTGGTGCGCGCGACCCGTTTATTCGTACGGTGGTGCTTTTACCGAGCATGCCGGTGGCACCTGGAGCAAGCGTAAGCACCGTGTGACCACGGGTCGTTAACGTGCGAGCAAGTTCACGTACATGGTTTTGCACCCCGCCAGGCCGGTCAAGGTCGTAGGGGCTTACCATGACAATGTTCATCGTTTACGGCGCCTACGGGACGCATAATCTTCTTTTGCGAGGGCTCGCCAGTCGTGGCCTGCCTTCCATGCGGCAACGACTGGATGGTTTGGTTCACGTTCACAAAGCCAGTTTGGAACAAAGACGTGCCACTGTTCAGGGGCGATACGGATGAGCGCTTCGATTTCGTGTGCGACTTGTTGAGTGACGTCGTAGACGTCGTTGTTGATCGGAGTGATGACGGGGCGTACAACGCCGTCATACCGGTCGCCGGTGACATAGAACGCCGCGGCGAGGATGGGCCGGTTGGTGCGTAGCGCCAGTGCGGCAGGGCCTGCCGGTAGGCGGCATGGTTCGCCAAAAAACGACACGATCGGTCCGCTGCGGGTCAGATCGCGATCGGCAAGCAGGGTCGCAAGAGCACCATCTTTACTCATGGCGTTGGCGAGCGGTCCGATGAGATCGGCACCGCGCCGTAACGCCATAACGGTGATGCCGGCGTCGGCACGAAGTTTCACAAACCGGTCAAAAAGTTGTTTGGGGCGGACTTCTTCGGCGACAGCTAAGAGACGAAGATTGTTCGCCGAGCAAAAGGCTGCGCCCAGTTCCCACGAACCAAGATGTCCGGTGATGAAAACGGCTCCTTGCCCATCGGCGGTGACGTCAAGGATGCGTTGAACACCATGATCATTGACTCGGTCAATGAGGTCTTGCGGGTTGGTGCGGTGTAGCCGGAAACTGTCGAGCCAGTAGCGCACGTAGGCGACGTAGGCCTGTTTTACGTGGCGTTGCATCTCGACATCGTTGAGATCGGGAGTGATGCGGGCCAGATTGCGGGTCACTTGCGCCCGTTGGGTTGAGGCACCAAAGCGACACCACAGCCAACCAAGCACCGGCGGGAGGTGTTTGGCCAGCGAACCAGGCAAAAACGCTGCGATCTGCCAGATGGCTAGATAACGCAGGTAGACGATTCGCTCATGTAACCGCTTGCGTACGGTCACGGTGTGAATCCTGCTTGCTCGTTGTCGTTGTCGTTGTCGTCGTCGGCTTTGCGTTTGGCGTCGAACGCGCCATCGAAGTTGTGTTCGCCATAGAAGCGGCGGGCCGCAACTTTGAACGCACGGCTCCAGGCCCGGTCGTGCATCGTTAACGCGATCAGTTCTTCAGGGATATCTCGGTCAATCTGGCACCACACGTGATGGACCCGTTGGATGACCGTGATGACGCCGCCGACGGCAAGCACCCACAGGGCTGCTTCAAGCACAAACCGGTGAAAAACTAAACCGGCCATCAAAATGACGGCCCGTTCGCCGCGTTCGATCATCCCGACCGTGCATGCCAGGTCGATCGCTTCGGCTTTGGCACGCACATAGCTGGTGACAAAACTTGAGACGAGCGCGACCAAGATTAACGCCAGCAGGCGCGGCTGGGTAGCAAAAGCAAGCGCTAAGCCAGAAAAAATCATGGCGTCGGCAATACGGTCACTCACCGAATCGTAAAACGAGCCAAATGGGGTTGAGCGGCCAGTCGCACGGGCAACACTGCCATCAAGCAGATCCATCGATCCGCCGGCAACAAGCAGCCAGCCGCCTGCCACAAACTGGCCGCTGGCGATCATGACTGCAGCCGCGCCAGTGAGCAGTAAACCAAGTGAGGTGAGTTGGTTTGGGGAGATGCCAATGCGCGCAACAAGGCGTCCGAGCGGCGACGCGAAGCGTTCAATGTAGGCGGGATAGCGTGCCCGAAGTGCCACAGGACCTCCCTTTCCTTGCTGTCACTCTAACGCGATCATGTCACAACTCGTGAAGGTTATTTACGTGTTGAAGCTGGCGGCAAGTTCGTCATAGATGTCATCGAGAGCACGGGGTAGCACGCGAGTGCTACCCGCGACGGTCATAAAGTTGGTGTCCCCCGACCAACGTGGCACTGCATGCAGGTGCAAATGCTCGGCGATGCCCGCACCGGCGTGTGCGCCCAGATTCATGCCAAGATTGACACCTGTGCAGGCAAGGACGGTTTCGAGCAGGGCGACACTGCGGCGGGTGAGTTGAAACAGTTCCGTTGCGGTGTCGTCGTCAAGGCCAGGCAGGCTTGCTGTGTGCGTGTAGGGCAGCACCATCAGATGCCCGGGGTTGTATGGGTAGGCGTTGAGCATAATGAAATTGTGTTGCCCACGGTGCAGAATCAGTGACGCTGCGTCGTTGCTTGCCGGTTTGGCGGGAAGCACACAAAACGGGCAGCCTGCCGGTTTGTCAGCCGGCGTATCGTCGGGCTTTGCAACATAGCTGTAACGCCATGGCGCCCACAGGCGCTGAAGCGCATCCGGTGCGGCATCAGGCTGCTGACCGGAGACGTCAAGGCCGTGTGGGGTGTCGGTCACGACGGTTGTTCTCCCCGGCGGGTTGCCGCAATTTCGGCAGTGAGGTCACGCACGAACGTGTCGAGTGGCACGCCGGTTGTTTTGTTGCCACGATACGGGTTGACGGCAAGTGTGCGGTTGGACGCTTCATCGCCACCGACCACAAGGCAGTACGGCACTTTGGATGTTTTTGCGTCCCGAATTTTGGCTCCCAACGTGCCATCGGCCACGTCAAGTTCGACCCGAACACCGTGACTGCGCAGGGTAGTGAAAACTTCTTGGGCGTAGTCGTGAAAGTCGGTTGCGACCGGTACAACCCGAACCTGTTCTGGGGTGAGCCACAGTGGGAAAGCACCGTTGGTGGATTCGAGCATCACCGCAAAGAACCGTTCGATCGACCCAAACAGAGCCCGGTGCACCATAAAGGGCCGTTGTCGAGTGCCATCAGCTGCCACATAAGTAATGTCGAAACGTTCTGGCAGATTAAAATCCACCTGGATGGTGGTGAGTTGCCATTCGCGTCCCAGCGCATCGCGGGCATAAATATCGATCTTTGGCCCGTAGAACGCGCCTTCACCGGCATCGACGGTGTAGGCGAACCCAGAGCGTTCAACGGCCTGTTTGAGGGCGTCTTCAGCGATTTGCCACTGGTCGTCGCTGCCGATCGATTTGCTTTCCGGTCGGGTTGAGATCGCCACACGTGACGGTTCGCCAAAACCAAAGGCGGCATACAGGTCGCGGGCAAAACCGATGCAGGCTACGACTTCGTCGATGACTTGATCGTCGCGACAGAAAATGTGGGAGTCGTCTTGGGTGAAACCACGCGCACGCAGCATGCCGTTCACCACGCCAGAACGTTCGTAGCGGTAGACGGTGCCAAGTTCGGCAATACGTAACGGAAGTTCCCGGTAGGAACGGGTTTTAAAGCTGAACGCCAGAATGTGAAACGGGCAGTTCATCGGCTTTAAGCGATAAGCGGTGTGGGTGGCGTCGTCGCCGCCATGTTCGCTGACATCCATCGCGGGAAACATCAGTTCGCCGTAGTTTTCAAGGTGCCCGGAGATGCGCCACAGGTCTTCTTTAGCGATGTGCGGGGTGTAGACCGGCTGATATCCGCGGGCAAGTGTTTCGTCGCGAATCCAATCTTCCATATGTTTGCGCACGATCGCGCCGTTGGGCAGAAAGATTGCCAGACCCGGGCCGAGCTCTTCTGGAGTGTGGAGCAGTTCCAGTTCGCGTCCAAGCCTGCGATGGTCACGCAGTTTGGCTTCTTCGAGCAGTTCTAGATGTTTAGTGAGACGTTTTTTTGATTCCCAGGCGGTGCCGTAGATGCGTTGCAGCATCGGCTGGTCTTCGCGACCGCGCCAGTACGCGCCGGCAGTACGCAACAGTTTGAACGCCGGAATGCGGTCGGTTGAAGCGATGTGGGGGCCTTTGCACAAGTCGACCCAGTGTTCGCCCTCATCGCTGACGTTGCGATACACCGTAAAGGTGGCACCGTCGCTGCCGGCGTCGACTTCCGAAGCGTCGACCCGTTCGATGATTTCGCGTTTGTATGGCTGTTCGGCAAACAGCGTTAACGCATCATCTTTGGAGATTTCTTCGCGGACGAACTGTTGTTTGGCGCGTTGCAGTTCGACCATGCGGGCTTCGATGGCTTCAATGTCGTCTGGGGTGAACGGGCGGGCCACGTCAAAGTCGTAATAGAAACCGTCTTTCACCGGCGGACCGATAGCCCATTTTGCTTCGGGGAAAAGGTCAGTGACTGCTTGTGCCATCAGGTGTGCGACTGAGTGGCGCAGAATGTCGCGACCTTCATCAGAGTCGCTGGCGATGGTTTCGATGGTGGCATCGCTTGTGAGCGGACGATCAAGGTCATAGGCGTCACCGTCGACGAGTGCGGCGATAATTGGCCCTCGAATCGCTTCAAGTGCTTTCAACGCTTCAAGTGCGGTTGTCCCTGCTGGGACGCTCACCTGAGTGTCGTTACCCGTGACGGTAATCATCTCGCTCACATCTGACTCCTTGTGGCTTTGCCGCGTAGACGCCACAGGGTAAGGATAGTGCCCCGACTGGCGGCAACACTGATGTCGCCGCAAAGGCCCGACTTTTGGTCTGCACAAGGTTTTAACTAACGATTATGGGCGAAACACTGCAGGTGAGCCATTGTGCGGCGCAATCACGATCAACCCGACAATAGGTCGGGTTGATCGTGAAACGGTACTTCCCAACGTCATCGGTGCGAGCGACTTAACGGGGGTCCTCAACGATTGGCGTTATGAAGGGCGTTGTTTGGGCAGGCTTTCATCCTCGCCACAAAGCTTGCGCTGGATACGCCGCTGTCTTATGGGGTCTAGCCCGTCAGGACTCGAAAGACGATGACGGTGTGGCCTGTTGGGATCGCATCTTCAACCCCTGAGCGACCAAGCAGACTCCCGAGCGCCGGCGACTCGGAGCTAACGACAGCCAGAATCATTAAGGGGCCGATCTCGTCGACGAGTGCTTCGTAGACCGCGGGGTCTGTTTCGCCGCTTCTAACGAGGCGAACAAGCTCGGTTTCGAGATAACCACCATCATCTTGCACTGTCGTGCTGTCGGCGAGTCCTTCGTATCCTGGCATCGACGCATAGAACGTCACAACGTCTTCAAGTGGCGCATCGACGCTCCAGAACTCTTCGACTGCGACAGGCCACATTTCTTCATACACCAGTTGTGCCCCCGGATAGATCTCGATGTCTAAGCGGGGTGCTTCTGAGGATGTGACAGGTTCTGGTGGTGCGGCTTCGGTGGCTTCTTGCTCCGGCGCGACCGGTTCTGGTTCAGACGTCACTTCATCCGTCTGACAGCCGGCAAGCAGCAGCGCTATGGCACCCATAAACGCGGCGAGCGTGCGTAGTCGCTTGCGTGCCAGAATCGTTGTCGTGTAGTCGCTCATGATGGTTTCCGATGCGT
>JBBDST010000054.1:0-18985 GCA_040904765.1 Nitriliruptoraceae bacterium
ACAGTTCCGACAGTGAAGTGACGTCGCTCACGTGACCCATCCCGTTGTCATGCTGACCTGTATGCACACCGGACGCATGCAGCGTCGCAGCCTATGTGCTGAGGATAGGGGGTAAACCCTTAGTCGTCAGCGCGCCGCAGTTCGCGGCTGTGCACGCACGACAGTAGCGGCAAGTGCAGTCGTAAACGGCACTGCCAAAACCAGTCCGAGCGACCCGACGATCGTCTTCACAATTTCGGTGGCGATAATTTCGGAATTCAGCACCTCGCTGGCCGGCAAACCGCCGGTTGAAAACAACACAAGAAGTGCCAGTGATGCCCCCGCATATGCCAAAAACAGTGTGTTCACAACTGAGGCGATGTGGTCTCGGCCGACCACCATTGCACGGGCGAACAACGAACGAAACGTCAGTGTCGGATCGGCGTTGTGCAGTGCAAACACGGTCGAGGACTGTGCAATCGTGACATCGTCCAGTACCCCAAGCGCAGCAATAATCAAACCGGCCAGCACAAGTCCTTGAAGATCCAACATGCCATCGGATGCGAATCGGGCAAATACGGCGTCGTCGGAGGAAAATCCGGTGATTTTCGCAGACGCAATGAACACGGTGCCGATCGTTACTGTCAACGCCAACGCGCCAGTGGTTCCAAGCACCGCGGCAGTTGTCATCGGTTTCACGCCGTGGGTGAAGTACAACGTGACGATCATGATTGCAACCGATCCGACCAGCGCAACTAACGCTGGAGGTCGCCCGTCCAGAATTGACGGAACGATGAACCAGATCACAATTCCAAGGGATACCCCCAGACCAATAAGTGACCGGACACCATGCCAGCGGGACACGGCCAACACTGCAACGATAAAAAGCAGCGCCAAAATCAGCAGCACGGGAATGCGTTGAAAGTCGGTGATGTAATACTCAAATCCATCGGGAGTCATCATCGATTCGACGGTCACCCGGTCGCCAGGCGTAACGCTTGGAAAGCCTTCAACAGGCACTTCAACCGTGACAATCTGACCCTGTGAGAATCCTTCTGTCAGTTCGACATCGATCACCAAAAAGCGGCCTGAGACGCCAAACGCCGGATCGACTGGTTCGCTGCGTTCTTGGACGGTAACGACCACACCAGGGATGACTTCGTTGGGGGGTTCAGTTAGTTCTGGTCGACTCTCTGGCCACAGCCATACGACGGCGGCGACACACAACAGTCCAAGCACAACAACACCGACGAGCATGCGTCGGTGCAGTTGTGCCACATGATGTGGGATTGGCGTATCAGCCGAATGCGTGTCCACGCCTAGGCGGCGCGATCAAGCACATCCAACAAACCTGCCAGACTGTGTGAGCGTGAGGGGTGTCGCAGTTTGGCAAGTGCACGGTTTTGCATTTGGCGGATGCGTTCACGGGTGAGCCCAAAGTGTGCCCCGATTTCTTCCAGCGTTTCGGGTTCCTGACCACCTAATCCAAAACGCAGCGACAAGATGATGCGTTCGCGTTCGTCTAGCGCGCCAAGGGCGCGTTCAATCTGGTCATGCACGTCGGCTTGAAGCGCGGTCTGGGCAGGATCGATCTGGGACGTGTCAGCAATGAGGTCACCCATGCTGGCGTCACCATCTTCACCGATCGGTCGATCAAGACTGACCAGTTCCTGCATGGCCTCACGCACTTCACGGACACGCACAACACTCAACCCAACTTCTTCAGCAAGTTCAGCTTCGGAAGGGTCGCCACCTTTTTGCTGGCGCAAACGTAGTTCGGCCGCTCGCAGCTTGCCGTACATCTCCCACACGTGGGCAGGTACGCGGATGGTGCGACCTTTGGAGGCAACACCGCGCTGCAACGCTTGGCGGATCCACCACACAGCATAGGTGGAGAATTTGTAGCCCTTCGTGTGATCGAATTTTTCGACCGCACGCAACAAGCCAAGGTTGCCTTCTTGAATCAGTTCAATGAAGTCAAGGTCACGGCCGGAGAATTTGCGGGCTTGGGGCACCACGAGTCGCAGGTTGGCCTGCACCATGCGTTCTTTGGCGCGGGCACCGTCACGGCTGACCGAACGCAGACGGGTTTTGGTTGCGCGCGTCAACGTTTCGGCGTGAAGCTTCAACAGTTCTTCTGCGGCCATACCAGCTTGGTAGCGTTTGGCGAGGTCTGCCTCATCTTCTTTGGTAAGCAGCGCATGCCGACCGGCGTCGTTTAGGTACTGGCGTACCAAGTCGGTGGTGAGTGCTGCAGAGGCGTCAGCCATAACGTGATCAGGCGTGTCGTCTGCAACATCGTCGATGATCTCAATGCCACGGTCTGTGACCGTGTCGATCGCAGCGTCGATCCACGTATCGCCGTGCAGTTCAGGCTGGTGAAGTGTTTGCAGTTCAGAGAGCAACACATATCCACGTTCGGCGGAACGCTCGATAAGTTCCTCAACTGCAACTTCTGCCGTTGGTAGGTCAATCGTTTCCATAGCGGCCCCTTCGAGTAAAAGAGGTGGGTTTGCGAGTCGTGATAATCACGGCGAGAACGGCAACCTGGTGTCTTTAAAAGGCGTTCGACCCGGCGGTACATGGACGACGCTCAACCACCTTGTGAATTCTTGCACAAAGCAAGCAGGGATGAAAGGCCGAACGGACAACGCAACACCCATCCAGCAAGCCACAAACACCTCAAAACGTCCCAAATAGTCAACTATCGGCATAAAACGCCCGTTTAACAATCTCAAGTCATCCGACCGTTCACCGTACGGCCCACAAAAATTTATTTACTTTGCAACCAATAGTGCGGCTATCGCACACTATCTGGTGTGGTGTCACGCGTCGCTGCCGCTGACGCCGAACCCGGGTAGGCAATCCGAGGATGATAAATCCCGACCAGCGACTCGATCAACGAACGCCTCACCACCTGCAAGTCACGAAACGTCAACTCAGACTCTTCAAACTGACCATCAGCTACACGCTCCGCCAACAGCCCCTCAACCGTCGCCTCAATCTCGTCGCGCGTCAACATCCCGCGCGACATCGCAAGCGAACGAACGGTCGCCTCAGAACAGTCAGCAAACAACAAAATCGCTGCTTCTTTACTATGCGGTTTACCGCCCGCATACCGATACTGCTTTTCATCAACCGCCGTCTTGTCACCACCGGCAGCAGCCACCGCACGGTTATAGAAATAGCTCACCAGCATCGTGCCGTGGTGGCTACCGATACACGCCACAACCTCCGGCGGCAGCCGATGTTCAACCGCCATCTCCACACCATCACGCACATGATTTTGAATAATCACCGCCGAAACCTGTGGTTCCAACTCGTCATGCGGGTTGGCGATGCCCTGCTGATTTTCAATGAAAAAGTGGGGCTGTCGAACCTTGCCGATGTCGTGATACAGCGCCGCAACTCCACCAATCAGTGGATTAGCTTCAACCGCACGGCACGCCCGCTCAGTCAACGCAGCCACCATCACCGAATGGTTATAGGTGCCAAGCGCTTTCAATTCCAACTCACGCAGCAGCGGATGATTCCGATCCGATAGATCAAGCAAAGCCGTAACCGTCGGTAGCCGGAACAACGTCTCAAAAAATGGCAGCGCACCCTGTACAACCAGCGCTGTCGCAACCCCGTTAAACACCCCGGCAGCGACCACTACAAAAAACTGCTCGCGTGGACCAAGACCGATCACAAGCACCGCAGCAATCACCGGATACGACAGACCTGCGCGTAACGTCGCCGAACGCAGATCAGCTCGCTTGGCAATCCCGGTAGACAACGGCACGCTCACCAGCACGCTCGCCACAACAAACAGCGCGGCCGTCGTCGCCTCAGGCACCACCAGTACAACTACCACCCCAAGGGGCACCATCACGGCAAACCCGACCATCGGGCTCACCAACAACGACACCAGCATCGCCGCCGCACCAGCAGGTGCGGCAAACATCCATGCCGGATTGCTTGCTCCAACCAGCGCCGCCAACAACACCACTACGGCGACATATACCGTCACCACCACGCTGACAAGAAACACCCGCTTCGTACTCGCCCACACCTGTGGCTGCATGCGCCGCAGATACAACACGCCTGCAGCCAGCATCAACGCCATCACCAAAGCAGCCCGCAAAAACGTCCGTTGCGCCGAACTTCCATCCAACCCCAACGACACTGCCGCGCGATACGTCATCGCATCAACAATCTCGCCTTCACGAATAATTACTTCCCCGGCACGCCACACCCGAAACACTTCATCCACCGACTCGCCAGCACGTTGCCTGGCAGCACTGGTCGCATCCGGATCAACCGACACTGTCGGTCGCATCAACGAAACCAACAGCGGCTCGGCCACTGTCCGTGCCGTGGCCCCAGGCAACGACCGCAACGCAATCTCAAAAGGCACCGTCGTACGCACAAACGTGTCAAGCTGATCGGCCGTCACCCGCTGACGAGCCAGATCCTGCGCCACCCCGATCATTTCACGCTCGAGGGTTGCAAGCGCCGCATCAGACAGGTTCACCAGCACATCCGCCACCTCAACTGTCAAATCTGGCAACTGAGCCAACAGTTCCATGCGCTGCGCCACCCGGGAGGGAACACGGCCCTGATCGTCGGCAGCGCGAACTTCATTGGTTGCCGCAAAAACGTTACGCACATCACGCACAAACCCCGCCTGCGCATCCTGATCGGCGACCAGCACCGGCTCAACCAGTTCCTCAGCGCGACGCCGCGCGGTTTCAGTGGCAGCAGCGTCAACCAAACGGATCTGTTCGACCGCAAACACTGTCCGAGGAGCCGGTTCACCTTCACGCAACGGTTGATCATCCGACACGGCAATCAACGCGATCAACACCGGTACGACGATGACCGCAAGCGCTGCCGCCGCAGCACGCAACGACCACAGGCCAGCGAGACGATTTACCACGCAGAACACTCCTTTTGGCACCATGCCACCGTAAGCAGTGACAGCCAACTGGCACGGTCCCTATAGTGTCGCCGATTTGCGCCGCCAATGCACCCCACCTACGACATGACGCCGTGACGAACCCGTCGCGTGAGCCGGTTAGGCTCTAGCCATCCTTTGCCAGCGGAGAGTCCTGTGACTGAACGCACGCGCCCCTCCCCGTGGGTGACATTGTCTCGCGGGGACTGGTCACAGTTACGTCAGTCAACCCCGTTGACGTTGACCCAAGACGAACTCGATGACCTGCGTGGTCTCACCGAAGAGATCTCGCTAGCCGAAGTCACCGAGGTGTATCTGCCGCTGTCACGTCTGTTGAACTTGTATGTCGCAGCCACCCAAGATCTACACCGAGCAACCGGCACGTTCTTAGGATCGAACACCGAAAAAGTGCCGTTTGTGTTGGGTATCGCCGGTTCAGTAGCAGTCGGCAAATCCACCACATCCCGCATCCTGCAGGCACTATTGTCCCGCTGGCCCAACCACCCACGCGTATCACTGGTTACTACCGACGGTTTCTTATATCCCAACGCAGTCCTCGAAAAACATCATCTGATGGAGAAAAAAGGTTTCCCCGAGTCGTATGACACTGCCGCGCTTGTGTCCTTTGTCGCAGCCGTCAAAGCCGGCGTCGAAGAAGTACACGCACCGGTGTATTCGCATCTGACCTATGACATCGTTGAAGACGAACACGTCATCGTGTCTCGGCCTGACATTCTTATCGTAGAAGGATTAAACGTCCTCCAAACCGGCACCACCAGTGAACGGCGCGTGTTCGTGTCGGACTACTTCGACTTCTCGGTGTATGTCGACGCTGAAGAGGACCACATCGAACAGTGGTACATCCAACGGTTCTTGCGCTTACGCGACACGGCGTTTCAAAATCCACGCTCGTATTTTCACCGTTATGCCACGTTGAACGACGACGAAGCTGTCGCTGTTGCCCACGACATCTGGCAACGCATCAACGGACTCAACCTGGCCCAAAACGTGCTGCCCACCCGCACACGAGCCGATCTTATTTTGCAAAAAGCAGCCGACCATGCGGTCGAATCGGTTGCGCTGCGTAAACTCTAAAGTCCAGTGGGATACGCGAAACATCCGCAAAAGACCTCCGCAACCAGCTAGCGTCCGCCCGTTAACAACCGACCCCAATCTTTTCATGATCGGCCCGTAGTGATCGAACTCGTCTTAGTCCGCCACGCCCAACCCGCATGGTCCCGTGGCGGCCGCGCCCAAGCAGACCCCGGCTTAACTGCCCAGGGCCGCAAGCAAGCAGCTCTCTTGGCGAACCGGCTCGTGGGCGAACAATTCGACGAAGTCCTCGTATCAACTGCACGCCGCGCTCAAGAAACCGCCGGACGCATCCTTGCAGGAGTGACCTATGAGCAGTTAGAACATCGCAGTTGGCTGCATGAAATCATGATGCCGCGCTCCTGGGATGACACACCAGCCGAAGAAGTCGGCCGGACCTTGCGCGACGCTCGCAACCGCAGCCGTGACGACTGGTGGGACGGCATGCCAGGCGGTGAAAGCTTTCGTGACTTCCATGCCCGCGTCACCATCGGGTTACGCAACGAACTGGCTGAACGTCGTATCACACGCCGCGACGATGGCCTTTGGGGTGTGCCCGATGACAAGCCATACCGGGCTTTAATCGTGGCCCATGCTGGCACCAACTCGGTGATCCTTGGCGCCCTTTTAGGCTTAGAACCAGAACCGTGGGAGTGGGAACGGTTCGCTTCAACCCACGCATCACTCACACGGCTTAGCACCACCGAAATCGCCGACAGCTGGATTTTTCGGCTCGACACGTTCTCAGACACAGCTCATCTCTCAAACGACTTGGTGACAATGTGACCAGCCCCCTACCGGAACTACCCGAAGAAACGGTTACGACCGCCCGTCCCCGCCGGTGGCTGGTGATGGTCCTTGCAAGCGTGCTCATTTTGGCACTTGTAATCCCGTTTGTACTGCTGTCACAACTCACCTACGAACCGGTTCCTGCCTTGACGTCACTTGATGACGGCCCCCTCAACCTGTTGATCATCGGTTCAGACAGCCGCGACATGCTAAGCCGCGAAGAACAACGTGAACTGTCAACTGGTCGCGCCGAGAACTATCCGGGTGCACGCGCCGACACGATCATTTTGTTAAGCATTCGGGGTAAAGACACGGCCATGCTGGCGTTTCCTCGAGACCTGCTGGTGACTCGCTGTGACGACTCGGTTGGACGTATCAACGCCGCCTACAATATTGGCGGCACCAGCTGCCTGGTCGACACCGTGACGACAGTGTCTGGCCTGCCGGTGCATCACACGCTTGCGATGACGTTTGCCGGGGTACGCGATATCGTTGATGCGATCGGTGGCGTTGAAGTATGTATCGACGAGCCGATCAACGACCGCGACTCTGGATTGAACGTTGAAGCTGGCTGCCAGCGCCTTGACGGCGCTCAAGCGCTTGGATTTGTGCGGGTACGCAAAATCGATGACGATTTTCAACGCATCCGCCGCCAACAGCAGTTCATCGCTGCCGTCGCTCAAGAACTGCGCTCACCTCGCGTGTTTTTAAACCCGCTGCGACTGGTTCGTCTGTCTCGCGCCGCTGGCGAAGTCGTCACCATCGATGACACGTTTGGGGTGTTACGCGCACCACGTGTTGCGCGTGGCATCGCTCAGCTTGCCTTGGGCAACACGCCGGTGTACACGGTGCCGGCCACACCTGATCGCACCTCACAAGGAGCCTGGATACTGCGCCTTGATGACGAAGCTGCCGCCTTGTTTGACGCGTTTGCCCGTGGTGATGTTTTTACGGTTGATGACGACACGCCAACGGCAAACCCGCGGGAATCAAACGCGTGACCGGGCCAGGAAAACCTCCACATATTTTGATGGTGTGTCTGGGCAACATCTGTCGCTCACCCACAGCTGAGGTGGCGTTGCGTGAAGCCGCCCTACGGCGGGGATATGCGCTTACCGTGTCCTCTGCCGGCACCGGCGACTGGCATGAAGGTCATGGTGCTGACGAACGCATGCGGGCCGCAGCAGCCGAACACGGTTTAAACCTTGACGGTCACATTGCCAGACAGGTGGACGCGGCGATGCTGCGTGACGCCGATCTGGTTTTAGCGATGGACCGCACCAATTACAACGAATTAAGCCGTATCGCGCACGAACGGCACATCACCACACCGATCCGACTGTTGCGCGACTTTGACCCTAAGCTTAGAGATGGCCGTGACGTTCCCGATCCGTACTATGGCAGCGGCGACGGATTTACTACAGTAGCGGGGTTGTGTATGCGTACTGCCGAACACCTACTCGACGTGCTTAGCGACCTTCTCGTCGCAAGGGATCGTCAACTTGAGGAGACTGAATGAACCTCGTAATCAAAATTTTGATTAACGCTTCGGCCCTGTGGGTCGCGGTGACTCTGATCGACGGGTTCCAGTTCAACTTTGATGACAACAGTTTGCTGGCGTTCTTTGCCGTCGCGCTGCTTCTTGGCATCGTCAACGTCACGATCAAACCGATCTTGAAAGTGCTGTCACTGCCGTTTCTGTTGCTCACGCTGGGTATTGGCATCGTGCTCGTAAACGCAGTCGTGTTGACCTTGGTTGTTGGTGTGTCGTCGCTGTTGTCGCTGGGGCTGGTCAGTGACAGTTTTGGCGCGACCTTGCTGGCAGCACTGGTGATTTCGGTCGTGTCGTTTGCGCTTGAAACCTTAACTCGGAGACCGCTAAGACGGTGGTGACACGCTCGCGTGTCACCACCAACCCGGTTTAGGCAAACAGGGCCGCGATTTCATCCCACACATCTTGGTCGAGCTGTTCTAGCAATTCGATCGCAGCCAGGTTTTCTACGACCTGTTCGGGGCGTGACGCACCGGTGATTACCGTCGACACATTCGGATTGGCTGCACACCAGGCGATAGCCAACTGCGCCATGCTTGCACCAAGACGGTTTGCGATAGCTTCAAACTGTTGTAATGGCTGCTGATATTTCGCATCCAGAAAATGTTCACGCATGCGCGTGTAACGGGCCAGCGTCGCACGGCTTCCTTCAGGAATGCCGTCTCGATATTTTCCGGTCAAGAGCCCATAGGCAAGCGGCGACCAGGTCGTAAGCCCAAGATTAATGTCGGGATACAGCCGGGCGTATTCGGTTTCAACCCGGTCACGATGCACCAGGTTGTACTGGGGCTGTTCGGTGATCGGCTGATGCCAGCCGTAGCGTTCCGCGATCAGCCATGCAGCACGAATCTCTTCAGCGTTCCATTCGCTCGTACCCCAGTACAAGGCATGCCCACGATCAATCAGTTCAGACATTGCCCGTACCGTCTCTTTAATCGGCGTGTCAGCATCAGCGCGGTGACAGTAGATGACGTCAAGAAAATCAAGCCCGAAGCGTTCAAGAGAACCTTCAACGGCGTCAAAGAGATACTTGCGGTTCAACGTGTTTTTCGTGTTGACACCCTCGTGAATCCCCCAAAAATATTTACTCGTCACCAGATACGAACGCCGGTCCCAACCAAGTTCGCCAATCGCGGCACCCATCAGCCGCTCTGCTTCACCACCGGCATACATCTCGGCGTTATCAAAAAAGTTCACGCCCGCCTGATAGGCGGCATCCATGCAAGCCAGTGAGCGATCCAGGTCCATCTGCCCGTCAAACGTCACCCAAGACCCAAAACTCAACGTGGACACTTTCAAACCACTTGACCCCAAACGGCGATAAGTCATCTCTGCCATACTTTTGCTCCACTCGCAACGTGTGTCCCATGACGCTAGCGTGCAAGTCGCAAAGGAGTGGGAGATGCCGCAGATTCTTGTCACCGGGGCGACCGGCTTTGTGGGTCGGCGCCTTGTGAAAGCACTGTTGGACGATGGACACCGCGTGCGTGCGCTGGTACGTCGAACCGACGAGGAACTAACCCAGCGGGGAGTGGAGCAGCGTCTGGGCGGGATTGACGCAATCGATGATCAGCTCGTTTACGGCTGTGACGCGATCGTTCACGGGGCCGCGTCGTTTGTGGCGGATATGGCTGAAGGCCGGGCAGTGAACCGGGACGCCACTGCCAAGCTTGCCGAACTTGCCTTGCATCATGGTGCCTACTACGTGCTGGTGTCCACCTGCGCGGTGTACAACACTGGGCTTGCTCCTTCGCCGGTGATCGATGAAGACTCTCCCCGACGGGACCCAGAGAGCATGGGCAGTCCAACCGGATCGTCATCACCGGTGTACGGATTGACAAAAGCCGAAGGAGAAATCGCGGTCGAAGCGTTGCGTGAACAGGGCCTTAGTGCAGCGATCCTTCGCCCTTCGTCGGTTCTTGGGGTCGGTGAAACTTCCACCTGGGGCACCAAAATTCCTGAGCGGCTACGCGCCGGCGAAGTATCGTTACGTGACCCTCAAGCAACCTTTGGCTGGCTGCACGTTGACGATCTGGTTGCTGCGATCATGGCTGCCCTCAATGGGCAGGCCAATATCACGGTGAACCTTGTCAGCGGACACCTGCCCTACCGCAGCTATCTTGACGCGATTGTTGCTGCCGTGCCTGGCGCGATCGATGTTGCTGCCATCACCCCCAGCGAGTATGACCCGGCGTGGGCGGGCACGTATGCCACCCAGCGTGCGAAAGATCTGCTCGGCTGGCAACCCCGTTACTCTTTCACTGACGCGATGAACGAAATCCAGAATGATCTGCGTCGCCGCTGGGCGTAACGCTTAACACGCAACGTTGTAGGAGACCCTGATGTCCGAATACGTCGCACCACGCAACACCACACCTCCTCCCGGTCTGGGACATCTGCGTGGCATACCGCGCCGCGTCACCGACACGCAGCGCGCCAACCTTGAAAAACTGTTGACCAACACCAATTCGTGGGTGCTGCGCTTTGCGTGGGAGGAATACCTCGAAACTGGCGATCTTCATGCGCTCATCCCAATCGCAAAACTCACAACCGATCAGCGTGCCGCCGGAATTGCCTGGCTCACCCAACAACAGCATGCCCTTTATTGGGCATTGTTCAACGAGCGGGTCGCCCCAAACGGGTGGATCGAAACGCAACCGTTGATGCAACAGTTACGGTCCCAGTAGTCGCTTAGTCGTCTGGTTGGAGCGACCGTGCGAACCGTTGCATCCCGGCAATCCAACGGGCCGGATTGGCTGCTTTGGCTTGCGCAAAAGCAGCCACGTCAGGGTGCGGCAGAATCAAAAACTCGCCTCGTGTGACCCCGTCAAGCACCGCTATGGCGACCGCTTCAGGGCTTAACACCTCACCGGCAGCCCGTACGACCCGTTGTCCAACAGTGCCAGTTTGTTCGCGCAACAGTTGCGTCTCAACGCCTTGAGGACACACCGCACTGACCTGAATCCCTTCGGTTCCATACGTCACCGCAAGCCACTCGGCAAACCCAAGGGCGGCATGTTTTGTGACCGTGTAGGGCGCATCGCCAATCATCGTGGTGAGCGCCGCAGCACTCACCATCTGCACTAACACGCCCACGTTACGTTCAAGCATGCCCGGCAGGCACGCCTGGGCCGCATACACGTGCGCCAGCACATTCACCGCATACGCGTCCTGCCACGTCTTTGATGACGCGTCTAAACCTTCACCGGTGGCAATCCCGGCGTTTGACACCATCACATCAACCTGGCCATAGCGACGTGTTGTATCGGCAACAAGCGCAACCATCTGTGCTTCGTCGGTGACATCAAGCACATAATGGTTCACGACAAAACCATCAGCCGTCAACCGGTCCGCAACCGCACATGCAGCCGCTTCATCACGGTCAGCGATCACCAGTGCACGGCACAGCGGAGCGAACGTGGCCGCAAGTGCCGCTCCGATACCACGACCTGCACCGGTAATAATCGCCACTTTGCCTGTGATATCCATCGTGACTAACCGATCGGAAGCAGCGCATTTAGCGCGTCATACAGGCCTTGAGGTGGCGCAGTTGGGCGGCCGTCACTATCGGTAATACCTGAACGCAACCGGTTTTGGACCAGCACCTCATCGCCACGCAAAATCTGCTGCTCCCACACGGCAGAAACCCGTTTCAGTGCCGTCAAGCGGGTCGCAACCACCAGTTCGTCATTTGCCACAGCTGAACGCAAAAACGTAACAGTGGTTTCCACGACCACAAACCGAAAACCGAGCGTGTCCAGTTTCGGCAGTCCGAACCCGATCTGTTCTAACAGTTGCACCCGGCCAACTTCGAAATAGTTGACATACACGCCATGGTTCACATGCCCGTACGGATCAAGTTCATAAAACCGCACCGTTACGGGCGTGTGATGGACCGGGCCTGTCACCGACACGCTCACGAGTGCAAGGCGGCAGTCTCGTTCACCGGCACCGTCCAACCGTAGGTATCCGCCGCTTCACCCCGCTGAATTGCCAGCAGTGCCTCACGCAACCGCAGCGTGTTCGGGCCGGTTTCACCCGATCCGATCAGATGTTCAGCGCCATTCACTACCAGCGTGCCAACCCCAGCCAGCACCGCCGCAGTCCCCGCTAACGCAGCTTCGCCACGCCACGTCACCAACTCTGAAACGGTCAGGTCGCGTTCTTCCACCGAATAGCCAAGATCGGCAGCAAGCCGCAGAATTGATTCGCGGGTCACCCCATGCAAAAACGACTGGTCAAGTGCGCGGGTAACGATCCGTTTGTCATCGATCAACAGAAAGTTTGCCGCACCGGTTTCTTGCACGTGGCCATCGGGAGCGAACAGCACCTGATCAACCCCATGCTTTTGCTGGGCACGTTTAGTCACCCCTAACGCCATCACATAGTTGACACCGGCTTTGGCTTCACCAAACTGCGGCGTGGTGCGTGGAATTTCGGTTTCAACCAGCAGTTTCAGCGCATGACCGCCCGAACGGAAATACTCCCCCACTGGCGACGCCAACACCATAAACAGTGCAGTCGCAGACGGCGCTGCGGCCGCACCAATGTTGGGTTCGGTCCCAAGCAGCAACGGACGCAAATACAGCGCCCCAGGAGCTTCAGGAATCACGTCACGGTTCACAAACGTCGCGTCGTGCAACGCCTGCGTAAACAGCTCCGTTGGTGGTGCGGGCAACATCATCACCTCAGCGGTGCGTTGCATCCGGGCCACATGCCGGTCGGGACGAAACAGTCGCACCACAGAGTCACTGCCAGCGTGAGCTTTCAGCCCCTCAAAACAGGACGAGCCGTAATGCAGCGCATGCGCAAACGGATGCAAACGAATGTCGTCAAGCTCGGCAATACGTAGCGTGTCATACACCCCGTCAGTTACCTCAGCGCTCACCACATACGGTGCTGCGATCGTGCCAAATGGCGCTGCGCCACCAGTATTCGTGCCTGACCCCATCCCACACTCCTTCGCGGTACTGCGAAACCTACACAGGATCGCGCCACGACACACACCCGAGCGCCTAACATCATAGAAAATTCTTTGGTGCCAGCCCGAATATTTTGAGACGATATCGCCCCCGCTAACGTCAACTCACCTTTTCGCACAGCAGCTAAGAGATCCCCACGGTCGCCCAGCCGCGCCTTTTTCGACCGGCCGGATTCGCTTCTGCACCACTTGCACCATTGTCTGCAACTTATTGATTCGCTCACCGCGATCCGTACACAAGACACGTGCGCACTGTCGCGACAACTTTTGCGATGGCCGCATTCAAAGATTCGACTCTTGCGCACTCATGTTCGGCCTACACGATGGTCTGCTAGTCACCTTCGCAGGCACCAACCGGCACCACACTGCCACTGCGCCGAAGGTATATCGCGGTGATGGCAGCGGCAAAGATTGCAATACTCCCGCCAAGACCAAGCGCGAAACGAACCCCAAAAACATCCGCAATCCACCCGACCAAAGGCGCACCGAGTGGCGTCGTACCAGCAAAAGCGACGGTCAATAACGAAAGAACTCTTCCGCGTTTGTCCGGCTCGGACGTTAACTGCAGATATGCGTTGGTAGTTGCCTTCACCAGTATGTTGGCGGCTCCAAGGCAGACCAAAACAAAAAACACGCTCCACAGCGTTGGCGCTGCGGCCAGCATAATCACCAGTACGCCCAAAACCCAGGCCGACCTGATAAGCGCACTCATGCTGGCCTTGAGCGTGCCGGCGACAGCTAGCCCACCGATCACAGCTCCAACTCCCATCAGCGCAAACATGCTTCCAAACAGGTCAGCATCACCACCGAAGACGTCACGTGCCAGCAAGGGAATCATCACCGCCCAGTTGAACAAGAAAAGGCCAACGACACCCATCAAGATCAAGGGAGCAATCAGTTCAGGCGTCGTACGCACGTAGCGGAACCCCTCAACCAGCTGGCCACGTCTTTTTTGCAGCGAAGGAGATCGCAACCGCTCGGCGTCATCTAGCAGCAACAAAGCGATGATGACAGCGAGGAAGGACGCAGCGTTAATGTAGAAACTCGCCGCAAGACCGACGGTGGTGATCAACACTCCTGCAATCGCTGGTCCCGTCATGAAAGCAGAGTTCATAATCACGCTGTTCATCAGCACGGCATTGGTCAATTGCTCGCGAGGGACCAGCTCAGCCACGAAAGTTTGGCGTGCTGGGCGATCCAAGGCGTCAGTCATACCCAGAAGAAGCGCCAAGATCAGGACCATCCACCATGTGATGTTGCCTGTTTGGGTGAGGCCTCCCAACACGACGGCGAGCAGGGCAGAAATACTCTGTGTCGCCACTAAGAGTTTGCGCTTATCGAGACGATCGGCGAGTAACCCACCCCACGGTCCAACGAGCAGGATCGGTAACTGTTGAAGCGCTGCCGTGACACCTAGTAGCGTGCCGGAATCCGTTAGTTCGAGCACCAGCCAAGCTTGGGCGATCTTCTGTATCCAAGTACCGGTCGCTGAGATTGCCTGACCAGTGAAAAACAACCGCAAATTGCGGTTGCGTAAGGAGACGAACGTCGCCAGTAGTCGCCTCATACTCTGGTCCTAAGCAGTTCCCCGAAAAAATGCTCCAGCCGAGGTTACGGTCTGACGTTCATCGTCCCACAATGCGCATACCTGCCAACCAAGCCAAGTGCCCATGTGCTCACAACTCGCCGGCCCAATGGGTTTAGTCGTGGTACTGCGAAACCTCCATAGGATCTTGGTACTGCGAAACCTCCCTAGGATCTTGCCACGATACCCACGCGAGCGCCTAGAATCATAGAAAATGTTTGGAGTTCACTGTGAAGTTTCTTGACGATGTCGCCCGCGCCCTCGTTGACGGGGTGCTTCACACGGATCCAGACATTGTCGAGGCATACCGTCACGACCGCACCACCTGGCTTACCCCAGGCACACCCCTTGGCGTGGCGCTACCAAGCAATACGGCCGAAGTGGTCGGCGTCGTGAAAGCCGCCGCCAAACATCACATCCCGCTTGTGCCCCGCGGTGCCGGCTCGTCGCTATGCGGTGGTTCACAGGCACTTGACGGGGCGCTAACGATCGCATTTGACCGCATGAACGACGTGCTCGACATCGATCCGGCCAACCAACTGATCCGGCTCGAACCGGCCGTGCTCAACGCCGACATTTCGCGCACAACCGCCCCGTACGGCCTGTTTTATCCACCTGATCCGGCCAGCAAAGAATTCTGTTCGATCGGTGGCAATATCGCCACCAACGCCGGCGGACTGTGCTGTGTCAAATACGGCGTCACCCGCAACTACGTGCAACGCCTTGAAGTGGTGCTGGCAGACGGCACCGTCATCGAAACTGGCCACGACACGGTGAAAGGCGTCCAAGGTCTTGACATGACCAGCCTGATCGTCGGTTCTGAAGGCACGTTAGGTTTAGTCACCAAAGCAACGTTGCGTCTGGCTCCAATAAGCGACGGGGTTGCCACGATGGTCGCATTTTTTGACAGTGTGAACGACGCGGGCAACGCGGTCGCTGCCATCACAGCAAACGGCATTGGTGTGTCCCTGTTAGAAATCATGGACCGCGCCACCGTCGGCGTGGTCGACGACTACACCAAGATGGGTCTTGACCGTTCAGCCGAAGCGCTGCTCATCGCCCAGTCAGATGCGGCCACACCGCTTCGCCGCATCCATGTTGAACGTGCTGCAGAAGCCTGTGACGCGGCCGGCGCAACCTATGTGACGTTCACTGAAGACCCTGACGAGTCCGAAGCGCTGCTGCAAGCCCGCAGGCTTGCCGGGCCCGCCATTGAGGAGCTGGGTGAAGCAATCTGGGACGACGTTGGCGTGCCACGCTCGCGTATTCCCGAGTTGATCCGCGACATCAGTGCCATCGCGGAACGTGAACAGATCGAAATTTTCACGTTTGGTCACGCCGGTGACGGCAACATGCACCCGACCATTCTGGTTCGACGCGAAGATCCTGATGCGATGCCGCGCGCGCTGGCAGCGTTTGACGGCATCGTTGATGCGGCCTTAAATCTTGGTGGGGTGATCACCGGTGAGCATGGGGTTGGCAGCATCAAAGCGCCGTTTTTGGCGCGTGCGATCGGTGCTGACAACTTGGCGGTACAAAAACGCATCAAACATGCGCTTGACCCGCTGAACATTCTCAACCCGCAACGCTGGTTGTAACCGGTCGTTCCTGCGGCAGTTGACTGACCCGTGAGGCGTAGCGAAGCCCGGCTGCACGCAACCGCAAAATCAGTTCATGGCGGCTCACGGCGATCGCGCCGCAGCGGATCGCTTCGAAACGCAACGGGGCGGGAAGGTCGTAATGGTCCTGTTGGAATGCTTGTCGTGGCACCCCAAGTTGCACGACAAACAGGTGCAGTTCCTCATACGACGTGTCGCTGATCAGATGCGCCCACAGCGCACCACGAAACGGCCACACGGCCGGATCTACATACACACTCATCGTTTCAACACACTTTCACTGCTCGCCGTTACGCTACAGCCATGACTGACGAGACTCTCACACCCTACGAGCGTGAACAACGGATCGCCGAACTAAAACGGCATCTCGACACGCTGCCACCCCATCACGCCTCAGGAACCCGCCAGCGGCTCGAACAACAAATCGCAGACCTTCAAACTAAACGCGGAACCGACTAACCCTCAAACCAAACAATCACATGTTGTGCGGGTCTTGAGGGATGTAGGGCGCTTCAAGAATTTTGATTTCTTCGGGCGTTAGCACCAGTTCGGTCGCAGCAATTGCCTCGTCGAGCTGTGCCAGTTTCGTGGCACCAACGATCGGTGCGGTCACGCCCGGTTTTTGCATCACCCACGACAGTGCCACTTTCGCCCGCGTCTCGCCACGAGCCTCAGCAACCTCACCGAGCGCGTCTGTGATACCCCACTCGTTGCCGCCATACAACGTGATGCGATGGTCGCTTTGGCCACGCGTTGACTGATCAAACGCGTCTTTTATGCGGGCTAAACGGCCACGTGCCAGCGGCGACCAGGGGATCACACCGATGCCTTGATCGATGCAGTAGGGGATCATTTCGCGTTCTTCTTCCCGATACAACAGATTCACCTGGTTTTGCATCGACACAAACGGCGTGAGGCCGTTCATGCGAGCCACATGCTGAGCGGTTGCAAACCGCCACACCGGCATCGACGAGGCACCCAAATACAGCACTTTGCCGGCCCGCACCAGGTCGTTCAACGCGGTCATGGTTTCTTCGATCGGCGTTTCGTCGTCCCAACGGTGAATCTGGTACAGGTCGATGTAGTCGACTCCCAGTCGGCGCAGCGACGCGTCACATGCTTCCATAATGTGTTTGCGTGACAGGCCTCGGTCGTTTGGTCCATCGGCCATGGGCATGTACGCCTTGGTGGCAAGCACATAGTCCTCACGGCGGGCAAACACTTGGCGTAGCGTGTCGCCGGTGACTTTTTCGCTCATCCCGGTCGAATACATGTCGGCCGTGTCAAAAAAGTTCACACCGGCTTCAGCCGCGCGGGCGACAAACGGCAGTGTGGCCTTCTCATCAAGGACCCAGTCCCGCCAAGACGTGTCTCCGTAGGACATCATGCCAAGACAGATTTGTGACACTTTCACGCCAGCCGAACCAAGACGCCGATATTCCACCGTGCTCCCTTTCCCCTGTGCCCGCTAGTTTTAGCGCACTCAAAAACGTCTTGTCGACCCTAGCGGTTTGGGTGGTGCTCCCGGGTTATCGACCAATCCGTATGATCCGCGTGTGACCCGTAGGTGCGAGAGCTCCCGCCCGTGCCTGAGCGATTCCCATTCAAAACCCAAAAATTCAGGCATCGCTACCGGTTTCGCCTTGCCATCCTAAAAACGCTTGGCAAGACCAAGTGAGTCAGGGTGTGGCTCTTATGCTCAACTCTTTTCAAGGATGCACGTACTCATTTAAATGTTTGGCACTTGCGGCATGTAGGGAGCTTCGAGGATTCGCACTTCCTTGTCAGTCAGTGTCAGTTGTGTGGCAAGAACGGCCTCGTCGAACTGCTCAAGTGTGCTCGCGCCAATCAGCGTCGACGTGACGCCTTGCTTTTGCATCACCCATGCCAGCGCAACTTTCGCCCGCGTCTCGCCACGTGCTTCTGCGACCTCACCCAACGCGTCTGTCACACCCCACACGTTGCCTTCGAACACGTCGATGCGGTGATCGCTTTTCGCTCGGACTCCGGCGTCAAACTGGTCTTTTATGCGGGCCAGACGGCCACGTGCCAACGGCGACCACGGGGTGACTGCGATGCCTTGATCGATGCAAAACGGGATCATTTCGCGTTCTTCTTCCCGATACAACAGATTCACCTGGTTTTGCATCGACACAAACGGCGTGAGGCCGTTCATGCGAGCCACATACTGGGCGGTCACAAACCGCCACACCGGCATCGACGACGCCCCCAGATACAGCACTTTTCCCGCCCGCACCAGATCGTTCAACGCTTCCATGGTTTCTTCAACGTGGGTTTCTGAATCCCAGCGGTGAATCAGATACAGGTCGAGATACTCGACACCGAGACGTTTAAGCGACGCATCACACGCCTCCATGATGTGTTTGCGCGACAGGCCACGGTCATTTGGCCCGGCTCCCATCGGGATAAATACTTTCGAGGCCAGTAC
>JBBDST010000055.1:0-18782 GCA_040904765.1 Nitriliruptoraceae bacterium
CCTTGCGGTTCGTAACGTTCCACGATGCGGCGCATATAGGTGCCCCAAATGGGTGCCGGCAAGGAGCCACCGAACACCTGGCGGTAGCTGCGCCCACCGATCGTGACGTTCACCAGCCGTTGGGATGTGGCAGCCGTACGACGACACACCTTTTCGATTGCAGCATCGCCACATGCGGCTTGGGCAGCCTGCACAGAACTAAACACCCGGTCGGTGTTGGGATAGCCCACCCACGCGGCCGTTGCCAACTGACGGACAAACCCGACAAACCAGGCGTCAGTATTGTTGTTGGTTGATCCGGTTTTCCCGCGGGTTGGCCAACGGCCAAGATTCACCGACGGGGCCGTCCCGCCTGGCGAGACCGGCCCTGCCAGAAGGTCCACAACCCAGTCGGCAACATCCGTGTCGATCACCCTGCGGCATTGGGCGGCATGCTCCCACAGCACCTCACCTTGGGCATTTTCGATCCGTTCAATCGGGTAAGGAGCACAAGCCTCCCCGCGGTTTGCCAAGGTCGCATAGGCGCTTGCCATTGCCAGCGGGGTCGTTGCATTTGCACCCAACGCCAGGGAACACACAATGTCACGCTGTTCGACTGGATAGCCACTCAAACGGTCCATCATGTCGGCGGCGGCGCGCGGACCAATCTGTGCGATCAGCAGTGCGTGATAGACGTTGCTGGAGCGTTTAACCGCCTCGTACATGTCAAGGATGTCGTCCCCGCCGGTGTTGCGCACAATGTAGGGGCCGTCAGGTGATGCACAGCCATCGATCTGTTTTGGGCCACGCGCATCAAAAGTCCATCCGACCGGCACACCCGCTTCGATGGCGGCGGCATCAAGGATCGGTTTGAACGACGAACCTGGCTGTCGGCCAGAGCCTCCACCGCCAGGCACCGCCGGATTTACTTGTGTGCGGTCACACAACAGTTCGCCGGTTGGGAGTTCCTCAACCCAACTGTCGTCGTACTGGCAGCTGCCAAACTCGTGCGGTCCAAGCGCCATCGCTCGGATTGCACCGGTCCCTGGTTCAACGCTGATCAGCGCCCCAAACGGTTCCCGAGCCACGTCTGCTGGCGTATGGTCAGGCGTTGTGAGCGCCTCAAACAACGTTTCTTCCGCAGCCTCTTGGAGTTCGCGGTCGAGCGTGGTGATGATGCGAAGACCCGACTGGAACACTTTCTGGTGGCGTTCTTCAACAGACCCGCCCATTGCAATCATCGCGGAGTGTTGGGTGCCAAGTTGCGCGGCCGCCGTTTCATTCACCAACAGTTGCGAAACCCAACGGGACCAAAACGGATACTCCGGCGCTGCCGGTTCAGAAATTTTTACACCCAACTGCGATGCGATGGCAACGTCAGCTTGCTGTTGGGTAAGGAAACCCTGTGCAGCCATCTGTCGCAGCACAATGTTGCGCCGAATCAGCGAGTTCTCCCGGTTGCTAATCGGATTGTTCGTTTCCGGGGCACGCAGCAGCCCGGCAAGCAGCGCCCCTTCAGACAACGTCAAGCCGGTCACATCTTTGGAGAAGTAACGCTGAGAGGCCGTGCCAATTCCATACACGCCGGCCCCAAAATAGGCGCGGTTCAAATACCGCTGCAGAATCTCATCTTTGGTCAGCACGTTTTCAAGGCGGATCGCCAACAGCGCCTCTTCGACTTTGCGGGCAATCGTCTGTTCAGGCGACAGATACGCCATCTTCACATACTGCTGGGTGATCGTGGAGGCACCCGATTCGATGCTATCGGCACGAAAGTTCGCAAGCGAGGCACGCACAATCGCTAGATGGTTCACACCCTCATGCGAGTAAAAACTGGCATCTTCGGTGGCAAGTACCGCATCAATGACAATTTTTGGAACCTTATCGAGCGTCACCGGAATACGGTTCTCGGCGAAACTCAATTCTGCCAAAAACGACCCGTCAGAAGCGAGAATAAACGAGTTTTGCGGTGCGGGGTCAGCCTCACCAATCGGCGGCATACTCAAAATGTCGCGCCGTAACACGTCAATAAACCGGTCACCTGCATACGCTGCCGGAATCACTAACGACGCCAGCAACCCTGCGATAACAACGCTACATACGATTACCAACAAAACTCGTACAGGCACAGCTAAAGCCCGTGACGTTGGCACCATCACTGCGCCTTCCTGTAGGCCGGTACTAAGCGGCGCGTTGCCCACCTAGCCTACCGTTGCTCGCCGGCATTTTGGTGTGCCCACCGGCCCAACGGACATGCCCGACACAATCATGCATACGACGAAATCGGTTCAAGCCCCGCTGCCCGATACGCTTTGCCGCATGAACCCACCTCAAAAACGCCGTCTGCGTGTCGTCACGCTGCTTGCCATGATCTTCACCGGTCTGATTGCAAGCGTGGCCACAGCAGAACCTTCGTCTGTCGACCTGCGCGCCGAACAGAGCGCACAGCGCGTCGAAATCTTGCCGTTACGCGGCGGCTTTATCGATCCACCGGTGGTTGCACAGATTCAAGACGTGATCAGCCGTGCCACCGAGGACACATCCGCACTCGTCGTGTTGCAATACAGCTCACGGGGAGGTGTATCAGCCAACCTTGACGCGCTGCTTGACCGCATCGATGACGTCGACATTCCGGTCGCCACGCTGGTCGGCCCACTTGGGGTGGGCGCAAACGCTGCCGGTGCCGCAGCGGTGCTGTGGCTCGCCGGCGACATCAGAGCCTTATCGCAAGACGCCACGATAGGCCCAATCGATCCGGTCGATTTTGCCACCGACACGCTTACCGCCGAACGGCTCGATCAGCTGCTCAACCAACGCATCAGCGACCCAGCGTTAATCGCCGCGCTTCGTAACGGCCCTGTGGATGCGTTGACTCTCGCCGACGCTGGCGTTGCAACCGCTGTTGTTGCCGGTCTTGAACCTCTGCTAGTTGAACTCGACGGGCAGTCGATCCTGATGGCCAGTGGGACGGCGGCGACCCTTGTTTTGCGTCCTGATGCGGTCGACGTGCGCTTCCATTCACTCGGACTACTGCGCCGCGTGTTGCATGCGGCAACAACAGCACCCTTCATCTACCTGCTGCTTATTATCGGTCTGGGCATGCTGCTGTTTGAACTGTTCCAGCCAGGCTTTGGGGTTGCAGGACTAGCCGGCATTATTACTGCCGCTATCGGCGTGTTTGGGCTGGTTGTGCTGCCGGTCAACGCCTGGGCGGTAGCACTGGTTATTCTGGGCTTACTGCTGTATGCATTAGACACGGCAATTGCTGGCTTTGGGTGGGTCACGTTTGCGGCAACCACGTCATTTGTCGTCGGGTCGTTGTGGTTCTATACGCATGAGGCGTTGGCGTTGTCTGCCTGGCTCGTTGCGGCAACCACTCTCACCGTGTTCGTCTTCTTTGTGTTTGTTATGACGACCGTGTTGCGCGCCCAGGCAGGACCTGAAGGTGTGACGTTGGAAGACCTCGTGGGCCGCTCAGGAATTGTGCGCTCCGTACTCAACCCGGAAGGCCACGTGTATATCGACGGCGCGCTGTGGCGGGCACGTTGGACCGGTGGAACAAAACGGGTGAAAGTGGGCACGCCGGTCACCGTGCATGGTGTCGATGGCGCGCTGGTGTTAGTCGAACCGTTTGCCGCTGATAGCGACACAGACGTGTCAGCGGCCAGTCATGACGAGGCCTAACAGCGGCCTTCCCGTTTCCTGGCAGTATCGTTTACAGTGCGCAACGCGATCGTGACGCTAAGACGAGGGAGACGCCGATGCGCATCACACATGTCGATCATTTTGTTTTGACGGTGCAGTCCATCCCCGACACGGTCGCGTTTTACTGTGACGTGCTTGGCATGACGCAAGTGAACTTCGGTGAAGGACGGGTTGCGTTGACGTTTGGCAGCCAAAAAATCAATTTGCATCCGGCCGGCAACGAGTATGAACCCAAAGCGACAACGCCGAAACCCGGTTCGCAAGATTTCTGCCTCATCACCGACACACCGCTGGCTGACGTCATCAAGGAACTGCACAGCAACGATGTCGCAATTATTGAAGGTCCAGGGCTACGCACTGGCGCAACAGGCCCGATCGAATCGGTGTATTTCCGTGATCCTGACGGCAACCTGGTCGAAGTGAGTAACTACACCGTCTAACGGCACTCCACCTGAGAAAAACTCGCGTTGGCAATTTCGCGCAACTGCCTCTAGGTTTCCCACGGGAGCAAAAAACGTGTGGGAACAGGGTGGTAAGACCAGTTATGGGAGAACAACAACAGCGGTGGCCAAGAGCAACGTTGCCAAACAGCGTGTTTGAACTGCACGAGTCGTGGGGACGCGACGCTGCCTGTCAAACATCTTCGGGAATAGTGTTCTTTGGGCCGAACGGGTTTGAATCAAAACATGATCGGGCACGCCGTGAAGCGGCCGCAAAAGCAATCTGTGCGCGCTGCCCGGTGATTAACGCATGCCGTGACTATGCCATGCGTTCCGGCGAATCGTTTGGTGTATGGGGCGGGCTTGGTGAAGCCGAACGGCGCATGCTTATGCAACGTCTTCAACCGCGCCACCGTGAGGCCGTGTAACCCGCGCGCGACCGTCCAAAAAATGCCGCCACACGATGGCATCACGCTTCGCGCACGGCCCAACTGTCCAAACCCTTCACAACCTGCGGAGCATTTATGAACGTCGATTTCAACAGCCTCGAAGTCGGCTACGACATTCCTGCGATCCCCGGCATGGCCGAAGCAGATATCCAAACCCCTTGCCTGGTTGTTGATCTGGCGGCACTTGAGCGCAACATCGCCAAGATGCAACGCTTCGCCGACGAGATGGGAGTCAGGCTGCGCACACACGGCAAGATGCACAAGTCAGGCGATGTCGCACGAATGCAGATCGCCGCCGGCGCGACCGGCATTTGCTGTCAGAAAGTGTCGGAAGCAGAAGCGTTTGCCCGCGCCGGTGTCACGGACATTCTCGTCTCAAACCAGGTGCGCGACCCAGCCAAAATCGATCGTCTCGCCCGCCTGACGCAGCTCGCCCGCATCATCGTCTGTGTCGATGACATCAACAACGTCGCTGAACTTTCCGACGCCGCAACGCGCCACCACACCACCATCGAGTGTCTGATCGAAATTGACTGTGGCGCAGGTCGCTGTGGAGTCACGACCACCGCCGAGGTGCTAGCGATCGCACACGCCATCGAGGCGGCACCTGGCCTGACGTTCTCGGGGATACAGGCGTATCAGGGTGCCGTGCAGCACCTGACCAGCTTTGAACAACGCAAAGCCAAAATCGATGTGGCGATCGCCATGGTGCGTGACGCGGTCGACGCACTCAAAGCAGAAGGGATCGCATGCGGAATCGTTGGCGGTGCCGGCACCGGTTCTTACGCCTTTGAAGGCAACTCGGGGGTGTACAACGAGCTTCAGTGCGGCTCGTATGCCTTCATGGATGCCGACTACGGCCGCATCCTCGATGGCAACGGCAACCGTCTCGACGCTGGCGAATGGGAAAACGCACTATTCATCTTTACGGGCGTTATGAGTCACCCCAAAGCTGACGTCGCGATCTGCGATGCCGGCCTGAAAGTGCAATCGGTCGATGCCGGTCTGCCGGTCGTATATGGCCGCACGGACGTGACCTACATCAAATGCAGCGACGAGCACGGCGTCATAACCGACCCTGAGGGCAAACTGGCTGTCGGCGACAAACTCCGTCTGATACCTGGCCACTGCGACCCCACGTGCAACGTGCACGACTGGTATGTGGGCGTGCGCGACGGCATCGTCGAGCAGCTCATAGCAGTCACCGCCCGCGGCAAGGCCTACTAACCCTGACAGCCAACCTACTAAGACGCATGCACCGCATCATTGGCCGAAACAAACCGACGTCAAAAAGGCAGAAGATGGCATCCACCAGCGCACACGAACTCGCCACCCAGGTGGCGCGCGTTCGCCAAACCAACCAGCCACTTGGCGAAGTTCCAACCGCCCTTGTGCCACCAACCCAAGACGATGGCTACGCCGTACAAGACCTTGTCCACAGGCAACTCGCCGACACCGGACAAGGCACGATTGTCGGCCACAAAATCGGCTGCACCACGGCCGTCATGCAGGAATACATGCAGATTGACACGCCCTGTTCAGGCGGCATTTTTGACAGCACCGTCGCTGTATTGCAGCACAGCCTCAATGCAGCTGACTACCAAAAGATCGGCGTTGAATGCGAAATCGCAGTGCGGCTCGCAACCGACCTCACCGCCGATACCAACGGGACGGTCACCCACGCTGCCGCAGCGAACGCGATCGCCACCTGCATGGCAGCGATCGAAATAGTTGAAGACCGCTATGAGGACTACCGATCACTGGCCACCGAAGTGCTGATCGCCGACGACTTTTTTAACGCCGGCTGTGTACTCGGCGACGAATTCAGCGACTTTGACCCCCACCAGCTTGACACCGTCACCGCTAGAATGGAAATCAACGGTGAAGCTGTCGGTAGCGGCCGTGGCTCTGACGTGTTGGGCCATCCGCTGTCAAGCCTTTGCTGGCTCGCCGAACAGCGGGCCAACCGCGGCCAGCCGTTACGCGCCGGCGAATTTGTGCTGCTAGGTAGTGTCGTACAGACCTACTGGCTCGAGCCTAGAGATGAAGTACGCATCATCAACGACCCGTTTGGTGTCGTGACATTCACACTGAACGCCTAGTACGGACAAATACGGCCATGCACGGACAGTACGCTTGGCCGACAACGACGCCTTGAAAGGACTTTCGGTGACCCGTTATGAATACGCCACCGCACCGCTGATTAGCCACGCGCTGCAAGCGATCTTGAACCAGTGGGGCGACGACGGCTGGGAACTGGTCGCAGTCCAAGACAACGTCGCCTACTTCAAACGCGAAAAAGCGTGACATGGACACCCCCTACACGCGGCTGACACAACGCAACCTCACACTGCCAGCAGTACCTGCCCCAGCAGCTTGCTACCAGCCATACGTCTGGCAGGAAAACTTGCTGTTCACCGCAGGTCAGCTACCGGTTATTGACGGCGTGCTGGCGACAACCGGGCGGGTCGGAGATGCGGTCACTCTCGCGCAAGCCCAAGAGCTTGCCGCCATTACCGCCCTGAACTTGCTGGCGATCGCTGATGCGGCAACCAGCGGCCAACTTGACCAGATCCGGCTCGTGAAACTCACCGTATTCGTCGCGTCAGCCCCAACGTTCACGGCTGCCCACGAAGTCGCTAACGGTGCGTCGAACCTGCTTACCGCCATCTTGGGGGACAACGGGCTTCACGCCCGTTCAGCCGTTGGCGTACACACGCTGCCCCTCGACGCGCCGGTTGAAGCCGAAGCAGTGTTCGCACGGCGCTAACAAAACCGGTTACGCCAACTGGCGCATCTGACCGTCAAACCGGGTCACGCCGGTGCGGTCAAAATATTCGAGCAGCGGGATCGCAAATTTGCGGCTCGTATCCCACACTTGCCGCGCATCAGAAGCGGTAAACGTCGGCTGGCTGGTGGCAAGTTGGATCAGTTGCTCGCGTGCATGAGCGATCGCTTCTGCCGTGAACGTCAACGGTCCTACTTTCACGATCGTGCCGGCAGTTACCAAGGCTGCCACGTCACGGTGGGTCATCCCGACCTGTTGCGCAACCTCATCGATTGGCGGCGGGGAAAGCGGACGCACGTTGAGTTCGTCAACCAGCAGCGCTACCCGACGCAGGCGCACCCGTTCTGCATCATCGAGATGCTCTGGCAGCACAAACCCGCCAGCAACCCGCACTATCATCCGCGACTGTTCGGCGGTTGTCAGTACCGCACGACATCCTTGGGTCGACAAACCGCCGTCGCGCAACACCTGTTCGGTCCGTTCACGGGGGTGCACGCCAGCGCCCAAGCCCCGCAGTGCGCCGTACGCCGCCTCAAGCCGAGTTGTCGTGACACTGATGCCACCAACTGACACGAGCCCTTGAGGTAGCGGACGTGTTGGATCCCAGCCGGCACGGGCAAACAGTAACTCGTCGGCACACACGCCTCCAGCAACATCAGTCAGCAGCGTTACACGCGTGTCTTCGTCGCCGGTTGCTAAAAGCTCAATCGCCTCACGGTGACGTTGGCGTGCCGCACGTCCCCGTGGCAGCGGTGGTGGGGCCGGGTCGGTGACGATCCCGCCGGCAACGATGCGTCGGCGGCCAGATTCGCGCAAAATAAAGCGATCTCCGCAACTGACAACCAGCGGACGTGCCACCCGTAGCCGTGCGGCCACGCGTGATCCAGACGTCTCATCTGCACCGGCGATCACCTGCACGGTCGCTGGTGTTGATGTCGAACCGACATACACCTCCCATGCACCTTTGTCGGTGACTCGCTGCCCGGCAAGCACCGTCAACCAGCAGTCCAGTTCGTGGCTTAACTGCCACGGCTGACTACCAACGATCGTGTCGCCCCGTTTCAAATCCTGATGTGACACACCGACCAAGTTGAGCGCAACCCGTGACCCGGCGGTGACATGCTGAACCGGCGTTCCAAGTGATTGCACCCCTCGGATCCTGCTGGCTGTCTGTGAGGGCAGGACGCGAATTTCATCGTCGGTTGTAAACGTGCCGTCAACCAGCGTTCCGGTGACCACAGCCCCAGCGCCGGCAATCGAAAACGCCCGGTCAACCCAAAGGCGCGGCCGGTTACGTGACACCGGTTGGGCAAGTTTGTCCAGCTGACTTGCCAACACTTCTTTGAGTGTCTCGATCCCTCGGTTGGTGATGGCATCGGTGATCACAATCGGGGCGGGAGCAAGCGTCGTTGCGGCAAGCGCATCACTCACTTGTGCGACGACCTCATCGAGACGCTCGTCACTCACGGTGTCTGCTTTGGTGATCACCGTTACGACGCCGGGCACACCGAGCAGCGAAAGAATGTCGCGATGTTCTGCGGACTGTTTCGACCAGCCATCATCGGCCGCGACGACAAACATTGTGGCCGGAGACGCGCCGGTGCCGGCAAGCATCGTCGAGATGAACCGTTCGTGGCCAGGAACATCCACAAACGCGACCGTGTGCGCCCCGAAACTGCCCCACACGTAACCCAGTTCGATCGTCAAGCCGCGCTGTTGTTCTTCACGCAGCCGGTCAGGTTCTTGACCGGTAAGTGCCCGCAGCAACGTCGATTTACCATGATCGACATGCCCGGCAGTCGTGACCACACGATGCGACAAGGTGGCCTTGAGCGGATCAGCCACGTGCGCGACTCACCGCCTCAAACAACGCTTCGTCGGCCGTTTCAGGCACACTACGCAGATCAAGCACCACCGCATCATCATCAATGCGGGCCACAACGGCCGGTGTGCCGTGGCGCAGTCGCGCCATCAACGCCTCAGGCGAGCCGTCTGTCACCAGACGCACCCCAAACGACGGCAGTTCAACACCCGGGGTAGTTCCACCACCGATCACCGACGTTAACGCTGTGGCGGTCGCGCCAAGACGTCTCGCCAAAGTAACGGCACGCTGTTCGAGCAGCGCGACCGGCAGGTCAATCATCCGGACAGCAGGAATTGCCTGGGGACGTTCCTCATGCAGGTAGGCCAAGACGGTTGCTTCCAACGCTGCCCGCTGTAGCTTGTCGATACGCAGCGCCCGAGCCAGCGGATGTTTGCGGCAGCGTGCGATCAGGTCAGAACGGCCAAGGATGATGCCCGCCTGCGGGCCACCAAGCAGTTTGTCACCCGAAAAAATGATGAGATCTGCCCCAGCTTTCACAGCATCAGCCACATTGGGTTCGTTTGCCAACGGCCCGGGCTGCGCGGTCAGCAGCCCCGAACCGATGTCATATACGACCGGCACATGATGGTCTCGACCGAGCGCAACCAACGCATCAAAATCGGCATCTTCAGTGAAGCCATTGATGGTGAAATTTGAGCGGTGAACTTTCAACAGCACGCCCGTATCGTCACCCACTGCATCCGCAAAATCGGCAATCCGGGTGCGATTGGTGGTGCCAACTTCAACCAAACGTGTTCCGGCAGTTGCCATCACATCAGGGAGCCGATACGAACCGCCAATCTCGATCAGTTCGCCGCGACTCACAATCGTGTCACGGCCTGTCGCGAGCGCGGCCAACACCAGCATCAACGCGGCAGCGCCGTTATTCACCACCGTCGCATCTTCACTGTGGCACACGGTTGCCAGCAGCGCACCCAACTCGCCGGTACGTGACCCACGCCCGCCAGTCGCAACGTCAAACTCAAGATTGGTGGGCCCGCATGCCGCCACCACGGCAGCTTGGGCCGCTTCAGACAGCGGTGCACGACCAAGGTTGGTGTGTAACACCACGCCGGTGGCATTGATCACCGGCGAGAGCAGGGCCGCCCGTTTGATGTCAAGCAGGGCCCGAACCTGATCGGCAATGGCATCGCCTGACGGCAGGGTCGGGTCGGTAGCGGCCGTATCACGGGCTGCCGCTAAAACCTGACGCACCGCGGCAACAACCGCGACACGCCCATGGCGGGACACGCTGTCGTCAAGTCCAGACAGCACCGTGTCCACTTTCGGCAACGACGCACGAACGTCGGCGTGTTCTCCCATGACCTCTTCGCTTTGGCGGTAACCGCCGTAGGATCTCAACTATGGTCGCGTGAGAAACTTAGGGGGGCGCGGTGCGAAAGGCCAGACGTGGCTACAGCCAGTCGCCACCCAAGGCGTCGTTGGCTCCTGATGGCCACGAGCTTGATGCCGTTCTTGCCGCCAGCATCATCGTGCTGCGTGACGGCCCGTTCGGACTCGAAACCTTGCTGTTAGAACGGCCACAAACCGCCGTGTTTGCCCCTGGCGCACTGGTGTTTCCCGGCGGAAAAGTGAACCCTGATGACGGCGCCCTAGCGGCGTTTCACGCCCGAGGCGTGTCGCTTACAAACTGGCAGCAACAGCTAAAAACCCAGACGCCAGTTGAGACACGTGCACTCTTGTTTGCGGCCGTACGCGAAACATTCGAAGAAACCGGCGTCCTGCTGGCATGTGATCACACCGGCACGCCAATGGCACAAGAACGGACACAAAACGGCCCGCTCGCCCAACTCCGGCACATTACAGATGCAACAGCAGCTGCCCAGTGGACCGAAGTGTTGGCGCACGAACGACTGCTTATTGACGTTGATTGTCTCACGCTGGTGTCCTGGTGGGTGACACCGCATGGCTATCCGCGACGGTTCGACACCCGCTTTTTTGCGGTACGACTACCCGCCGGTTCAACTGTCATCCCCGCATCAGGCGAGATCGTGTCGACCCTATGGCTCGCACCACAAACTGCGCTTGAACAGGCACAATCAGGCAGGCGGCACATCATCTATCCGACCCGCAAAAATCTGGCTCAGATCGCCCCATACATCACCACCAACACCGCCCTTGCCGCACTCAAACAAACCGCACCCAACATACGACGGTTATGCCCACAACTCATCGAAGTCGATGGCATCACTAAGGTGATGCATCCTGACGGGGGAGAACCTGAAGATGAATAGAAGAACGGATACCTCATGAGCGAACTCACGCCACCGGTAGATCCGCGTACCGCCTGGCAAATCCCGCCACTTGGATCATTACCGCATGTCAGCATGCTTGATGACGTGACGGTGCGCGTGTTGGCACCAAACGCCGGACCCATGACACTTGACGGCACCAACACCTACATCATTGCAGCCCAAGGCACCGGCGAGGCGGTGATTATCGACCCTGGGCCAGCCGACACCACCCATCTTGACACGGTCGCTGAAGTCATCGCTGCGCGTGACGCCCAGGTCCGTGCCATCATCGTTACCCACCATCATCACGATCATGCGGAAGCCGCCGCGGCATTTAGCGCCCACTTTGAGGCTGCCACGTTGGCATACGACCCGTCAGTTGCGGTTGCCGGCCCAGGCGCGACAGCCGTAGAGACCCTGCGCGATGGCAGTCGCATCGAACTGTCAGGCTGCCATCTCACCATGGTCGCCACACCAGGACACACCAACGACCATCTTGCGGTGCGGCTGGCCACCGGCGTGCTGCTCACTGGTGATCACATTCTTGGCCGTGGCACCTCTGTGGTGGCCTCTCCAGATGGAGATCTTGAGGCCTATCTCGACTCGCTGCATACCGTCCTTGGGCTTGGACCTGATGCCTTATATCCCGGGCACGGTCCCGAACTCACCGAAGACCCAGAAGCGGTCATCACGTTTTATCTGCAACAGCGGGCGTATCGCAGCGCACAAATCCGGGCCGTATTGACCAACGGGCCGGCCACCCCCCGCCAACTGGTCGAACAGATCTATGCCGCAGTCGACCCAGGCTTGTGGAATGCCGCAGAACGCTCAACCCGGGCAGCCATTGCTGCGCTCACACGTTCTGGCGAAGTCGTCCATACGGATACAGACGTAGTGAGATGGCGCGGCTAACCTTAAAAACAAGGACATGGGGACGACGACTTTTTCGCAGGCAAGCGTGGAGCGTGTAAAGGCGAACGATCGTCCAGTTCGTAGCTGTGTGGATGCGACGATAGGCTTCGTGTCAACCGGCACTAATACCCGGTATCGCGTGGCGTAAACACGCCAAGGAGGCTGCACGGTGGCTGTTGAACTTCCCAAAGCAAAGTCGGTCGAGGCGAACCCGACACAGGCGCAGATGCGCCAGTGGGTGCTCGAACTGATGCCAAACGTCGTCGAGACAGAGTTCGGGAACCTGAACTATCGCGCTCGCGTCGTATCGAGGCTTGGCAAATCAACGTTCTTCGTGTCTGACGAACCAAACGCGAAACCGACGATTTCACGCGCCGAAGCCGCCGAATGGGCCGCCAAACAGGACGCATACATTGCCGATCGTGACATGGTGCTCATCGAGGGCTACATCGGTCCTGACCCGTCATTTCGCACCGGCGCACGCCTGTTCATCGAAAAAGAAAACAGCAACATTCCTGCGATGCAACAGCAGCTCTTTTTCGACAAGGACGCAGACTTTACGCCCGAGTTTACGGTGATCTACACCCCGCACTTCAACGCACCAGGTAAACCCGACGACTGCCTTATCACCGTCGACCTTGAGACTTACACCACACGCGTCTTTGGCTCCGACTACTTCGGTGAATCCAAGATGGGCGGACTTCGCATGTGGAACAAACTTGTGTATGACCGTGGTGGGCTGGCCATGCACTCGGGGGCCAAGACATTCCCGAAAGAAGAAACCCCTGACGGCACCGAACACCTCGCTCTCATTATCGGCCTGTCCGGTACTGGTAAAACCACCACGACGTTCCGCAACGTCAAAGGATCCCTGCCGATCCAAGACGACTTCATCGGTTTGTGGCCCGACGGCACTGTCGTCTCAACCGAAAACGGCTGTTTTGCCAAGACCTTTGGTCTTGACCCCGACGACGAACCGACCATCTACGGTGGCGCAACGAGTGCCGACGCATGGCTTGAAAGTGTCAGCGTCGATGACAACGGCAAAGTCGACTTCTTCGACACCAACTACACCGCCAACGGCCGTTGCACCTTCGGGCTTGCTGGCATCCGCCATCGGGATCCAAGCGATCTGCCCAAAGCTAAGTACCTGTTCATTTTGAATCGCAACGAAAACATCGTTCCAGCGGTCGTGAAATTGAAGCCCGAACAGGCCGCCTACTACTTCATGCTCGGTGAAACCAAAGGCACCTCTGCCGGTGGCGCCGCCGAAGCCGGCAAAAACCTGCGGGTGCCAGGCACCAACCCGTTCTGGTTTGAAAACGACGCCAGCCAAGCAAATCGTCTGCTTGAAATCCTCGAGCAGACTCCCCTTGAGGTGTACCTGTTCAACACCGGTCGCGTCGGTGGCACCGACAGTGATGAACGATCCAAGAAAGTGAAGATTCCGCACTCGGCAGCCGTGCAGCACGGCATCGTCGATGGATCGATCGAATGGACCATCGATCCGGACTTTGGGTACGAAGTTGCGACGTCGATCCCCGGTTTTGATGACGAAGAACTGTTGCAGCCGCGCAAACTGTATGCACGTCAAGGCCGCGAAGACGAGTACAACGAAATTGTGACTCGCGTGAAGGCAGACCGTGCGGCGTATCTTGCTGGTTATGAAAACCTTGACCCGCGCGTCGCCGCAGGCGAAGGCATCTAAGCATCAGCTGATTACGTGGGACGCCCCAGCAAACGCTGGGGCGTCCCAGTGTTCATAGCCAAACAACAGCGGGCTAGCAGGCACGTCGCAGTGTGTAGGCAGCAATGATTCCCAACGCTTCACGCCCTGCACGCCGCAACTGCACCTCCAATGGAGCCGAATCGGCGATCCCAGTGACCAGCACTTCGCCCTCGAAACACTGCCGAAATAGCACCCGTGCGCGATTCACATGAAACGTAGAGGTAGCAACCGCCATCGTCTGCCAACCGTTGTCTTTAGCGTATGCCGCAGCCGTCCGTGCCTCTCCGGCAGTCGTTGACGGATTCGGTTCGACACACCACTGCGCCTTTGAATCGCACGGGACACCACCAAGCACACCAGACGTCACACCCTCAGCGAATGCGAACACTGGCACCCTGTGAACTGCGGCAACCTGCTGGCCAAACGCCAGACGTTCGCCACCCCCACCGCCAAGCACAACGACCACGTCAGGATGCTGAATCACGTCAAGCCGGGGGGTTGTGACCACGATTAAGACCGCCAGCAGCGTCACCACACTCACTAGGAGCAGGACTACCAGCCGGCGCGCCAATCGTCTGACTATGCTCACAAACCGTCCTGTACTCGACTTATCGGTTGGGTCAAGCAGGGTGTAGGCTACGCGCTGACCCTTCCCAGCACGATTTGGAGTGAGATATGACCTCGTCATCAGTGCCCGCAGACCGTTTCGTTCCCGTTATCGCTGACCGCTTTGCCTCAACACGCGTGCGCGACGCAGCGATCATCGTAGGGTTCGCCATCGCAATTGCACTGTCCGCTCAGGTCGCCTTCCCACTTCCCGGCACGCCCGTACCGGTTACCGGTCAGACGTTTGCGGTGCTCCTTGGCGCAGCCGCGCTAGGGCCTCGCAGAGCAACCATTGGAGCGGCACTGTTCCTTGGTGTGGGCCTTGCGGGCGTCCCGTGGTTTGCGATCACCGGTGGCGCAACCTTGGGTTACATCGCAGGTTTCGTGGTTGCCGCCGCAGTCGTTGGCACACTCGCACGCCGAGGCTGGATCAACACTTTCCGCGGAGCTACAGCTGCCATGATTGTCGGCAACATCGTGATCTACACGTTGGGTGTCACCGTACTGTCGCTTGTCACCGGGATGGCGTTGACTCAAGCATTCGCCGTCGGCGCCGTACCATTCTTCATCGGTGATGCCGTCAAGATCGCGTTAGCTTCAGTCGCCCTGCCGTTCGTGCAGCGCTACGTCTAGCCGCTAGTTCACGACCGGCTCGTGTTGCAGCGCGGCATAGATACTCCGTGTCGCCTGAGAACGGTTCAGCGTGTAAAAGTGCAAACCTGGCGCGCCGGCAGCCAATAGGTCAGCACACAGTTGGGTCGCCGTCTCTACACCAATGGCCTCTACCTCTTGTGGGGTCGTGGCATCCGCAAGCCGATTTTTCAACCATGTGGGAAACGCGGCTCCAGACAGGGCGGCGAACCGTTGAATCTGCGACACGTTGGTCACCGGCATGATGCCAGGAATCACCGGCGTGTTACAGCCGTGACGGTCAAGATCGTCAATGAGCCGTAAATACACGTCAGCATCGAAGAAAAACTGCGTGATCGCAAAATCGGCAGCCTTACATTTCTCGGCTAGAAATCGCCGGTCAGAAGCCAAATTTGGTGACTCCGGGTGGCCTTCAGGATGGGCGGCAACTCCGACTGAGAACTGGCCTCCACCGACTTCGCGGGCAAGTTCAACCAGCTCGTGGGCATGCGCTAACTCACGGATCGGATCCGGATCGTCAACCGGCGCATCACCTCGCAGCGCCATAATGTTGGCAACTCCGGCGTCGCGGTAACGCGCCAAGATTTCGACAAGTTCCGTGCGTGTATGTGCCACGGTCGTTAGGTGCGCCATCGGCGGAATCGAAGTGTTGTTCAGCATTTCGATTACGAGCTCGTGGGTGCGTTCTCTCGTTGCGCCGCCAGCTCCGTAGGTGACCGACACGAACGATGGAGCTAGCGGTTCAAGTTCGCGTACTGTCGCACGCAATGCGTCTCGCCCCTCATCAGTCTTTGGAGGAAAAAATTCAAACGACGTTGTGACTGATTGTTGTAGCAACAGGTCGATCCGAGTCATACTTCACCGCCCGGGGTGTAGGTCGGACGGTTCAGGTGAAACACTTCGCCAAGGGTTGCATAACCCGTCCCGCCCAGCCGACACAACGGATCTAAACGCTGTATGTCGGCGAGTCCTTCATCGGTCAAGATTGTCTGATCCAGACTGATATGGCAGACCTCGCCGACAACGAGATGGGCGTCACCAAACGCCTGCTCGTGAACGAGGCGGCATTCAAACGCTGCTGGCGTGTCTGCAACTCGCGGAGGCGACAGCACCATCGACGGCGCTGAAGCAATCCCTACCAGCCCAAACTCGTCAATGTCTCGGGGTGCGGTCACGCTTGAGGCGTTCATGGCTTGAGCATGCCCGGCAGTAACCAGATTGATGACAAATTCGCCGGTTTCACGAATGTTTGTCAACGTGTCTTTCACTCCAGTTGATGAGAACGCTAGATGCAGCGGGTTCGACGCAACCACCATGAAGTATGAATGTGGAGCCAGGTTCGCGACCCCATCGGCACCTCGAGTTGATACCCAAGCGATTGGCCGCGGTACAACCAACGACGTGATCAGCGGGTACAGCGACGATGGTGGGGCAGTTGCAGGTGACAGTTCTAGACGCTCACTCATCAGGAGTCCTTATCTAGCGGGCGTTGAAGTATTTCGCCTCCGGATGATGCACGATAATCGCGGAGGTGGATTGCTCTGGGTCGAGCATGAATTCCTCAGTGAGCGCAACACCGATAGCGGATGGATCGATTAATTTAAATAGCTTCTCTTGGTCTTCAAGATCTGGGCAGGCAGCGTAACCAAACGAGTAACGCGAGCCGCGATAGCTCTGACGGAACCAGTCTAAAACGGTCGGCCCATCATCGCCGGCCAGATTCAGTTCCTGGCGTACACGACGGTGCCACAGTTCAGCGAGCGCTTCAGCCATTTCAACCCCAAAGCCGTGCGCGAACAGATAATCCGTGTAACGGTCGTCATCAAACAGGGTTTTGGCGATCGAACTAATACGCCGACCGACTGTCACTACCTGGGTCGCTAATAAGTCAACCTCGCCCGAATCGACCGGCCGGAAGAAGTCGGCAATGCACAAGAAACGGCCTCGGTCTTGCCGTGGGAAAGTGAAACGCACCCGTTCTTTTTCTAACGGTGCATCCGGCTCCCACACGATCAGGTCATCCCCGTCACTGTTTGCCGGGTAGTAGCCATACACCACCTCAGGCGTCAACGCATGTTCGGTCCGGGCCCGTTCAAGCCATTCACGTAACACCGGCCGGGCCGCCTCATCGATGAACGCCTGATATTGCTGCGGGGACCGACCACCTGGTGTGAAACCCCACTGGTTGCGAAACAGCGCTACCTCGTTTAAGAGTGGTGCAACATCTTCAAGCGCGATTCCACGCACAACCCGCTGGCCGTAAAACGGTGCGACCGGGATGCTGACATCAGTGGCGACCGCCGAGCGGGCACGACCCTTTGCGTCGGTTACCGGGGCGGACTCTTCACGGACTGTTTTGGCAAACTGGCGCCGTTCTTTGCGTTCAGCCAGCGGCGTATCCACGCCGTCCTTTTGGGCAGCGAGAACCTGATCGAGGACCCGCAGACCCTCAAACGCGTCTTTGCAGTAGAACACATTCCCGTCATATATGGCCCGCAAATCGTCTTCGACGTAGCCCCGAGTCAACGCAGCCCCACCAAGTAGCACCGGATATTTCGCGAGACCACGCAGGTTCATCTCTTCTAAGTTGTCGCGCATCACGACCGTCGACTTCACCAGCAAACCCGACATCCCGATAGCGGTGCAGGCGTGTCCTTCAGCTGCGGTAAGAATTGCATCAATCGGCTGTTTAATCCCAAGATTCACGATTTCGTAGCCATTGTTGCGCAAGATGATGTCGACCAGATTCTTGCCGATGTCGTGCACGTCACCTTTGACAGTGGCCAACAGCACCCGGCCTTTGGCTGACGTGTCAGCACCCGAAGCCTGAATAAACGGCTCGAGGTATCCGACCGCCGATTTCATCGCTTCAGCTGAACGCAGCACGAACGGCAGTTGCATCTGACCGGAGGCGAACAGTTCACCTACTTCAGCCATGCCAGCCAGCAAAAAGTCGTTGATGATGGTTAACGGCGGATGAGCGGCGAGTGCCTCGTCAAGATCCGTTTCGATGCCGTCACGATCCCCGTCGATAATCCGCAGCGGCAACCGTTCATCGACCGGCAGTTTCTCACGGTCGTCGCGAGACGACACATTATCTTGCGCACCATCAAACGCAGCCATGAACGCCGTAAGTGGATCATGGCTGGGGTCATCACCACGACGGTTGTAAATCAGATCGCCAGCCAGACGCTGTTCCTCGTCAGGGATGCGGTGTAGCGGCACAATTTTGCCTGGATGCACGATCGCCGAATCCAGCCCGCGTTTGACTGCTTCGTCTAGAAACACTGAGTTCAACACGTGACGTGCACGCGGCGACAAGCCAAACGACACGTTTGAAACGCCCAGAGTGGTGGCACAGCCAGGAATGACACGTTTCACGGTTTCGATCGCATCAAGGGTTG
>JBBDST010000056.1:0-17809 GCA_040904765.1 Nitriliruptoraceae bacterium
TCGAACCCGCGACCTCCACCTTGGCAAGGTGGCGCTCTAGCCAGCTGAGCTACATCCGCGAAGACGCAACAGTAACCCGATCGGCTGCGACGGGCAAACTGCTACGGCGTAATTCCGGTGGAACCAAACCCGCCAGAACCGCGCACAGTATCGTCAAGATTAGCACTCTCAACCAGTGGCAAATACGCAACCGCTTGGACTACCAGCTGCGCGATGCGATCCCCTTTATCAATAGCAAACGGTTCGAAACCAAGATTGATCAAAAGCACTTTCACTTCACCGCGATAGCCGGCATCAATCGTTCCTGGGGCGTTGGCGACGGTAAGGCCACGTGATGCCAAGCCAGAACGCGGGTGGACCAATCCGACATAGCCGTTGGGAATTGCAAACGCGAGACCTGTTGGGACCGCCACAATCTCGCCTGGCGCAAGTGTTACCGCTTCGAGAGCGGACAGGTCCATTCCGGCATCGCCGGGATGCTTGTAGGTCGGCAGCAAGGCATCTGCATGCAGCCGTTTCACTTTCAACTCGGGGAGCTCGCTCACACCTCGTCCTTCGCTGTGCGGGCCAACAGAAACCGTTGCCGTGCAAAATCATGCTCGACAATCGGTGCCGGATAATCCTCTGGTGTAAACATGCCTTGCGCCCACGGCTGATGAATCGCAGGGGCTTGCAAACCGGTTAACTCGCTTACGTAACGGCGGATGTATACCCCGTCAGGATCAAACCGTTCGGACTGGCGCACCGGATTAAACATCCGGTTGGGACGCGAATCGGTGCCGGTACCGGCAGCCCACTGCCATTGACCGAAATTCACGGCAATATCCCCGTCACTTAAATGGTCCATGAAATGCCATGCGCCACGCCGCCAGTCGATCCGCAAATGTTTGGTTAAAAACGATGCCACAACCATTCGTACGCGGTTATGCATGTAACCCTCTCGCAGCAGCTGGCGCATGCCGGCATCAACGAGCGGATAGCCGGTCATGCCGTTCGACCAGGCTACAAAGCCTTCGTCGTCGTCATGCCATTCATCGTTGTGACTACGCAGGTCAACTCGGGCGATATGGGGGGCAATAACCAGCAGCTGATGGTGGAATTCACGCCAGCATAACTGGCGTAAAAACGCGTCTTGAGCGGCGTTTCTGCGAGACACGCGCGTTGCGAGTTCAACTGCAGAGATCGTGCCAAAATGCAAGTGTGCGCTTAACCGTGACGTTCCAGTAACCGACGGGACATCACGAAGGGAAGGTTCCGGTGAGGCCTTAAAGAATGCGTCGGCGGCTATGCGTGCCTGAGTTTCGCCTCCTCGTTGACGTTCTGGTGCACTACCGGCTGCAAACACGGTGTGCTCAGGTAGTTCACCAACGTCATCAACTGCGCAGGTGTTCGGGTGGCACAGTTGTCTTACGGCCGGTAGTGGTTCAGGAAGTGGTGTTGCGGCAAAGCGGTTCCAATAGGGGGTGAACACGAGGTATGGCGTGCCGGTGGTGGTGAGCAGATCACCGATGCGACGTATGGTGATGCCTCGATGTTCCTGCACGGTCAACCCAGAGATACTGCGAAGTTGCGCTATTCGTTGGCGGGCGTAGCGCGAATGATCTTCGCTTACGTGCAGCGTGTCAGCGTTCATTTGGGTTGCTAGGCGTGTGACAACTTCGATGGTGTTGCCGTAGCGCACGACGAGATCTGCGCCACGTTCGCGCAGTCGTGCACGCATGTCACCAAGTGCATCCAGCAGGTAGGCCCGCCGGTTGGGTGCGCCGTAGCGTGAAGCAAGCATCGTGTCGTCGAACACGAACAAGACGACACAACGTTCGTCACGTGCTCCGGCAGAAAGTGCGGGATGGTCGTGGACGCGCAGGTCGCGGGTGAGCAGCACCAGAGAAGTTGTCATGGCGGCACTGTACTAAAGGAGTGTCGGTTGCACTGTCGCAAGAAAAAACCGTCTAAATGCGCGAAAATGTCTCGTTTGCGCCCTAGAGTTACCGGTGGTGCAACGTTTGGCGTTGCAAGCCCGACAAATGCGGCACAACTGTTATCCGGGCATGACAGCACTGACGCCGCAGTAAACCTACGGTTGCTCGTCGACCGTCACAACGTTCTAGGAGAAATCATGGCAGATTCAATTATCGTGCAGAGCAAGCTCAAGGACGCCGTCAAGGGTCTTGACCTGCGTATGGACTCGACTTTGGCAGACGCACTCAACGCCAAGGTTGCTGCGATCCTCAAAGATGCAGCAAACCGTGCGAAGCAAAACGGCCGTGGCACCCTTCGTCCGCACGACCTGTAATCACTGTGGTTTAGGCATGTTGAAGGGGGCCTAGTAGGCCCCCTTCAACATGCTTGTGGCAACTCTGCGTCACGATAGTTGCAGCGGGTACCCTCGTTTTTATGACTCCGCCAACGAAACGTTCCCGCCCTACCGTCACCGCCGAACAGATTGCGGTATGGCGTTCTTTTCTCGATGCTCATGCTCGCACCATCGACGTGTTAACCCACGAGTTACGTGACGCTGGAGGTTTGCAACTCACCTGGTATGACGTGCTGGTGCAACTCTCTGAAGCCCCTGATGGACGTCTTCGTATGCAAGACCTGTCTGACGCCATCGTGTTGTCGAAAAGTGGGCTGACCCGGCTCATTGACCGTATGGAACGTGACGGGCTCGTGTGTCGTTCAGCATGCGCAGCCGACAAACGCGGCACGTTTGCTGAAATCACTCCCGCAGGGTTAACGCAGCTCTCCGCTGCCGCCCCTACCCACCTGGCCGGTGTCGCCGAACATTTTGTGTCACTTTTCAGCGACGACGAACTTGGGGTGTTGCGGGAACTCTTAGGGCGCCTGGCCGATGCGAACTATCCGTTGGCTAACGGCGCGCGCGCCGACTAGTCGCGTGGCGTAATGATCTTGTCATACGCCGTATGGTCGACGTCGCCGCCTAGCTCTTCGAGCGCTTGACGCCACATGTCGGCCACATGAAATGCCACTGGCACATCGAGTTTTGACCGGTCGGCAAGTTCGCGTGCGATCCCGACATCTTTTTGCATCAGCCCAAGCGTGAACCCAGAGCCGTAACTGCCACTCAACACGAACTGTTTCATTTTGTTCAATGTGGCGTTTGACACGCCAGTGGACGCGTTCACAATATCCACAAACGTTTCTGGATTGAGTCCGCTTGCTTCGGCGATACGCACAACTTCTGTTGAGATCGCAACCGTCGTTGCCGACAGGATGTTGTTCAGCGCCTTAGTGGTGTGACCGGCAGCGGTACCTCCCGCATGGAACAGATGTTTGCCGATGGGTTCAAGCAGCGGACTAACCCGCGCGAACGCTTCGTCGCTGCCGCCGATAAACACGGCCAAGCTTCCGTCAAGCGCCCGTTTCACCCCGCCGGATACCGGCGCGTCGACCAGCGTGATGTTGCGGGCCGACAAGTCGTGAGCCAGCTGTTCGGTTTCCCACGGCGCGGATGATGACATGTCGATGATGTAAGAACCTGCCGCCAGCGTGTTCGCAATCCCGTCACTGCCATCGCCAAGCACCACTTTGCGCACGATCGCGCCAGTTGGCAGCATCGTGATCACCGTATCGACACCTTCAGACACGGCCGCAAGCGAGTCGACGGTGTCACAACCGGTCTCTTGTTGACAGGCTGCAAGCGCATCAGCGTTCACGTCATACGCCTGCACTTGGATCCCAGCGCCGATGAGGCGTGCGATCATGGGGACACCCATCTTGCCGGTGCCTACGAAACCGATTCGTGACGGTGCTGCCATGCGCGTTCTCCTTCAGCGAAAAGAGGGTTACAACTACTGGTTTTTTTGCCGCACAATCGCGTCATACTGTTCGTCGGTCACTTCATCACGCCAATCGGCGGCGCCCAGTGACGTTGCCGTTTGAATAAACACGGTAGAGTCCATCGCGCCATGGCAGTGCATTTCGCCACCCGGAGCAAACACCACGTCACCCGGTCCAACAAAGGCAACTTCACCGTCACGGACCGCAACAAAGCCTGAACCGTGCGACACTTGGATAATCTGTCCGTCGCCGTGGCTGTGCCAGTATGTGCGGGCTTTGGGACCGAAAATGACGGTCGCCATGCCGGGCATACCTTCTTTGGACGGCAGCACCGAGTGGCGCAGCACATCACCGGTGAATGTTGCACCACCTGGCTGTGTTGCTGCACCCTCTACTTGACCTCTGGTTACTTCCACGTCTGCTCCTTTACGCGTTTGGCGGCACACAACGGTGCCAACACAATGGTTTGGTGTTTACTCGTTGATGCTGACCCCACCCGAATATTCACCGATCGCGTCAACGACCCGGTTTGAAATCTTGTCGATGTAACCAAGACCGTTTGCAACCTGGAAGGTGGCGATCGATCCGTGTGCGTTTAATGCTGGCACCCCCATATCACGGGCCAGTTCGACATACAGGTGCAGATCTTTTTCCATCAGCGCACCCGACAATCCGCCTTCGAGATAGTCGCCCTCGACAATGCGAGGGAATCGGTTGACGGTCGCAAAGTTCATTCCTGACGAAGCATTCAACACCTCAAGCATCTGGACTAAGTCAAGGCCTGCCTGTTTAGCGACAACCATCGCTTCAGCAGTTGCAGACAAACTCACCCCGTTTAAGAAGTTGTTGATCAATTTGGCGGTGTGACCGCTGCCACTAGCCCCCATGTGGTGCACAGTTTTTACCAGCGGCGCCAACACGTCGCCGACTTTGGCTAGTGCGTCAGCATCTCCGCCGACCATCACAATCAGCGTGCCGTTACCTGCCGACGGCGCGCCACCGGACACGCCAGAGTCAAGGAAAAACGCGCCTTTGGCCGCAAGATCGGTGGCAATTTTGCGACTTGATGCCGGCGAGGCGGTTGTCATGTCGATGATGATCTGGCCCTCGCGACAGTTCGCAAGCACCCCGTCATCGCCATACACGACTGTTTCAACCACACCAGAGTTTGGCAGCGAGAAGAGAACCACGTCAGATGCTGCGACCAGTTCTGCGATGGAGTCGGCACGTGGCACAGCCCAAAATTCGTTTTGTGCCGGGTTTGGGTCATAGCCGACCATCGGTATATCTGCGGCGATCAGCCGTTGTGACATCCGACCACCCATGTTGCCTAACCCGATGAAGCCCACTGACAGTGACATGACGTGCTCTCCTTGACGGTTAACGGTGACAGTTGCCGTGCACGAGCCGGAATTACTCGAACCAGTCGACCGCGTCATCGGCCAGGTCTACCCACACCGACTTGGTTTGCGTGTAGTGATCCATGACGTGGATGCCGTTTTCGCGGCCATACCCTGACTGTTTGTAGCCGCCAAACGGCGTGACCCAGTTCATCGAACGGTGGTTGTTGATCCACACGGTGCCGGCGTTGATACGTCCGGCGACACGGTGACCCACCCGAATATTTTCGGTCCACACCGATGCGGCCAAACCAAATACGGTGTCATTGGCAATCCGGACTGCGTCATCTTCGTCGGTGAAGTCAATCACCGCGGCAACCGGCCCAAAGATCTCTTCTTGCGCAACCCGCATCGAGTTTTTCACGTTGGCAAGGATGGTCGGTGAGAAGAAGTAGCCGCCCAGTTCATCGGCGAGTGCGCTTGGACGCCCACCGCCGGCTGCAACGAGCGCACCTTCGTTCTCGGCGATCTCAACGTAACTCTGGATCTTCTCAAGCTGACGCTGAGAGGTTTGTGACCCGACATGGTTCGTTTCGTCAAGCGGGTTACCGACCCGAATCTGGTTGGCTTTGTCGGCGAACTTCGCCAAGAACTCTTCTTTAATGTCGGTGTGTACGAGCACACGTGACGCGGCGATGCAGGATTGCCCGCCGGCGGAGAAGATGCCATAAGCGATGCGGCGAACGGCGTTGTCAATATTGGCGTCGGGAAAGATGATGCTGGGCGATTTACCGCCAAGTTCGAACGTCACCAATTTCAGTCCACGAGCGGCTTTTTCGGCGATCAGCTTGCCGGTATCGGTTGAACCGGTGAACGCGATCTTGTCGACGTCTGGGTGGTCGACCAGCGCGGAGCCTGCACGACCACCAAAACCGTGCACAAAGTTCACCACACCGTTTGGTACGCCGGCTTCAACCAAAATGGTGGCAAACGCGGTGGCCGTTACCGGGGTGTCTTCGGCCGGTTTGATCACAATAGTGTTGCCGCCAGCCAACGCAGGACAGACTTTCCAGGTGATCATCATCAGCGGCGAGTTCCACGGGATGATTGCACCGACCACACCGACAGGTTCGCGCAACGTGTAGTTGAAGTGTGGGCCAGTTGGCGGCAGGGTCATGCCAGGCAGGTTCTGTGCTACACCGGCGTAATACTCGTAAAAACGTGCAATGGAGCTGACTTCCGCACGGGTTTCACGAATCGATTTGCCGTTATCACGTGATTCGAGCTGTGCGAGTTCCTCTTGGTGCTCGTCGACCAGCTGACCGATACGAAGCAGCAGACGGGCACGATCGACTGCCAGCGTGTTCCGCCACGTCTTTTCGTAGGCGTTGCGGGCAGCCGTAACAGCCCGCTCAATGTCTTCATCGCCGCCTTCTGCGACGTTGATGTATGGCTTGCCGGTCGCAGGTTCACGCGATTCGAAGGTGGCGCCGTCTGCCGCAAGGACAAATTCGCCGTTGATGAACATCGGTACCGTGCCGTTTACGAGTACGCGGTCAAGTAGGCCCATGGGTGACCTCTCCTTTACTTAGTCGGCGTGGTGGTGTTATGCCTCAAGATGTTCAGTGATGACTGCATCGGCGATGCGAAACGCTGCCAACCCGGCCGGCATGCCGGCATATACCGATGCCTGCAGTACGGTTTCTTGAATGGCTTCGATCGAGCAGCCGTTGGTAAGTGCGCCACGGACATGCGCCCGCAATTCGTCTTGTTGACCTAACGCTGCCAGCATGGCGATGTTGAGCAAACTGCGTGTTTCACGGGGCAGCCCAGGCCGTGACCAGATCGTGCCCCATGCCAGTTCGGTGACGAGTTCTTGCATCGGCCGGCTAAATGCTGAAGCGTTATCAAGCGAACGTTGCACATGTTCGTCGCCAAGTACTTCTTTACGAATGGCGAGGCCTTCGTCAAAACGTGACTGATCAGTAGCCATCGCAACCCCATTTCGTTAGCAGCATTGAGTCTGAGTAGTTGCGCCGGTGCACGGCCTCTCAGACGTTCGGCGACACATACTTGCCTGTGTCGCACTCCCGGCTTTTGAGCCTAGTGAACATGGGGGTCAGTGTCACAACTGGGCTTGTGCGGGCAAAATGCAACGCACCCGCTTGAAAAGGCTCTGTTGAGAAAAGCCCCAAACGGGTGTGTGAACGTGCTGTGTGTGTTAGGCGTTTTTGGCGAACTGGGCGTCGATCTCGATTGTGACGGTTTTGCCAACGAGTACGCCGCCGGTTTCAAGGGCTTGATTCCAGGTGATGCCAAACGCTTCGCGATCGATGGTGGTGCTGGCGCTAAACGCGACCTTGGCGTTACCCCATGGGTCCGTGGCTTCGCCCAGATAATCGACGTCCAACACGACATCTTGCGTGACGTCGCGGATCGTCAGCCTGCCGGTGGCGGTTAGTGATGTGCTACTGGCATTGAGTTCGCGCAAAGAGAAACTCAGGTGGGGGAATATGGTCACCTCAAGAAAGTCGGCGCTTGTGACGTGCGCATCACGCTGTTCATCACCGGTAGTAAGTGAGGCTGCGTCGATTGTTGCCTGAAGGGTGGTGTCAGCGAATGCTTCGGCGATTGTGAGGTCTGCCGAGACGAGTGTGAACCGGCCCCGTACTTTTGCCACCATGAGGTGTCGAACGACGAATTCGACACTTGAATGGGATGGGTCCAGGGTGTAGGTGCCGACGGCGGGAAGTGTTATTACGGCTGACATTGAACGTTCCTTCAGGCTAAATTTAAGGATAGTCCCACACCATTGCAGAACTATTTGATTGTGCAACTATACACAAGGAAGTTGCATGCGCAACTTCCTTGTGTCGGCTGTGTTGTCGTGCCAAACCGACCCGGATCTGCGTTTGACGCAGGATGGCGCTAGCGTGGAGCTTTCAGTCACCACTGACGCGACGAGGAGAGCGCATTCCCATGGGTGAGAACACGGACACGCTCACGATTACCGACAACCGCACCGGCCAGACCTACACCGTGCCGATCGCCGACGGGGCGATCCGCTCGATGGATCTGCGTGCAATCAAAACCAGTGATGATGACTTCGGCTTGCTCGCCTACGACCCGGCATTCAAAAACACCGCCAGCGTACGCAGCGAAATCACCTACATCGACGGTGACGCTGGCGTACTTGAGTACCGCGGCTACCCGATCGAACAGCTCGCCAAACACTCATCCTTCTTGGAAGTGGCACACCTGCTCATCGAAGGTGAACTGCCAAACGACACGGAACTCGACGCGTGGTCGCACGAAATCACCCACCACACGTTCATCCACGAAAACATCAAACGTTTCCTTGGCGGCTTTCACCACGACGCACACCCGATGGGCATGCTCATCTCAGCCGTGGCAGGTCTCTCCACCTTCTATCCCGAAGCCAAAGACATCCACGACCCAGAAAACCGTCACCTGCAGATGGTGCGTTTAATCGCCAAATTCCCCACTCTGGCAGCGTTTTCTTATCGGCACTCCATTGGCATGCGTTACGCCTACCCCGACAACGACCTAACGTTCTCCGGCAACTTCCTCAACATGATGTGGAAGACCACGGAACTGAAATACGAACCAAACCCGGTGCTTGAGCGTGCTCTTGACGTGCTGTTGATTCTGCACGGAGACCACGAACAAAACTGCTCCACCACCACGATGCGCACCATCGGTTCGTCCCACGCCGACCCCTACAGCGCCGCAGCCGGCGCTTCAGCAGCGCTGTATGGCCCGCTGCACGGTGGTGCCAACGAAGCAGTCCTGCGCATGCTTGAAGAAATCGGCTCAGTCGAGCGCGTCCCCGAATACGTGAAAAAAGCCAAGAACGGCGAATTTCGTCTGATGGGCTTTGGTCACCGCGTCTACAAGAACTTCGACCCGCGGTCGAAAGTAATCCGCGAACTCGCCGAAGAAGTATTTGACGTAACCGGCCGCAACCCGCTGATCGACATCGCCATCGAACTACAACGCATCGCACTTGAAGACGACTACTTCGTTGAACGCAAGCTCTACCCCAACGTCGACTACTACTCGGGCATCATCTATCAGGCGATGGGGCTTCCAACCTCCATGTTCCCGGTGCTGTTCGCCCTTGGTCGCATCCCCGGCTGGCTCGCCCACTGGCAAGAAAACCTGCTCGACGATGAACAGGCGATCGCCCGTCCACGTCAGCTGTACATGGGTCACACCACACGCGACTACCCAACGGCGTAACCAAACAGCCAGACACCAAACGAAAACCGGCTCAACCGTTTAGGTGGGCCGGTTTTCGCCTATCGCCTTCTCACGTACCGCCTCAGCCTGCTCCCAAGCGGCATACAGCGTCGCGGCCCGCTCTTTTGCAGCCGCATGCTCGGCAATGACAGCCGAGGACCGTGCTGTGTCGTTATAGATCTTGGGATCCGCAAGTTCGTGCTGCAATGCGGCAATACGATCTTCAAGCGCTGCTAACGCCGCTTCGAGCCGTTTCACCGTCGCACTCAACGCTTTCAATTTGGCCGGATCGCGCGCCGCTTTTGACTTTGCCGGCTTTTTCGCCTGTTTCGCCACAACCGGCTGAACGGGCGTGTTGCGCTGTGCTTGGCGCTGCAGATACGTCTCATAATCGTCATCAAACACACGCACCACACCGTCGCGCACATCCACAATCATGTCGGCAACAGCCCGAATGACATGCCGGTCGTGCGTAATCACCACCACCGTGCCCGGATAGGCCTGAATGGCGTCTTCCAATACGTCACGTGACGCCAAATCGAGATGGTTTGTGGGTTCGTCCAGCAGCAACAGTTGAGCCGGAGAAGCCATCAACTTCGCCAACCCTAAACGAGTGCGTTCACCGCCCGACAACTCCCCAACCGTCCGTTCAGCCAAATCCCCAGGAAAACCAAACGCTCCCAGCATGCTGCGATAATTAAGCCCACGGTGCTTTGGTGGAATCGCCATCAAAAACTCGTCGGCAACACTTTTCGTCAGATCCATAATTTCGGCCTGATGCTGATCAATCACCCGCACGTCAACACCCGCACCCAAACTCACCTCACCACTGGTAGGGGTAAGGGTTCCTGCCAACAGGCGCATCAACGTGGTTTTTCCGGCCCCATTGGGTCCCAACAACGCAACCTTGGCGCCACGCTCAATCACCAACGACACGTCATGCAACACTGGCGTGTCTGTATACACAAAATTGACCTGCTTGACTTCAGCAACGACCCGCGGGGAACGTTCGGGTTCTGGGAACGCAAATTTGGCGCTGCGTGCCTTGGCTTCAGGCAGATTGATCCGCTCGATACGGTCAAGCTGTTTGATCCGCGACTGCACCTGACGTGCTTTCGTCGCTTTATACCGAAACCGTTCCACAAACTGCTGCTGCTGCGACAAAAACCGGTCTTGCTGCGCTTTGGCAGACCGAAGCGCCTGCAGACGTTCCTCACGTTGGGCCACAAACGCCGCAAAACCGCCTTCTTCTTCGGCGATGATGCCCCGACGCACGTCATACGTTTGAGCTGTACCGGCAGCCAGTTCAATAATCACATCGGCCGTCGCATCAATAAAATCTCGGTCGTGACTTACCAGCAGCACCGCACCGGCAACCCCACCAAGCACCGACTCGAGCCATCCGATCGAATCAATATCAAGATGGTTGGTCGGCTCATCCAAAATCAGCACGTCAGGGGCGGCCAGTAGCAACCGGGCCAACGCAACACGCACACGCCAACCACCCGACAAGCTTTTCGTTGGCGCATCAACCGCCTCAGGTGTGAACCCTAAACCTGACAGCATCCGCTGCGCATCAGCCTCCCAGTTGTACCCGCCAGCTTGGCGAAATTCGTCCTGGGCGTCACTCAACGCCTGCATATCTTGATCACTCGGAGCGCCATTAGCCCCACTAATACGGTGAGCCAACTGGTCAATGCGTGCGTCCAACTCGACCAGTTTCACCGCACCAGACATGACATGAGCTAGCACCGTCTGCTCATCAGCCAGATCGTCAACGATGTCTTGCGGCAGAAAACCGACCGTTAAGTCTCTTGGGCGTGTCACTTCACCTGCCGTAGGTGGCCGCAAACCCATCAGCACCGACAACAACGTCGATTTGCCGGCACCGTTGCCACCAACCAACGCCGTCACCTGGCCAGGAACGACCCGTAACGTCACATCATTGAACAGCGGGCGTCCACCCACATCAACGGCCAAACCAGTACAACTGAGCACGCGCAAACTCCAACACGAAAAAGACAGACGGACACGACAGCGACGCAGCATGCAAATCGTCACCACGGGTGACGGCGTACGCTTACGCCATGCACCTTATCTCGTTAGATAATGTTTCCTATGTGGTCGACGATCGCCCGCTGTTTGCCGGCGTGTCATTTGGCATCACCAGCGGCGACAAAGTCGCCATTGTTGGACCAAACGGTGCCGGCAAATCAACACTGTTAAAGATTATCGCCCAACAGCTCACCCCGACTACCGGAACGGTCATTCACCGCAACGGATTACGTATCGGCATGCTGACTCAACACTCCCCTGACGTTGCCATCGCCGCTCACCCTTACATAATGCAACAAAACCCGGGTTTACGTGATGACGAAGCCGACGCGCTCTTAAGCCGTCTCAACATCGCCGCCGACCTCCAACTTGCCGACGCTTCCGGCGGTGAACGTCGACGGGTAGATCTTGCGGCGCTGCTGGCACTACCCCACGATCTGCTGATTTTGGACGAACCGACCAACCACCTTGACATCGACACGATCAACTGGCTTGAACAGCGCCTTGCAAGTCACGCCGGCGCCCTTGTGCTTGTCACCCACGACCGCTACGTGCTCGAACGCCTCACCACCCGGATGCTCGACATCAGCCCCACCTCAGCCATCACACCGGCTGATGTGATGTGGCATGAAGGCAACTACTCGTCGTTGCTGTTCGCCCGTCTGGAACGTGACGATGCCAAAGCCCAACAGACCCGTCGCGCCCAAAATCTGTTACGTAAAGAAGTTGCCTGGCTACGCCGCCAACCCCAGGCACGGGCAAGCAAACCCAAGTTTCGGCGTGAACAAGTCGACGTCCTGCGCGAACAAGCAAGCACCGACGCCGACGATCAACCGCTTGAACTGGGCACCGGACGCCGCCGGCTTGGCAACGACGTGTTTCGCCTCGAAAATGTGGCGTTGCGTTTTGGCGACACGACCATCCTTCATGACGTCAACGTCACCATCGGCCCGGGCGAACGAGTCGGCATTGTCGGTGCCAACGGCGCCGGCAAAACCAGTCTGCTGCGGCTACTTACCGGCGAACACGAACCCACCACCGGCACCATCAAACGCGGCCACACGGTTGTTGCCGGCATCTACACCCAGCAACTACCTGCCGTTGACGAGCGCGTTGCGGTCATCGACACGATCACCGCCATTGCCCCGCATGTGCCACTGGCCAACGGCGAGACACTGCCGGCAAACCGGCTGGCAGAACGGTTTGGGTTCAACCCTCAACAGCAACGCACGCCGGTCGCGCGGTTAAGCGGTGGCGAACGCCGTCGTCTAGCCCTGCTGCACCTGCTGATCGACGCACCCAATGTCATTTTGCTTGACGAACCCACCAACGATCTTGATCTTGACACGCTGGCAGTGCTTGAGGATTACCTCGACGGTTTTACCGGCACGCTAATCTGTGCGACCCACGACCGGTATGTGCTGGAACGTCTCACCGACCGTGTGCTGGTTGTGGCCAACACTACGGTGAGTGAAACCGGCCAAGCTGAACCACTAGACGAAACCCGTCGCAGTATGGACCTGCCCTCAACTGGACGCTCATCCCGTAACGACAATCAACGACGTCAGCAGCAGCGTCGTGAACTGCGTCAAATCGAACAGCGTCTGGAACGCTTGCAGCGTGACCAAAAAAAGTTGGAAGCGGCGATGGCGGCCAACAGCACCGAGGCCGAAACGTTGGCTGCGTTAAGCCAGCAGCATGCACAAACGTGCACGGATATTGCTGACGTTGAGGAACAGTGGCTGATGCTCGCTGATGAACTTGACGTCGTGTGACGGTGAGTTAAAACACCAGCGGTAGGCGCATCCGTTCTTCTTCTACGCCAACGACCGCCCCAAAGACCTGTCCGGCGCCAGCCAACTGATCGAGCGTGTCCGCAAGCTGTTGGCCAGCCAAATCGTGTGGCAGGATCGTGCCGGTAACCATCACCAGCATCGTGCCGCGCAGCTTTACTGCCATAGCGGCCCAGTTGCTATCAATCCCGTCGCGGGTAGCACGCAACAGCACATCCCCGTCAAGGTCTGCCAGTCGTAACTCGCCATCTTCTAACCGAAAACCAACTTTGGCGCCAAGGGGCAGTTGCGCACCAACAACCTGTTTAAGTGGTTGCAGACCTGCTTCACGTAACGCCGTGTCAAGAGCAACGCCTGCCGGCGTGTCCGGGATCGAAGCAATCAGCATCGGCAGATTGCCAAGCACCAGGGTTTGTAACCCGACCCCGACGTTCACAGGCAGCTGATTCATTAGTGTCAGTCTCCGACAACCGTACGGTGCGCTCGGGCAGAGAACGACCGCATCAGTGAACCGGGAAGTGTTCGAGCTAGAAAGCGCACCAGCCGGTTGTGCCGTTTATGCATCGCGTCGATCTCACCGGCGGCAAACCGTTGCAAGGTGTGTTCAACGACTTCGGCGCTGGAACTTTTCACAAACGATGGCAGGCGGCGTCGGTGTTCAAATCCTGCTGCAGCACCAAATTCTGATTCGGTCACCCCAGGCGCACACAGCAACACACGGATGCCGGTGCCCCGTAGTTCTTCGTGCAGCCCGTAGGTGTAGGAGCGGATGAACGCTTTCGATGCCCCGTAGGTGGTTGCATACGGTGTTGGGAGTTCTCCGGCAAGCGAACCGACGTTGATGATGCCTCCCGCGTAGTAGTTGCGCGCTTGAAGTTGTGACACGTGGGCGCTGGTGAGTGCCACGACTGCTTCCACGTTGAGGCGAATGAGTGACTGTGCACGTTCGCCAGTGTGGTCACTGATCGGCCCGTACAGTCCAACACCGGCGTTATTTACCAACAGGTCAATTGGGCGCGTTTGGTCGCGAAGGCGATCAGCCACAACGCCTATACCTTGCGGAGTTGTCAGATCAGCAACGATCACTTCCGTGTCGTCACCGAGTTCTTCAGCTAAAAGTTGGAGCCGTTCCTGCCGGCGAGCGACCAAAACAACAGCGATGTGGCGTTTGGCCAGTTGGCGAGCGAATGCTTCACCGATGCCTGACGATGCGCCGGTAATCAACGCCCGTTCGATGCGTTGCGTCATGCGTTGACTCCAAGTTTTCAGTTGCCATATAGGTTGAGGCTATCGACCGCTACCGTTTGCGTGTCACACGAAAGGTGGCTGGTGTCTCGTCTGCTCGCTGTCGATGCGAATTCGCTCACGCACCGCGGATTTCATTCGGTGTTGCGCGAGCACGGCGACGTGTCGGCGGTAGATGTCACGGTGGTCGTTTCGGCAGTCGCGACCATGATTGCATCGACCTGGCGTTTTGGGCCGTATGACCATCTGGTGGTGGCCATTGATCATCCGCACAACGTGCGACGTGACGACTATCCGGAGTATAAAGGCCAACGTGTAGCTACTCCACGGGCCATAAAAGACGCGTTGAACGTCGTCTATGAACTGTTTGAAACAGCCGGGGCTGTGGTGTTGCAACGTGACGGTGCTGAAGCTGACGACATTCTGGCCACAGTCGTAGACATCACCGAAGCGTCTGCGTTACCGACCGACGTGTTATCAAGCGACCGGGATTTGATCGCGCTGATCGACACGCACACGCGACTGCTTCGCCCCAAAAGCAGTTTCTCATCGCTTGGTATCGAAACGTTCACGTCCGTGCGTAAACGTTACGGCATCGAACCGTGGCAGTACACGGAACTCGCGGCGTTACGTGGCGATCCGGCAGACGGACTTGATGGGGTCAGCGGCATCGGCGAAAAAACGGCGGCGCAACTGTTGCAACGCTACGAGACGGTGCTTGGGGTGTATGACAACATCAGCTATCTACCGCCAAGAATCGAGGCGGCGTTGCGGCGTGACCGTGAACTGGTCGAACGCAACCTGATGCTGATGGCACCCCGGATGCATCTTGGCATCACCACCGACGACGTGCTCACTACACCGTTGGCGAAAGACCGTGTCGTCGACACACTTGCCACGTTCGGGTTGGCTGATGCGGCACGCCGCTTTGCGCGGGCGTTTGCTACGCCCGCACCGCCACCACGTGCACCGTTACCCGAAGAGCCTTAAGGGCCAGCGTTCGCCAGCCCTTGCCGCGCGGAACTACTCGGCACCAGAAGAGTGGCCCGGGAACACCCGTGCCGTTGGATCGATGTAGACGGCCACGTTATTCACTGCGGTGGCTGCTTCACCAAACCCAACCGAAATGAGCCGGACTTTGCCCGGATATTCGGTGATGTCGCCGGCGGCGAACACGCCCGCAACGTTCGTTTGCATGGCGGTGTCGACGGCAATCTGGCGGCCGAGAAGTTCAAGCCCCCACGTTTTGACCGGGCCGAGATCGGAGGTGAATCCTAACGCGGCAATGATGCGGTTTACCTGAAGTGTTTCACGACTGTCGTCACGGTTATCGAACACGATGACGCGTTCAACTGCATCAGCACCTTCAATTTTGGCGAGCTCAAAGTTGGTCATAACCCGTACGGATGAGTTCATCAACTGTGTGACGCTTGCTTCGTGCGCACGGAAACGATCACGCCGGTGAATGAGGGTGATGGATCGGGCGATTCCTTCAAGATTCAGCGCCCAGTCAACGGCCGAATCTCCCCCACCGACGATAAGCACGTCACGGTCACGCATCGTCTCAAGTTCGCGGACGAAATACACCAGGCCGCGACCTTCAAAATCGACTGCGTCGGGCATCGGGCGCGGCGTGAACGTGCCGATCCCGCCGGTGACAAGCACCGCTTTGGTGGTGATCACTTCGCCCCGGTGAGTGGTGATACGAAAACTGCCGTCAGCCAGTGTCTCGACCGTGTCAGCACGGTTGTTCAACAGGTAGTTCGGGTTGAACGGTGCTGCCTGTTCGACCAGCCGGTCAACTAGTTCTTGACCTACGACACTCGGAAAACCTGCCACATCAAAAATGGCTTTTTCGGGGTACAGCGCCGCAATCTGTCCGCCTGGTTCAGGCAAGGAGTCGATAACGACTGTTTCGAGTCCTCGAAAACCGGCATAATACGCCGCATATAGACCTGCCGGTCCGGCACCGATAATGGTTAAGCCTGCTGCATGCTCTGCCACCGTAGCTCCTCGCTTCATGTGCACTATGGATGCACAACTTAGGTGCGCTTACCGACGCGCACTCTCCCCCAAAGTATGGTCGCTCTTGCTCAACTCTGTCGGGGCCAGATGCCCTAAACCGGTAGGTCCAAGAGTCCCAAAACACGGGCGATAACCCCGTTTGAACCAGGTTTTCAGTGGGATCACTGCGACGAATCGACCGAATCAAGCAGTCCGCGCAATTGAAAGCCGCGCGACGGATGGCGTAGTTTCGTCAGCGTCTTTTTCTCGATCTGACGGATGCGCTCCCGAGTCAGACCAAACTGTGCCCCAATGTCTTCAAGGGTGTGTTCTTCGCCATCAACCAACCCGTACCGCAGCATCAACACGGTGCGTTCACGATCGGTGAGTGCCGCCAGTGCCCGTTCAACTTCCTGCTTGGCGAGTACGGCAGTAGCGGAACTCTCCGGATCGATCGCTTCTTCGTCAGCGACCAACTCGCCCATCGTCGCGTCGCCGTCTTCACCGATCGGTTTGTCGAGGCTGGCTACATCTTGGGCGGCAAGTTTGACTTCGCGTAGCCGCTCGATAGGTAGGTCGAGTTCGGCCGCAATTTCATGTTCGGTGGGTTCGCGTCCAAGCTGCTGCAACAGCGCAAACTCGGCGTAACGGACTTTGCCCATCAGTTCATGGACGTGCACCGGCAGACGGACTGTCCGGCCGGTGTTGGCAAGACCACGCTGTAACGCTTGGCGAATCCACCAGGTCGCATACGTCGAAAATTTGTAGCCCTTGGTGTGGTCAAACTTTTCCACACCACGAATCAACCCCAAGTTGCCTTCTTGAATGAGCGACAGCAAATCAACCCCGCGACCGCGAAACTTGCGGGCAACTGAAACAACGAGACGCAGGTTGGCGCGGATCATGTGGTCTTTCGCCCGTTCGCCACCGCGGGCGACCATGCGCATCTGGGCGCGGCGCCGTGCGGGCAGTTTCACGTCTGAATGCAGCAGTGCCCCAGCGGCAAGCCCAGCCTGATAGCGCTTGGCAAGGTCAACTTCAAGTTCTGGAGTGAGGAGTTCAGTTCGACCAATTTCGTTCAAGTACTGGCGAACCGAATCGCTTGAGGCTGACAGCGGAGTTGCTTCTGGTCGGTCGGCATCTTCAACCAGGTCGTCCAAAATTTGCATGCCAAGATCACGTGCACCTTGTGCCGTGTCTTCAACCCACGTGTCTGGATGCATCAGCGGGTCGAACAGTTCCTGCAGCTCTGACAACAGCACATAGCCGCGTGCCGCGCCGCGTTCGAACAGTTCCGACAGTGAAGTGACG
>JBBDST010000057.1:0-79044 GCA_040904765.1 Nitriliruptoraceae bacterium
CCGCAGCCCAACGTAACAATCGCCACCCGGTGGGGGGTGGCGATGGTGTCTGTAGAAGGTCGTTGGGTCACGACACGTCTGCTCCATCGCGCGTGTAGCGCACGTTGATGACTTCTCCTCGCCCGCCTTGGACGCCAAGGTCGGTGCCGTTTAATTCAGCGAATACGCCACCGGCATTACCAAAGCGTACGCGAACCTCATCGCCACGATACTGCAAGGTCTCGCCCGCCGGCACGGTCTCCTCCAACACGAGCACACCATCCACGAAAATCTGCGTCCACGAAGTTCGCTCGAACGCAAGTACGAGTTCAACCCCACTGACCGGTACAACTGGTTCGGGTGCTGGGGTGTCGTTGTTGTTTGGATCGACCACATTTGGGGCGGGCGCTGGTTCAGGGGCGACATCGACCAAGTCGTCCACACTTGCCGTGTCGGGCGCACGACCGCCAATTACTACCGACACGACGGTGATAAGGGCAATGATGGCGACTATCCCTGCCACAATGAGAGCGCGCACGTTCTTTTTGGGAGCAAAGGCAAGTGTGAGCCCGCCAACATCATGTTGAGAAGGGTTCATCACGTCAGGATCATTTTTAGCGTACTGATCCTGATACGCCGTTAACAGCGGGTCTGGGTCTAGACCGACAATACGGGCATAGTTGCGGATGAAACCGCGCGCATATAAGTCGGCAGAAAAAAACGAGTAGTCATCGCTTTCTAGTGCGGTGATGACTGCTTCACGACTACGCAAAGCTTCCGCTGCAGCTGCGACGGAGAGGTGTTTGTCCGTGCGGGCAGCACGCAATGCCGCACCAGGGGTGAGCATTTTTGACGTGTCGTTTTCAGCCACAACAAACCTTGTTTGTCAGCACTGTCAACGATACCGGCGTGAAAGGAAAACAGCGTATTTTTTCGCGTCTACGCGCGACACAAATCTACTTAGTAAACCCCTTTTTGGCTAACGGTGTGAGCCGAAAAGGGGGTTTACGACACATTTGATCGCCCGGACCGAACGGGAACACACGTTTCGATGCAGCCAAGACGCATCGGATCTGAATACTGCACGCCAAACTTCACAGGCACGGCACCCAAGCGACTACACTGACGGCGTTCAGCCGCTTGGGCATCTACAGTGCCACAACTTAGATTCACATGATGAAGGATAGTTTCGATGACGATGCTGCGACGCGTTCTTCTCTCAGTTGTCGCGATGGTGGCCATAATGGCTCTGTCTGTTGGCCCGGTGTATGCGGCCGCGACCGAGCACGAACGCACTCCCCTCGTTGAAAACCAGCGTGACGCGTTGGGTCTTGTGCTGCTCACCTTCTTTGTGGTAGTTGGCGGTGCCGCTTTTGCCAATTCGCGACGCCAAATGAAGGGCGAACGTCCGCAAGCTTCAGGTGAGTTTCGCTGGCGCTAAGCACTACCCGGCAACAATCGCCGCAATCGCTACGAGCGCCAACACAACCGCTATTGCTTGGGTGTAGCGCAGCCGTTCATGCAACAGATACCGGCCGGCAAGCACCGTCACGACCGGAAAAAGCGATGTCAACAGCACCGAGATACCTAACGCTCCGGTGCGCGTAGCACCCAAAAAGAATGCTTGAGCCAGCGCGTCAAGTACGCCAGCGGCAAACATCAAGCTGAGCGGTATCCGGCCAGACACACGCTGATGGCCGCGTGTGATCACCAGCCCGACGACGATGGTGGCACTGACACGTCCGGCCAGTAACGGCCACAGTCCGCTGTCGGCCGGGGCTTGATTCAACGCAATGTAGAACACGCCAAAACCGACTCCAGCGGCAACACTGAGCCACAGCGCGCGCTGCTCAAGCTTGCCGTGGTTTGCCGTTGGGCGGTATGCGACCAGTACAACGGCGCCAAGACCACACACCATTCCTGCCGCTTGCATCCCGCTTAACTGCTCAGCGAAATATACGACTCCGACGAGTACCGGTACAGCCACACTTACCGCAGCGGCGATCGGCGAGACAATGCCGATCGGGCTTAACGCCATAGCTCGAAAATAGCTAATCAAGCCGATCACGCCTGCAATGCCAGCAATACTGCCAATGGTGAGTGCGCGCAACGACACCGGATCGTTTAACAGCAATGTCACCGGCACCAGTACGACCAGTCCTGTCAACTGAATCCAAAACGTCACCCATACGGCGGCAAGTTTGCGGGCTGCGACAGCCCCACACACATCAGAGATGCCGTAACTGACCGCGGCAGCGAGACTAAAAAGATGAACGCTTGCCAGTGGCCCCACGCCGAACTACAACACGCCGCGAGTCAACGCGTCGTCAAGCATCTCTGGACTCCACAGCACCTCACGTGCCTTTGAGCCTTCGTTTGGGCCGACTACACCGAGTTCTTCAAGCTCGTCCATCAGCCGTCCAGCGCGGGCAAAACCGATCCGTAGTTTGCGTTGAAGCATCGAGGTTGATCCAAGTCCACTGACCACTACCTGTTCGGCTGCGCGACGCAACAGTGCCTCATCCGAGTCGTCACCAAACGCACGGCGTGCATCACCGTTAGCGCCGGCTGTGGGTTCGCGCACCATCTGCTCTTCAAATTGTGGTTCTTGCTGTTCGCGACAGAACGCAACCGCAGCGGCAATTTCTTTCTCAGTCACCCAACAGCCCTGCAAACGCGACGGTTTGCCTTGGCTTGCCGGCAAAAACAGCATGTCGCCTTTTCCGACCAGTTTCTCGGCACCGTTTGCATCGATGATGGTGCGTGAGTCTGTTTGCGAAGCGACCTGAAGCGCTAAACGCGACGGAATATTGGCTTTGATGAGGCCGGTGATCACGTCGACTGATGGCCGCTGAGTTGCGATCACCATGTGAATGCCAACAGCACGGGCCATCTGTGCGATCCGGCAAATCGCATCTTCTACATCGCGTGGTGCGACCAGCATCAAATCGGCCAGTTCGTCGATTACCAGCAGGATGTATGGCAATGCTTCGGCAGCGATACGGGTTGGCATCCCGTCATCCCCGATTGGCCCTTCTCGATCCGGCACTGTGCCGGCTTTCACGGCGTCGTTGAATCCGTCGATGTTGCGAAAACCCGCCAACGCCAGTTTTTCGTAGCGTTGTTCCATTTCTTTCACACACCACTGCACCGCTTCGGCGGCGCGGCGCGGATCAGTCACGACTGGCGAGAGCAGGTGAGGTGCACCTTGGTAGGCGTTGAGTTCGACCCGTTTCGGGTCGATCAGAATCATCCGCACCTCGTCTGGGCGTGCCCGCATAATGAGCGAATGGATCATCCCGTTGAGGGTTACCGACTTGCCTGACCCGGTCGCGCCAGAAACAAGCAGGTGCGGCATGGTTGCCAAGTTGATAACGATCGGTTTGCCTGCAATGTCGACACCAAGAGCAACGGACAGCGGATGGGTTTCTGCGGCTGCTTCAGGGGAACGCAAAATATCGCCCAACGTGACAAGGTCCCGTTGACGGTTTGGAACCTCGACGCCAATCGCCGATTTGCCGGGGATCGGGGCGACTATCCGCACGTCTTGGGCAGCCAACGCATACGCGATGTCATCGCCCATGTTTGCGACTTTTTTCACCTGCACGCCTGGGCCAAGTTCAATTTCAAAGCGTGTGACAGTTGGGCCGCGTGACCAGCGGGCTACGGTGGCATCGACTCCAAACTGACGGAACGTTTCTTGCAGTGCAGCCGTTTGCGCATCGATGGTGCGAGACGACTCGGCGCCGATTTTGCGTCCTTCAGCCAACAGGTGCAGCGGCGGCAGTTGATACTGGGTGTAGTCGGCGTTGGGCCGTACTTTTTTGGCTTTTTTCACGCCAAGATCAACCGGCGGTGCAATTGCCGGTTCGACTTCTTTGTTCCCGCCGTCACTTACTCCCGCCGCAACAGGTGCAGCTTCGGTGGTGTCATCAAGATCAAGTACAGCCCGTGATGCCCCCGGATTACCTGCAACCGTCGGTGGTGTGCCGTTTGAGGAAGTTGACGTTGGCGTGTCGACAGTGCGTTCACGAAACTTGCGGCCAACGGCAGTAACGCCACGGCGAAACCCGTCAGCGATCGTTGCAAGCGGCGTTTTAGTGACAATCAGGATGCCAAGCACAGCCAGAGCAACCGCAACAACCCCTGCCCCCCAGGTCGATGCGATCATGATGAGCGGTGTCGCTACGAGCCAACCAAACCAGCCACCGGCAGGCCACACGTCACGGGGCGATGCGAATGGATCTGGCATACCAAGAGCCAAGTGCAGCAAAGTGAGCGCGCCTGCAGCGAACACGACCAGCCCAATGGTGAGCCGTCCAGCTTCAGGTTTCTCGTCTTTTTGGATCACGCTGGTGATTCCCACAGCCACCAGAGCGATCGGTAAGAGATAACCGGCGAGCCCAAACACGCCGCGTGCCATGGCGTTCAACGCATCACCTAACGGTCCTGCGGCCGACAGGTAGATGCCAAGAGCACTCAACACGCCAAGTGCAATCAGAAACACGCTGAGTAGATCAACTTTGCGTTCGCGCATGACGGCGCGAAACGCACCGTTGTTAGTTGACGCCGACGGTTTCTTGGCAGCAGCAGTTTTACGCGGTGTGCGTTTCGGCGTTTTTTTTGCGGGACTCACTGAGGTCCTTATGCCTTCGAGGTGGAGTAAAGGCTATCGACGAAACCGGGCAAAGCTTCGTATTGGCTGCCTCGTTAGACGTGTTGGATAACGGGCAGGACAACTGGCCGGCGGCCAGTTTCCCGATTGAACTGGGTCGAAACCGACTGAACGACGCGTTGCCGTAACCCGTCATGATCAGCCCGCACCGCCGCGGGCACTTCTGCGATGAGCGCTTCGACCTGTGCGGCGATCTGAGTCAACAATTCGCCGGCGCTGGCACCATACACGACCCCTTTTTGCAACACGGTGACCGGAGCGGCAAGCGTGTGCTGCTTGGCGTCTAACGTCACAGTGACAACACAGATGCCGTCTTCGCCGATCCTGCGGCGTTCGCGTAACAGTGCCGGGCCGACATCGTCGCTGGTCCCATCGATATAGACATGGCTGGTAGGGACACCATCACCACGCGACACATGCCCGTTTTCTAACCGGACAGTGTCGCCGTCTTCACAGATCAGGACGTGTTCGTCGAGACACCCCGTTGAAGTTGCAATGCGTGCATGTGCTGCCAGATGGCGATGTTCGCCGTGCACGGGAATGACATACTCCGCTTCAACAATATTGTGAAACAACACGAGGTCTTCCGCGCTGGCATGACCGGAGACATGCACGCGACCAATACCTTTATGCACGACTTGAGCACCGCGGCGTGACAGGTTGTTAATGGACCGAAACACGGCGTTTTCGTTGCCGGGAATCAGACTTGACGCGAGGATCACCAGATCGCCCGCTCCAACGGACAGCCACCGGTGATCGCCTGAACCCATCAGCGACAGGGCACTGAATGGTTCGCCTTGCGAGCCGGTTGAAATGACTACCAGTTCGTCGCGTGCGAAGCGTTCGACGTCGCGCGGATCAACCGCGTTTTCCATCGAATACTGGAGATAGCCAAGGTCGCTTGCGATCGCCATGTTGCGGATCATGGAACGTCCGACAAACACCGGCCGGCGTCCAACAGCAGTTGCAGCGTCTAACACCTGTTGGATGCGGTGCACGTGTGAGGCAAACGACGCGACGACAACCAGTCCTGTGGCGTCGTTCATGTGGTGACGTAACGTGTCACCGATGCTGCGTTCTGGTTCAACATGCCCTGGCGTTTCAGCCCCGGTTGAGTCGGCCAGCAACAAATCGATGCCGTCATCACCTAGACGCGCAAAATGTGCCAGGTCGGTGGGACGACCATCGAGTGGCTGCTGGTCCAGTTTGAAATCACCGGTGTGCACAATCAGGCCATGTGGGGTACGAAACGCGAACGCGACGCCATCAGGGATGGAGTGGCTTACCTGCACCACTTCAACTACAAACGGCCCGTCGGTGATGGTTTCGCCGGGTGCAATCACCCGATATTCGGGTGGTTCTAGATCAGGCCATTCTTCTAAAATGGCTTCGCAGAAGGCGACCGTAAGTACGGTCCCGTACACGACCACCTTACGTTTCAAGTCTCGTAGCAGGTAGGGCAGTGCACCAATGTGATCGAGGTGGCCGTGGGTGAGAAAGACGGCATGGACATCGTCGCCACGGTCGTTTAGCCACGACCAGTCCGGCAAGATCAGATCAACCCCAGGATGGTCACTGTCGGGAAACAACACACCGACATCGATGATGCCAATCCGCCCGTCAATAGTGATGGTTGCCATGTTGCGGCCGATAGCCCCAAGCCCCCCAAGAAACGCAATTTCGACTGGCGGGTTCTCACTCATACAACATCCTTTAGGGCGTCAAGCACCACGATCATGCGTTGCGTAACAGCCTCGGAGGCATCAGCAAGCGGCGAACGGACCGGACCGGCCGGAAGTCCCTTGTAGGCAAGGCCAGCTTTCAATGGTGCAGGTGACGGTTCAGCAAACAGTGCCCGGTGCAACGGCATACAAGCCAGATGCAGTGCGCGTGCACGGGCCGGGTTAGTTTCAAACACGTGAATCATCTCACGAATCATCGGCCCGACCAGATGGGCAGCCACCGAAATGACCCCGAACGCACCGACTGACAACAGCGGCAAGTTCATTTCATCAGCACCCGACCACAGCGCAAATCCGCCGTTGGCGCCGGCTGTTGCCACCGCAACATCGAGTGCTTTCCCAAGATCACCGGTGGCATCTTTCACACCGACGATGTGAGGGATCATGGCGAGCGTGGCCAACGTTTCGACATGCAGCACGGCAGCGGTACGGCCAGGAATGTCATAGATGACCAGTGGCAGCGGGGTTGCTTCGGCGACGGCCACGAAATGGCGCAGCAAGCCACGCTGGTCGGGTTTGTTGTAGTACGGCGAGACGACCAGCAGCGAATCAGCGCCCGCATCAAACGCATGTTGGGCCGTGTGAATCGTTTTGGCCGTATCGTTTGACCCAACCCCCATCATCACCGTGGCGTGGCTGCCGGCGGTTTCTTTCACTAACGCCAAAAGTTCCCACGGTTCTTCGCCGTGCAGCGTCGGCGATTCGCCCGTTGTGCCGTTGACGAGCACGGTGGTTGTGCCGGTGTCGATCAGGTGACGGGCGAGCGTTACGGCACCGTCACGGTCCAGTTCGCCATTCGGGGTGAACGGGGTCGCCATAGCCGTGACGAGCTGGCCGATGCCGTGGACCGTCGGTGCCGGCGAAACTTCGGCTGTGTCCACAGTCATCGCCTTTCGTCTGCGTGCCTCAACGTCATCCTAACCTGCTTGGTTGCGCTGGCGACGCTGTTCGGCCGCCCGTTCGGCATCTAAACGTTCCAGTGCGACTGAAGAATGGTCGACGTGCTGCATTGCTTCAGCAACGGCAACGTGGCCAGCTTCGTTGCGGATCAACGTGTGCATTTGCTGCACAACCGCACGGTACTGCGGATGACCTTGCGGGGTGGAACGAAGTTCCAGCATCTGCATGGCTGCCCGAGCATTCATCTGCATGCTGTAACGCACCCGATAGGCGAAACACACGGCATATTGGGCGGCTGCTGGATGGTCAACTGCGATGCGTTGATACAACGCGTCGCTGCGTTCAAGGGCTTCATGCCATTTGTCTTGAACGCCCGCATGTTCGAGTTCTTCAGGCGTTTCATAACCGTGCACGGTCGTTAACGGCTGCCATTCGATGGTCATCATCCGGTGACGTTGCAGGTCACGGAAACCGCCATAGTCACCAAGGACGTCAAAGCGATACCAGATCCGTTCAAGGCCCCGTCCTGGTCGATGCCGGCGATTATGACGTTCCCCAACGTAGGCGTCGATGACAGCACGCCGTTTGGCGTCCGGCCAACTGTCTACGAGTGTTTCAAGCTGCTGTTCTGCAATGTCCACATGCGGATACAGCGCGGCGGTTGCCAACACAACTTCCGCCTTGCGCGGGTCACGGGGCGTGTAATCCACCAGCGTTACCAGTGGACTTGGATCGATGGCAACACTGGGCACGTAGGCGGCAGCCAGTTCACGAACTTCGCTGCGGCGCTCAGCTAAATACGCCGACCAGCGCACCCCTCGGTCTTCACGATCTACCCGGGTGAGAAACGACGGGATGACGCGCCGCAGTTCACGCAACAGGCGCCCGGCAACTTCGTGCGATTCGGCCAGGTCGTCGGCACGCAGCCGCAGCAACATGTTTTCGTAGGCTTGACCAGACGCGAACATACCAAGGTTGGATGTGGTCGCGGCCGGCAGTAACCCTCGCAGCAAATCGAGCGTTTTGGCCTGCGCGACCCGCGCATACACGCCCGGGCTGACGTCTGCTTGCGGCGGGTAGGCCTCTTCGACAAACTGGCGTACGGCCGGAAGGGCGTCGCTGTACAGGCCAAAAATGGCGTCAAGTTCTTGGTTGAAGCTCGCTGCGTGGGGGCCACCGGCAAGTTCTGCTGGCCGGTGGTAGCGGTATGCCCCGTCAATTTTCGTGTCGAACGGGATATAGCGGGTGGACTGTTCAAGATAGGAGGCGAGTCGGCCCCATTCGAGCCGTTTTGTCAGCAGGTTCGAAACGTTTTCGATCGCTACGTGCGCTGCGCCAACTTGCGCTACCGAATCGTCACCATATTCGGTGAATACCCGGCCATACAGCGCTTCAGCACGGGCGGGAGAATCGTCTGTTTGCAGGTCGTCGGCAAATTCGTCAAGCAACAGCCGTTTGAGTGAACCGCCGTAACGTGAATACCGGGCGAAGAGGGCGCCTTTGACGACTTCAGGGAGCCGATCAAGCGCAAACACGTCACCGTCAGGGTCGCTGACATAACGGGCAAGGAATTCCCGTTCGTCAGCGGTGAACGCCGACTCGTCGTTAGGCACAACACACCCCCTTTCACCACAACACGTGTTTGTTTGGACCGCGGTTAGCGTAGCGAGCCTTGCTTGGCGACCGACATCACACGCTGCAGTTATGCCGTACTGTCATAGGGTGATCGGCCGCGTTAGGCCTCACGGTAGGGGAGCGTTTGATGCGCGGACACGGCGGTATGCCACTGATGCCCATGGGCGATGCGGAAGCATTAAAAAACCAGCCGCTTGACCGTGCGACGGCACGCCGTGCACTCACCCTGGCTCGGCCCTATGGCCGCCGTCTGGCAATGTTTGTCGGGCTGATTGTCACTGCCGCAGTGCTGTCTGCTCTGCCACCGTTGGTGATCCGGCGACTGATCGATGTGACGATCCCCGACGGCAATCGCAGCGAACTGCTCGGCCTGTTTTTTGTGCTCCTTGGCATCGCCGTCGTGACGGCGGTCATTTCGCTTGCGGAACGGTTCTTGTCTTCATCCATCGGTGAAAACCTCATTTTTGACTTGCGAACCCGCCTGTACCGGCATGTGCACACTTTGCCGATCGCATTTTTTACCCGTACACAAACGGGTGCGCTGATCACACGGCTGAACAATGACGTGATCGGTGCCCAACGTGCTTTGACTGGCACGCTTGGCGGGATTATTGACAACACCATTCGTGTCGCCGTGACCTTGACGGTCATGTTTGCCCTCGAGTGGCGCGTCACACTGATCGCTATCGCACTGTTGCCGGTGTTTATCGTGCCGGCACGTGTCGTTGGACGGCGCCTGCAGACGTTGGCCCGTCAAGGCATGGCGTTGAACGCTGAAATGAACTCGGTGATGACCGAACGGTTCCAGGTTGCTGGCGCGCTGCTCGTAAAACTGTTTGGCAACGTCCAAACGGAAGTGTCCGGGTTTGCAGACAAGGCTCAGCAAGTCGCTGGCATCGGCGTTAAACAGGCGGTCACCGGCCGTGTGCTGTTTGCTGCACTGGGATTCGTCGGCACGCTCGCTACCGGCCTGGTGTATCTCATCGGCGGCTTTGCGGTGATCGACAACCCGGCGATCGAGATCGGCACGATCGTCGCACTTGGCCTGTATGTGACCGGACTGTACGGCCCGCTGGCGCAACTCTCCAACGCCCGGATTGATCTGATGACGGCACTGGTAAGTTTCGAACGGGTTTTTGAAGTTCTCGACATCCCCTCAACAATCACCGATGCGCCGGATGCGACGCCACTCACCAACCCGCAAGGCACAATCGCTTTCGACAACGTGTGGTTCCGCTACCCAGCCACGGCCGGCACGAGCGTTGCATCCCTTGAAGGACCCCATGGCGGCACAGACGCCCAAGCTTCCGACTGGATCTTGCAAGATCTGACCCTGACGTTGCCGGCAGGCAGTATGACTGCAATTGTGGGTCCTTCAGGTGCCGGCAAAACGACGTTGTCGCAACTCATTCCACGCCTGTATGACGTCACTGATGGCAGCGTCACAATCGACGGTCATGACCTTCGTAGTTTGCGGTATGACACGTTGCAGCAGGCCATCGGGGTGGTGAGTCAAGACGCCCACCTGTTTCACGACACGATCCGTGCCAACCTTGAGTATGCCCACCCAAACGCTACCGAGACTGAACTCATCGCTGCCGCAAAGGCCGCTCGCATTCACGACACGATCGCAGCGCTACCCGACGGCTATGACACGCTGGTAGGCGAACGCGGGTATCGGCTTTCTGGCGGCGAAAAAGCCCGCTTGTCGATTGCCCGAGTGATCTTAAAAAACCCGCGGATCGTGATTCTTGACGAAGCCACCGCTCATCTTGACACCGAATCGGAACGTCTCGTCCAGCAGGCACTTGCCGAGATCCTCACCGGACGGACCAGTGTGGTGATTGCGCACCGGCTCTCTACCGTCATTGCCGCCGACAGGATCGTCGTGTTGAAAGCCGGACGCATCATCGAATCGGGCCGGCATGAAGAACTGATGCGCGCGGGCGGGTTGTATGCCGAACTGGCACGAACCCAGTTTCAGTCAGACACGGTGGCGTAACCGGCTCCTACGCGTTGGGCGATGCTTCCGGGCTGTCAGGCGCCAACGCAGGCAGGTTCTCATCACTCGTAGGTGACGCTGCCGGGGTTGTTTCAACCGGCTGGTTAACTGGTGTTTGGGGCAGTTCACCGGGTGCGTCAAGCCTACGTGGGGTCTGGCCGGTCGCCCACGCCAATGCTTTGTCGTGGGATTCTTCGCGTGGATGGCCGGCTGCTTGAAGCAGGTCATAGACGGTACGGGTTGCGGTCGTGTCGCCAGCCCGGGCGCATTCCCACAACAGTTCACGGTAGGTGGGTTCGTCGGCATACACCTTCTGTGCGGCGAACGCGTTCACCGCGGCAACAACTTGTTTGCGTGAGCCGTCGCGCGCTAAGCCACGGATGGCTTGGCTGGCGTCAGCCACGTTGAGCCGGATCCGTTCTTTGCCGTAGTGAGCAATCAGGTGAACGCCACGGTCGGCACGTTTTTGTCGCAACACAAACGTTAGGACTTCCCCGTAACTGCGTGCACTCACAACACCGGCATGGCGTGCATCAGCCAGCAGTAGCAGTGTTTCACGCAACGCGCCACGTGACAGCAAGGCTTGAGTGATGTCGCGCAACACCCGCCGGTCAAACGTGACGCTGCTTGCGAGCGCATCGCGCACCACTGCCACTGCGTCTGCAACATTGTCGGCAGCAAGTTGGGCACCAATTACCGCATGCATCTCTTCGCTGGTTACTGGCGTCGCGGTGAAAATCATCGCGGTCAATGCAGCTTGGGCGCGCCGTGGTTTTGCGCCGGCAAGATTTTGGGTGATGGTGGCACTCAAATTTTCACTGGTAGCAAGCATTCCTTCGTCCCACAATCGGCAAAGGGCATCCCATGCACCGTCAGTGTCGCCAGTGGCAAGACGTGCGCTCACAAGTGCATTGAAGCAGTAGCTTGACAGCACAATGCGGTGCCGCGTGAGGACTGCGACCCAGTCAATGACCCCTGCATAGTTTTTCTGTGCGACGTGTGCTCGCAGAATCGTCGCATAAACGCTGGATGTAAACGTGACCCCAGCGTCAAGAAGGTGGGTGACCAACCTGGCCGCACGGTCTGGATCGGCAGCCTGACACACCATGACGGCAAGCTCGCTAGCCAGCGCCTGTTCAGGGGTTACCCCGGCGGTCAGCATGGTGGTTAGCAGGGCTTCAGTGTCTTTTACTGCGCGGCGTTTTAAGGCATCACGTAACAGTTGTGTGTAGCTCTCACGAGGGACGGTTTCCCCACGTTGGGCCATATCGCGTAGCACGGCACGGGCTGCGGGGAATCGTTGCGCCTGCAAAAACGCGTTAAACACTGCCGGTGCGTGGCGTGTTCCTGGTCGTGCGCCGCGCTGATGCAGCTCGTCGAACTGGGCGATAGCGCGTGCGGTTTCACCGCGACGAAAAAAGGTGACCCCAAGGTCAAACAGTTGGGTGTCGCTGACGCTTACGCCCGCTGCCGCCATCTGGGCGAGCGCCCTTTCAGCGGCATCAACGTCGCCGGAACCAATGAAAGCTTCCAGCAGCAGCTGCCAATGATCGGCGCTTGGCGTGACGCCGCGCTGCGACAGTGAGGCAAACACTTGGGCGACCATGCGCGCATCACCGCTGAATCGGCGCATCGCATCGAGATAACGGGCTTGGTCGTCCATGAGGACCCCTTTGGCCAGTCGCGCAAGATGTCAACCACACGGTGTCATCTTGGGCGGGGCGTGTGCAAGGCACGATCGCACGTCGCTTCCAGCACGCGTTGTGCTGTGAGACAAAACGCTAGCGTTTTACAGCGACGCTAGCACCCCAGATTTTTGTCAGTGTCGACCTTACAGAATCTGATCAAGACCAACTGCCACGCCATCAAGCGTGGCGACATGCCGAATCGCATGCAATACGCCCGGCATAAAGGATGTCCGCGACAGTGAGTCGTGGCGCAAAGTGAGAATTTCTCCTTCGCCACCAAATATCACTTCTTCGTGGGCGATGAGGCCAGGAAGGCGCACGCTGTGTACGGCTACGCCGTTGACGGTGGCGCCGCGAGCTCCAGGATGACGTTCGTCGCCACCGACTGTGGTGACCTTGGTGGTGCGGGCGTCACCCAACAGTTGGGCTGTACGTAACGCGGTGCCGGAGGGGGCATCGACTTTCTGGTCGTGATGTAGTTCGATCACCTCGACATGCGGAAAGTATGCGACGGCTTGTTTGGCGAAACGTTCAAGCAGTACGGCACCGATCGCAAAATTGGGGGCGATGAGTGCGTTTACGCCGCCGCGGGTCGCGCACGTGCGAGCAGTTTCGATCGCGTCATCGGTTAGCCCGGTGGCGCCAACGACCGTGTGGATGCCGTGCTCAAGCAACCAACACAGATTTTGTGCGACTGTGGCCGGTCCGGTGAATTCCACGGCACAGTCGATGGTGGCGACATCAAGTTCTTCAAGTGAACCGCTGATGATGACGTTCGAACTGATGCCGATGACCTCATCGAGGCGTTGGCCTGCGCGGGCTGGGTCGACCGCTGCGGCCAGCGTCAAATCTTGGCAGGCTGACACGGCCCGACATACTTCGGTCCCCATACGCCCTGCGGCGCCGATCACTGCAACGTTCACCGTCGGCCTTTCAGTTCGTTTGGCAAGCGTAGGTTGCCTTTGTGCTGTCACTTGTGACGTTAGGCGACAACGGCGTGAAATGCCGTTTCGTCGCGTGCGTCGATCGGACCGACCGCTGCAATGCTAAACGGCTGGCTAAAGAGCCGTGATGCCGCCGTTTGCACAGCATCAATGGTGACGTGTTCAAGTTCACTCACGACCTCATCGATGCTGCGTAGCTCCATGTCGAGCAGCACATGATGTGCCAGGCGTGACATGCGCGATTCGGTGTCTTCAAGGTTGAGAACAAGCCCGCCAAGCAGCGACTGTTTGGCCCGATCAACTTCCTCGACACTTACCGTGTCGGCAAGGTCGGTCATGACGTCACGCATCAGTTGGGCGGTGACTACTGCATCACGCGGTTTGGTGGCGGCGTATGCACCGATCACACCGGCGTCGCTAAATGTTCCGGCGTAGCTATAGGCGGTGTAGGCAAGGCCACGTTCTTCGCGCACGGTCTGAAACAGGCGTGAAGACATGCCGCCGCCAAGCAGCGTGTTTAACACGCGGATTGCCATGCGGTGCGGATCGGCGGCAGTGATCCCGGGTACACCGATGACGACATGCGTTTGAGTGATTGGCCGGTGACGTACCGTGACGAAGTTTGGGTTGGAGTTGCCGGGTGCTTGACGTGTCGGACGCTGACCGCCCGGACGACAAAGATCGTGCACTAGTTCGACTGTCAGCCGATACACCTCATCGTGTGTGACGTTGCCTGCGGCAGCGACCGTGAGTGTTTCAGGACGGTACTGCCGTTGAAAGTAGTCGTGGATGACGTCACGGGAGAGTGTTTCGATGGACGCTTCAGAACCAAGCGTTTCGCGTGCGAGTGGATGCTCTCCAAGCAGTGCGGTAGCAAAGTCGGTGTGAACGAGATCGTCAGGCGAATCGAGATACTCGGCGATTTCACTTAACACGACGTTACGTTCGGCAGTGACATCATCTTCGGTGTTGACCGCAGCGACCAGCATGTCGGCGATCACCGAAAACGCATCGGCCAGATCGACGTCACGCACTCGGGCGTGAAAGCAGGTGGTCTCTTTTGTGGTGAACGCGTTCGCATCCCCGCCGATACGGTCAAATGTTTCCGCGATTTGGCGTTGAGAACGTGACGCTGTGCCTTTGAACAGGAGATGTTCAAGGAAATGGGATGCGCCCCATTCGTCGACAGTTTCGTCGCGTGATCCAACACCAACCCACATGCCAAGGGCGGCGGAGCGCACCCAAGGCAACGTTTCGGTGATCACCGTGATGCCACTTGGGGTAACGCTTTGTTGAACGGTCACTACTGCCCTTTAACAACATAGTTGGCGGCACGGTTGCCCGTGCCGCCAACGTTTACATGATGAGATTATTCGCGGGTACGACGGCGGGTGCGGGTGCGTTCACCACCGCGATCACGAGACGGCTCTGAAGTTACCCCAGGTGTTGCCGGCGAGGTCACCTCTGTAGCCGTGTCATCGTCGCTAGCTTGGGCGGGGCTTGCAGCTCCACCTTTGACACCGACATATTCGAGCTTGAATTTGCGGCCCCCGTCAAGGATTTCTTTCACCTCGACAAGCACCAGCTGGCCCACTTCAACAGCATCATCGGCGTGGTTCAAACGCTTACCGGCCATCTTCGACAGTTCCGAAATGTGCACGAGACCGTCGGTGCCTGGCATCAACGACACGAACGCACCAAAGTCGACGGTCTTTACGACCGTAGCGTTGTACCGCTCCCCCACCTCAGGCAGCTGTGGGTTGGCGATGGCGTTCACACGGTCAAGAGCGTCTTTAGCGATCTCGCGTGAGCTGGCGTAGATCTTGACGATCCCGCGGCCATTCTCCTCATCAACATCGATCTGTGCGCCGGTCACCTCAACCAGTTCTTTAATGATTGCCCCGCGAGGGCCGATGATCGCACCGATCTTGTCTTGTGGAATATGAACAATCTCGACGCGAGGAGCCGTTTCGGCAACTTCGTCGCGTGGCGCTTCAAGGGCTGCGTCCATCACCTCAAGAATGGCAAGGCGTGCTTCACGAGCCTGCATCAGCGCGTCTTGAAGGACGTTGGCAGGGATACCGGCCAGTTTCGTGTCCAACTGCAAAGCAGTGATGAACTTGTCAGGACCGGCAACTTTGAAGTCCATGTCACCAAAGAAGTCTTCAACTCCTTGGATGTCTGTCAAGGTCGTGTACTTGCCGTTCTCAAACACCAGGCCCATAGCGATGCCAGCGACCGCAGCGCGTGTTGGCACGCCGCCGTCCATCAAGGCCAGTGAGGTGGCACACACTGAACCCATCGACGTTGAACCGTTTGAACTCAAAATGTCCGAGACGACCCGCATCGCGTACGGCCATTCAGCCTGCGACGGCAGCACGGGAACAATGGCACGTTCTGCGAGTGCACCGTGACCGATTTCACGCCGTTTTGGCGTACCGACACGGCCGGCTTCACCGGTCGAGTAGGGCGGCATATTGTAGTGGTGCATAAACATTTTCTCGGCGTTGGGGTCGAGCGTGTCAAGACGCTGACTGTCACGTGCCGTGCCAAGTGCGATCACGGACAGCACCTGGGTTTCGCCGCGCTGGAACAGCGCTGAACCGTGGGTAAGCGGCAACACACCAACTTCGGCGGTGACAGGCCGCAGATCTGCGACGCCACGCCCATCGACTCGGAAACCGTCGTTGACAATCAAGCGACGCACGGTCTTTTTCTCGACCGAACGAAACGCTTCGCGCGCTTGCGATCCGCGCTGGCTTTCGCTGATGTCCTCAGGACCGTTCGCAGTCACGTCAGCAACGACCGTGGCACGCAGTTCTGACAAGGCTTCGTCACGGGCTTCTTTGCCCGTTGAGTCGCGGTAGATCGCTTCAATCTTGGTTGCTGCGGCGTCAGACACCAACGTGAAGATCTCGTCGGCGTAGTCGGGAAACAGCGGGTACTCGCCAGCGTCACGACGGCCGGCTTTCTCTACGAGCGCGTTTTGTGCTTCGCAGAGGGCGCGGATGATCGGTTTCACCGATTCGATCGCCTGTCCCACTACTTCTTCGGTCGGGGCGAGTGCACCCATCTCGATTTTGATCCAGGCGTCTGGGGTTGCTTCGGCTTCGATCATGAGGATCGCAACCTCACCGTCTGGTTCAACCCGGCCAGAGATCACCATGTTGAACACGGCTTCTTCTTCGAGTTCTTCAAATGACGGGAATGCGACCCAACTACCGTCACGCATCAGTGCGTAACGTACGGCCGAAACGGGCCCAAAGAAGGGGATGCCAGAGAGCATGGTGGCAAGCGACGAGCCGTTCATGGCAACCACGTCATACGGGTCAAACTGTGTGGTTTGAATAATTGTGTTGACGACCTGAACTTCGTTTCTCAGGCCCTCAGCGAACGTGGGGCGCAACGGACGGTCAGTGAGACGACACACCAAAATGGCGTTTTCTGACGGACGTCCTTCACGTCGAAAGAATGAGCCTGGGATACGCCCGTTGGCGTACATCCGCTCTTCAACTTCGATGGTGAGCGGGAAGAAACCGAGGAATTCTTTCGGCGGTCCAGCAGTGGTCGTGGACAGCACTTTGGTATCACCAAGCGATACGACGACTGCGCCGCCTGCCTGTGCGGCAAGTTTGCCGGTTTCAAAAGTGATGGTTTTGCCGTCAATTTCGACGGAGTGTTCGAATGTTCCTAAAGCGCCCATCTGGGCCTCCTTACGCGTAGTAAGCCGTTCGATACGGCTTGCTGTGTGGTTCGCGTAGGTCCTCGAGGTGCCGGCGCATCAGTGAGGGCGGCTCGTCTGTCGTTGTGACGAGGCGTCTCCACTGACGTCCGACGCGTATGGGACCAACGCGTGATGCGACCCGTTTTTCAGGTACATCAAAAGGCCAGGACCCCCGTGAGGGGTCCTGGCCCAAGGTTTTAGCGTCGCAGTTCGAGTTCTGCGATCAACTCACGATAACGATTAATGTCTTTGTCTTTTAAGTAGTTCAGCAGGCGTCGCCGCTGACCGACGAGCATCAGCAGCCCACGGCGGGAGTGATGGTCATGCTTGTGCACTTTTAAGTGTCCGGTCAGGTGCGTGATGCGTTGTGTAATCAACGCGACCTGAACCTCAGGTGAGCCTGTGTCGCCCGGGGTGCGGGCGAAGCGGGTGATGATTTCGGTTTTGTCGTTCGGCAGTGTGACAGCCAACTGGATCTCCGGTTCGTGTAGGACCCTGACCGTCGGGTGAGAACAAGTTCTCGTGGGGGCGGGAAAAACGTGCGTCACGAAACGTCACGCTGGTTCTCGTGGTGTAAACACCTACGCCCCGACACCCGATGCGGGCACGGCAGAACCACCCGAAACTGGGTGGTTACTCGCTAGTGTGGCATAGAACGCGCAGAGTGGCAAACGTTAGTTCGTCCCATGAATGGCAAGCATGGCGCGCGCATGGTCACGATCTTTACCGATTTGAGTCACCAACGCATCGATTCCGTCGAACTGGCGTTCGTCGCGGATCCGGGCGATGAACGCCACCGTAAGCGTTTGGCCGTATAGATCAAGCGAGACATCAATGAGGTGCACTTCGATGCGCGGTTCAATCCCACCAAACGTTGGGCGCACACCCACGTTCGTTACGGCTGGGAAGCGTTCACCGTTCACCTCGGCCACACACGCGTACACCCCGTTGCCGGGAAACACCAGGTCGTCTGCGACCGCCACGTTGGCCGTCGGAAACCCCAACGTTCGTCCTCTGGCTTCGCCGTGCACTACCTGGCCGGTTAACGCAAACGGCCGTCGCAGTGCAGCAGCGCTCCATGCCATGTCGCCCCGTGAGATGCGCTCACGCAGTTTGGTTGACGAGACCGCCACCCCGTCAAGTTCCAGCAGTTCAAACACGTCGACTGCAAATCCGTGCTGTTCGCCGGCATTCGTCAGATAGTTGACATCACCTTCTGCATCACGACCAAATCGGAAGTTGTCGCCCACGACGACCCGGATCACCGCCAACGGGTCCAACAGGACGTCACGGACAAACTGTTCTGCGCTCAGTGCTGCTAGGGCATGAGTGAACGGCATCACAATGACCAGATCAACGCCAGATGCTGCCAGTGTGGCAAGACGATCGTCCAATGGCTGAATTTTTTTGGGAGCGTCGCCGCGTCCAAGCACCGCGTTTGGGTGTGGGTCAAACGTCATCACCACCGAACGAACTTCGGCGTGGCGTGCATGGTTGACCGCGTGCTGCAGTAACGCACGATGGCCAACATGCACCCCGTCGAAGTTGCCGATTGTCAACACTGACGGTTGAGGAGTTACCGCTTGAAGGCCAAACAGCACCTGGGTCATGACAGCTCCTCTGGACGCAGCAGAACACAGGCAGGACGAAGAACCCCTGTGTCGGCGCCATCGTAGATGCCAACGAGCGTTGGCGTACCCGTTGTTTGGTGGGCAACAACCGCCACCGGTCCTTGCCCTGGCGTGTGGGTAAACGCACCGCCATGCGTTAAAGCAAGCACGGTGTCGCGGTCGGTAACGGTCACAACCGGCATGTGGAGCTTCACCGCAGCAACGACGTCAACTGCATGACTTTGCCACGATTCGGCGTGAAGTTCATCAATGGTTACGGCTTGATCCACGTGAAAGCCGCCGTTGACGGTGCGTCGCAGGCTCGTGAGGTGTGCTCCGACATCAAGCATGACCCCAAGATCATGCGCGATCGTACGGATATAAGTGCCAGGACCGCATGTGACACGAAACGTCACTGTTGCCCGCTCCCCTGGTACGAAGTCGTCAAGGGTCACTGCGTCAATGGTGACGTTGCGTGAGGGTCGTTCTACTGCTTCGCCGCGGCGTGCTTTGGCATACAGCCGTTCCCCGTCGACTTTTACTGCCGAGACCATGGGCGGAATTTGTTGGTGGATACCAACGAAACTGGCCAGGGCTTGGGCGATCGTGTCACGGTCAAGACCGGATGCATCCCTTGTGGCGGTGGTCACACCCATAGCGTCATACGAGTCGGTCGCTACGCCAAGCATGGCGGTCGCCACATACGTTTTCATGCCGCCTTGCAGATAAGGCACCAGCCGAGTTGCCCTGCCTACACAGCAGATCAGCACGCCGGTTGCCAGCGGATCCAGCGTGCCGGTATGACCGACCCGTGAATGTCCGACGACCCGACGGACTGCCGCCACACAATCGTGTGAACTTGGACCGGATGCCTTATCGACTACCAATACCGCGTCAATTACCGGGCCGCGGGGACGCGGTCTGCGACCCACCGGCTACGCCTCTTCGCGTGGAGCTTTATACAGCGACTGATCCACTGGCGTTTCGGTATCACCGACCGGTTCGATTCGCCGCAGAAGGTCATCGACTCGTTGCGCCTGTTCTTGAACCGGATCAGCGATGAAACGCAGTTCTGGAGTGGTTCGCAAACCGACCCGTCGCGACACAGCGCCACGAATTCGTGGGGTGACCGACACTAAAGCATTAGCAACATCCGTAGCACTTGCGACTTTGTCTCCCCGGGGTCCGCGCGGATCGTTGCGCACCACATCGGGGTTCAACGACGCGTAATACACGGTGGCGACTTCATGGTCGGGCGTGACATCAACGTCGGTGATCGTGACAAACCGCAGACGTGGATCTGCCTGCTGTTCGAGCAGGTCAGCGATGGCTGTGCGTACCTGCTTGTCTGTCCGCGGGTTGCGTTTGCGAGCCACACGATGTCCTTTGACGCTGGCTTAGGGACGCGCTTTTGGTGGCATCTACAGCCGTCAACGATTAGGTCTCGTCGTTGGCTCCGTAGCGCTCACGCATAGCGTTAATTACGTCGTCCATCGTTACCACGTCAGCGTAGCGACGATTCACATCGCGCAAGTTGTCGTCGTGAGGGCCACGTTCGACATCGCCACAGCAATCTTCAGGCACGATCACACGAAAACCGTACGAAAAAGCGTCAACGACAGTTGCTCGCACACAACCTGAGGTGTTGCAGCCGATCACGATCACCGTGTCGACCCGTTCTTTGACCAGGTGTTGAATTGCCGGGGTTTGGAACAGTAGGGACGGGCCAATTTTGCGCACCACCACGTCATAGGACGGGTCATACAGGCGTGCGTCAAGTTCAGTTTCTTCCCGTCCAACATGAAAGTCGGTGAGCACCGCAGGGATCTTCCAGTTCAACATGTCGCGTTCACCACAGCTAGCTTCGTACGCTTGGATGACTGGCAGTTGATAGCGGCGTGCTTCAGCCAGAAGAATCTCGCTGTTTGTGACGGCGCGAGCAACCAAATCGCTGCCACCAAGGGTGAATTTCGCATCGATAAAGCCACGCTGGAAATCAACAACCAGGATTCCCATGCGCTCGCCATACCCGACCGTGGTAGCGCCAAACCCAGCTGCGCTATATGCCTCGTCACTCATGATCCGCCCTCTCTATGGCGTATGCCCGTGTCATCACCCAAAATTTATCAGTTCGCTGCTGTGAGCGTCACTCCATAACGGGTAGCAAACGCAGCACAGATACGCGGAAATTCGACCCCGGGACGGATTACCGTGAAATCACGAAAATCGATGATGGTGCTCGAACGGCCGTCGCGGTTGGCATACCGCGACATGCCATAGTCGACGCTTAAATCGGCAGCTTCCCGCACTTCAGCGTCAACGTCTTCAAACCGATATTTGCTCCCCGTCAACGAGGTGTTCGCACTGGAACCAAACACGGGTTTGCCGTGCGCAAACGACTGCCTAGCTAGTTCGTCATGGAACTGTCCGGCGTTGAGCAACATGTCGAGGGTTTGTGCTTTGATGGAGTTCTTTATCACAAACAGGTCTACGACCTGGAAAAACGGATGGGACGAGTCAAACGGTGCAACCACCGAAAACGGCAGGTCGTCTTCAACGATGAGGGTGCGAATCATGTCGTGTTTGTCATCGGACAGCAGATGAATTTCTTGACTCATCTCCCACGTCGATAGCAGCCCGCTTGGTTTCTCATAACTGTGGCGCTTGGCCGCAAAGATGCGTTTGATCGCCGTTTCTCGGCTGCCCACTATCGCATAGGCAACATCAAGCGGGGCAATACCCGCCCTGCCGTCATACAAGACGTTAAGCATCGTGGCTACATGCGTTGCTCGTTCACTGGGGTCGATACGCGCAGTGGTTCGTTCGACTGGCGGATCACAAACCAGCACGCGTCCTGATACGTCCACGCTCATTCCAACTTTCGTCGCACGGGCCAAATGCCGCGAACAGTGGAGCGTTTCTTGCCCAGAGACACAATCAAGCTTAAGGCAGAGCAGCTCGTTAGGGGTAGGTGTGCGTGTCATACACCGGCATGACCCGCACCACCATGACGCGCGGATCACGTTCGATCATTTCGGTGATGCGGCCGATCGTGCGTTCAACACTTGACGGTGACGGTGCACACACGGCTACGCCAAGAATGGCACGTTGCCACAGGTCTTGACCGCCCACTTCGGCAACACTGGCACCAAGCTCATTTTTGAGCGCGGCGACAGCCCGGCTGACCACACTACGGCGATCTTTTAACGACTGTGCGGCCGGGATGTGCAGATCAACCATGGCAGTGCCGACCGTGACGTCCGCCTGTATGTGATCACGCACCGTTGCTACCTACTACCTCAGTGGCGGTCAGTCGCGGGCAACTTCGACGCTGCGGAACGCCTCAATGACGTCGCCTTCTTTCACGTCTTGGAACTTGTCCAGACCAATCCCGCATTCGAAGCCTTCGCGGACCTCACGGACGTCGTCTTTAAAGCGACGCAGTGACGACATAGTGTCTTCGGCTACGACAACGCCTTCGCGAATCACCCGTACGCCGGCGTCACGCTGCACTTCGCCACGTGTCACCATGCAACCGAACACAAATCCGCGTGGTGTCTTGAACACTTCACGTACCTGAGCTTCACCGAGAATTTCTTCGCGGAACTCCGGTGCACGCAAGCCCTTCACTGCAGCCTGAATGTCTTCAATGGCTTCGTAGATGATCCGGTAAGTGCGGACGTCCACTCCGGTGCGTTCAATTTCTTCGCGGGCGTTGGCTCCAGGACGGACGTTGAACGCCACAATAATGGCGTCAGACGCTTCCGCGAGCCGCACGTCACCTTGCGAAATTGCGCCGACACCTTTGCTCAACACTCTCACTTGGACTTCTTCCAGTTCGAGTTTGAGTAGTGCGTCTTCAAGTGCTTCAGCTGAACCGGAGACGTCCGCTTTGATAATGACGTTCAAGACGGCTTTGCCGCCAGCTTGCACCGCAGAAGTGAATTCTTCCAGGGTGCTTGGGCGTCGTTCGGCCAGTTCCTTGCGTCGTTCACGTGCCGAACGCCGTTGTGCAACATCACGGGCGAGGCGTTCAGCATCAACAACACGGAACTCGTCGCCTGCTTCAGGAACCTCAGTCAACCCAACGACCTGAACCGGACGGGCCGGTTCAGCCACATCGATCGTGTTACCGTTTTCATCAAACATCGCACGGATCTTGCCGTCGGCGGTACCAGCAACCAACACATCGCCGCGATGCAGCGTGCCACCTTGCACCAGCAGCGTTGCAATCGGTCCGCGACCGCGATCTAGGTGGGCTTCAACAACACGGCCACGCGCCTGTTTAGACGGGTTGGCAGTCAGTTCAAGCAAGTCTGCTTGCAACAGCACTACTTCCAGCAGTTCGTCAAGTCCCTGACGGGTTTTGGCGGATACTTGAACCATCGGCACATCGCCGCCAAAAGACTCGGCGACCACATCTACTTCAGTTAACTGTGCCATCACCTTGGTCGGGTCAGCGCCTTCAACATCCATCTTGTTGATGGCAACCACGATTGGCACTTGGGCTGCTTTGGCATGCGCAATTGCTTCGCGTGTTTGTGGCATCACACCGTCGTTTGCCGCAACTACCAGAATCGCAACGTCGGTGATCTGCGCGCCACGAGCACGCATCGCGGTGAATGCTTCGTGACCGGGCGTGTCAATAAATGTGATACGTCGGTCGCCGTTTGAAATCTGGTAGGCACCGATGTGCTGGGTGATCCCACCAGCTTCGGTGGACACGACGTCAGTCAGACGAATCGCATCCAACAACAGGGTCTTACCGTGGTCAACGTGACCCATGACAGTGATAATCGGCGGACGTGACACTAGATCAGCATCGATATCGGGAGTTTCCACGCCAAATTCGAGTTCCTCTTCAGAGAGGAAATACACCTCAACACTCAGGTCAGCGCAGATGATTTCGACCGTGTCGTCTGGCAGTGTTTGCTGCACAGTCGCCATCTCACCCATCTCAAACACTTTTTTCACCAGCGCCGCGCCAGCCACACCGAGCTTGTCCGCGAGTTCTCCCACGGTGACACCCGACACGACTTCAACTCGCTCAATGGTGATTTGATCCTCAAGCGGAATGTCGCGCCGCAGCGGACCGCGCTGTTGGACTTCTTGCTCCTCGGGCGAAGTGCGCTCCCGCTTCTTCTTTTTCCGGCTTTTGCCAGTTCCTGCCGGAGCGCCACCAGGCGCACCAGGACCACCGCTTGGCGCTCCACCAGGTCCACCGCCAAGCCCTTGCGGGCCGCGGGTTGCTGGAGACTGACGGTACGGGCTTGACGGCGTACGGGGTTTGCCGGCATCACCTGCTGCACGCTGTGGGCGTGCCGACGACGGCGCGCCAGCACCTTGGCGCGGGGCGCCCGCGGGTGCTTGCGGTCGTGGGGGGGCTTTACGCAGCGGTGGCGGGACGGCGCGTCGGCCAGTGCCCTCTTGGGGCAGACCTTTCGCGCTCGGCCGTTTTTCACCGACTGCTTGCCCAGGTTCGGCACTTGGCGGCGGTGTGGTCACCGGCGGCGCAACTCGGGTTGCAGGGCGCATCGGCGCTTCGCCTGGCTTTAAGCGTGGCGGTGGTGCACCAGGCATACGCATCGCTGCAGCTGCAGCATCAGATGCGGCTGTTGATGCCTCAGGCGCTGACGCTTCAGGCGTTACTGTGGCCGCAGTTGGCGTATCGGCAGATGCGGCAGGTGAGGCTGTGGTTCCAGCCGGCACTTCCGCTGTTGCTTCTTCGGCGACTTGCTGTTGACGCAGATGCGGAGGCAGCACTTTGGCCGCTTTCTTGCTCTCTGGCGCCGCAGGCGTTGCCATTGCGCGATATCGCTCGAGTTCATCTTGTTCACGCTTGCGCCGGGCATCATCGTCGCTTTTGCGGTCATCTTCTGAGCGCCCTAACGAATCACGAAAACGGGCGGCGTCAGCGTCAGCGACCGATGAGGAGTGGCTTTTGGCCTCAATCCCTAAGTCTTCAAGACGACGCAGGACTTCACGATTATGAAGTCCTGACTCTTTGGCCAATTCATACACGCGGACCTTGTTGCTCACGTGTTTTCACTCCTCACAGCGTGGTATCACGCTCGGTGGTATTCCACCGTGTCATGCAGTTGGTCAAGCGCGGCGGTGCATTGCGGGCCCCACGCGTTGTGGAGTCGTAACGCCCGACGCAGTACTGCTGCGTCGCGCCGGCGAGCCAGCGCAACACACTGCGGTGTCGGACAAATGTATGCCCCCCTACCGGGAAGCCGTGTGTCAGGATCGGCGCGAACATCAGTAGCCGTTCGCGCCAGTCGAACAAGTGTGCTTTTGGGGCTCACTGTACGACAGCTAACACAGGTGCGTAGCGGTACGCGAGGCGTATCGCCATGCAAGGGTACTTCCTTTCCGTCATAGTGCCGTGGTTTGGCGAGACTTTACGCCCCGTCGGTGGTGTCTTTCACAGCAGGAGTATCGTCCCCGTCAGCTTCCTGATCGTCAAGTGCAGCCTGTCGGGCCGCCTCGGCAGTCACGTAGGCATCTTCGATCGCTTTGGTGCCGGCGTCGGAGAGCGGATTACCGAATTCGTCGATCAAACCGGCGTCAAACGCCTGCTGGAACGCTTGTTGTTCTTCGGCAAACTGGCTTTCTGATTTGATGTCGATCCGCCAGCCGGTGAGCCGTGCAGCCAAGCGCGCGTTTTGGCCTTCACGGCCAATCGCCAACGATAGCTGGTAGTCAGGCACGATCACCAGCGCCGTACCGTCGTCGGGATACAGGTAGACGTTGGCGACTTTTGCTGGCGAGAGCGCGTTAGCGACAAGATCTTCTGGCTGATCTGCCCAGCGGATAATGTCAATGCGTTCGAGTTCTTCGCCGTGGAGCTCTTTTTGCACGCTGCGGGCACGCTGACCGGCCGGGCCGACACATGCACCGACCGGGTCGACGTCTGCGTTGTGGGACATCACGGCAACTTTGGTGCGATGTCCCGCTTCGCGGGCGATGCCTTTGATTTCGACGATGCCAGCCTCAATTTCGGGGACTTCTAAGGCGAACAGGCCAACTACGAGCGCCGGGTGGGTGCGTGAGGCAATGATTTGAGCGCCGCGTTGTTGCTTGCGTACTTCGATCACGACCGCACGGGTGTAGGCGCCGTGTTCGAGCCGTTCGTTTGGGATCTGTTCAGCGAACGGTAGCAGTGCTTCGGTTCGGCCAAGTTCGATCAGAGTGACGTTGTGTTGCTGGCTGACAGTGCCAGAGACAATATCGCCTTCACGGCCGACAAATTCGCCGTAAGCAACTTCGCGTTCAGCTTCACGTAACCGCTGCAACAGCACCTGTTTCGCTGTTTGAGCGATGATACGTCCCAGGTCAGTTGGTTCTTCGCGCCATTCGGAAACGATGTTGCCATCATCGTCAAGTTCCTGCGCGAACAGCACAACTTCGCCGCTGATCCGGTCAATTGACACCCGGGTCTCATCGGCAGTTTCTTGCAGCGAACGCTTGTAGGCGGACGCAATCGCAGACTCTAAAGCTTCCACGACGGTGAGGAGATCGATCCCTTTTTCGCGTTCGATCTGCCGTAGGGCGTCGATATCAACGTTTTTCACAGTTTGCCTCCAAAATCCTCACCACGGCAGCACAACATGGGCTGACGTTATTCCCGTCAGGGGCACCGTCACGGTCGCACTGTCGCCGTTAGCAAGAACGACCGTGTCCTCGTCGACTGCATCAATCCGGCCGGTTACTGGCATGTCGAATGACGGATGTTCCACCACCACCGTGCGAGTGATATTGCGGCGAAAATCGCGCGGCCGCAGCAGTGGCTGATCTGCCCCTGGTGAACTGACCTCAAGCACGTATTTTGATGCGATCGGGTCGGCGTCATCCAGCGCGCGTGCAAGCGCACGTGACAGGCGCGCGATGACATCGATGTCGACACTGTCAATGGTTTCGTCCACCGGTTCGACAATAACCCGCAGCACGGCACGGGATTGATGTGGGGTAAAGGTGATGTCGAGCACCTGAGCTTCGAATTCGCCGGCAGCGCCCTGCGCTAATTCCCACACTACTGAACTCACCGCGTCACTCATGGCGCTACCTCCTTGGTGTGTTCGTAAGGGAAATATTGGGGGTTTTGTCGGCAAAAAACACGTTCTGTGGGTGTTTTAGTGAACAAACAGCCGGCCCAGCGGGCCGGCCGTCGCAGACTGTATGCGCCGTATCACCGTGTGTGATTCGTGTCCACTCGTCGTACGGGTTTGCTGATCATTCAACACAACATGGCGGGCCGTGAAGCCCGCGAGCGATGCGACTGTAGCACGCAGACCTGCTGGCGGCTAACGATCGGCAGGGAGTTTAGGCTACGACCGGGGCGCCTTCACCGCGTTCGGCACGAATTTCATCAGCCATCTCATTGGCGTAATGGACGAGTGCTTCGACGATGTCTTCTTCTCGTACGGTGGCGATTTTTTCGCCCTTGCGAATAATGTCGCCTTTGCCGTTGCCGGCAGCCACCCCAAGGTCCGCTTCGCGAGCTTCGCCTGGTCCGTTCACAACACAGCCCATCACGGCAACCCGTAGGGGTGCATCGAGGCCCTCGAGGGCTTTTTGGACGTCTTCAGCCAGCGTCCACACGTCGACCTGAGCGCGCCCGCACGACGGGCAGGACACAACATCAAGGCCACGTTCACGCAGATGTAATGCTTCAAGGATGGCGATACCTGCTTTGACTTCTTCGACCGGATCGGCAGACAACGACACCCTGATGGTGTCCCCAATTCCTTCAGCTAATAGCGCGCCGATGCCAACAGCCGATTTAATCGAGCCGGTGTGAAGCGGGCCTGCTTCGGTGACTCCCAGATGCAGCGGATAGTCACAACGCTGAGCAAGCAGACGGTAGGTCTGGATCATTACCCACGGGTCGGAATGCTTCACACTGATTTTGGTGTTGTAAAACCCGACGTCTTCAAGCAGACGGACTTCTTGTAACGCGGAAGCGACCATCGCTTCGGGTGTGGGGCCACCAAACTGCGCCAAAATGTCATCTTCAAGCGACCCGCCGTTCACCCCGATACGAATCGCCACACCAGCGTCGCTTGCAAGGCGGCCAAGGAGCGCCACTTTGTCGTGAAATTTGATGTTGCCCGGATTGATGCGAACCCCAGCACAGCCGGCTTCGATGGCAAGGACCGCATATTTCCACTGGAAGTGGATGTCGGCAATCACCGGAATGCGCGCATGTTCAGCGATGTATTGCAACGCTTCGGCATCTTCGCGACGCGGCACCGCGACCCGGACCACATCTGCACCGGCAGCTTGGGCCGAAGCAATCGCCTGTAACGTCAGGTCAGCTTCGTGCGTTGGTGTCACCGTCATGGTTTGCACGCTCACCGGAGCGTCACCACCGACCTTCAACGGGCCAAGGGTGATCTGACGTGACTGGCGCCGAACGGGTCCCGCAAGGCCTTCCTGAGCCGGCGCGCCATTTGCAAGCGGCAGGGCAACAGGCGGGGTCTTCATGGGCTGCTCCTTCACCGTGGCACGAACACCAACAAGGTACCTCTAGCCAAACGTCAACGGGTTACGTAGGTCAAGCCAAACGGTTGCGACGAGCACCACCAGCAGCACCGCAAAAACGGGGATTGCCACCGACGTAATGACGCGCGGGTCCACCCGGAACACGCCGTGGCGGCCACGCCGACGGCGCACCGCCGTGCCCACTTTTTCAATCGACAGCACAGCCAGATGTCCGCCATCAAACGGCGGCAACGGCAGCAGGTTAAAGATAAACAAGAACACGTTGACATAGGCGATCAAAAACAGCAGCGCAAACACACCATTTGGCCCTGAATCGGCCGTTTGGCCGGCCAAAGACGCAACTCCGATTACCGACACGGCACCGTCGGGGTCACGGTCTTGCGCCCCAACGGAGGTCGATACCAACGAGCCAAGCCCCGAGGGAGAAAAAATGGTTGCGATGCCTCGCACACTCGCATTCACCATAGGCGCCACTCCACCCAGCGGATGCAGATCACTGCCGCGAGCTGCGGTGATCACACTTTCACTAAACGTCAGTTTGCGTTCACGCGGTGCCGGCAAGAACCCGGCGACACCAACTGTTTCGCCGGTTGCTTCATCCACCACCGCGTTTGGTGTGATGATGAGGCGCAGTTGTTCTTCGTCACGTTGCACATCAAAGGCAAGTGGTTCATTGGGTTGGGAACGAATCAGTTCACGAGTAGCCGCAAACGTGTCTGCCGGTGTTCCACCGACCCGAAGAATCGTGTCACCGACCTGTAATCCGCCCGTTTGAGCCGGCGAGTCGTCAACGATCGAACCAACCGTCTGGCTTGGTTCGGCCGTTGGTAGGGTGAACGTGAGGTAGGCAAAAAACAGTAGTCCGAACGCAACCAGCAGATGGGTTGCCGGACCGACCACAACAGCCACCGCACGCTGCCACGGCGGACGGTCTTGATAAAACCGCTGTTCGTCGCCACGAAACACACGCCAGGCCAGGTCACCCACACGTGCTGATGTGCCAATTTCGGTGGTGAGGACTTCCGTGAGATACCGGTCCCGGCTCACTTCAGCGTGGGTTGTGTCAGCCTGATCGTCGTTGCCGGCAAACGCTTCAATGCGACGGCGGATGCGTTCGCGCACTTGACGTGAAGCACCACGTTCTTTCAGCAGATCTTCAAGCCGGTCACAAAATGCTGACGAAAACGTGCCGGCGGGGCTTTGATCAAGTTCGCCTGCGACAACGTCGTACACCGGTTGGCGACGTTCATCCTGATCGCCCATCCCCCGAATGGTGACAAATCCACCCAGAGGAAACAGCTTCACCCCATACTCGGTTTCACCGATCTGACGGGCATACAGGGTGGGTCCAAAGCCGACGAAGTAACGGTCAGCTCGCATACCGAAAGCTTTCGCAGCTACTAAATGCCCAAGTTCGTGGATAAGTACAGCCACGAGAATCGCAACAAAAAACAGGGTGATGGCAACACCTGAACTCATGCACAACCTCGCTTCGTTAAGACCGTGGCTGCGGTCCTTCGTGCCCACCGGTCTAACTGCGTGACATCGTCGACATCACGTGGCGGCGTAGGGTGTGTTTGGGCATACCGTTCCAGCGTGTCAGCGACCACCTCGGCAATCGCAAGAAACGCCAAGTTGTCGTGCACAAACGCGCCAACTGCTTCTTCGTTGGCGGCATTTACTACCAGCGGATAGCCGCCACCACGCGTCCCCGCATCAATAGCAAGATCCAGCGCCCGAAATACGTCACGGTCGACTGGTTCAAAATTGAGTGTTTGTGGTTGGGTGAAGTCACAGGCCACGAACGCGTGATCAAGCCGGTTTGGCCATGCCATAGCAAGTTGAATAGGCAGCCGCATGTCTGGCGGGGAGAGTTGCGCCAGCGTTGATCCGTCAACAAACTGCACCATCGAATGCACCACCGATTCGGGATGCACTACCACCTCAATCTGGTCGTATCCAATCCCGAACAGATGATGAGCCTCGATCACTTCAAGACCTTTGTTCATCATCGTCGCCGAGTTGATGGTGACCATCTGGCCCATCGTCCAGGTCGGATGTTTCAGCGCATCGGCGAGGGTAACCTGAGCAAGTTCGGCGCGTGTTCGACCCCGAAACGGCCCACCGGATGCAGTTAACGTCAGTTTTGCTACTTCACGTCGGGAGCCGCCGCGAAGCGCCTGAGCCAGCGCAGAATGCTCCGAATCGACCGGAATGAGCGCATGTTCACGTCCGCCAGCCCGCATGGCCGCAGCGACCACGAGTTCTCCGCCGGCAACTAGACTTTCCTTGTTCGCTAACGCCACAGGCGTGCCGGCGTTCAGTGCCGCCAACGTTGGCCCCAAACCAACCGCGCCCGTAATGCCGTTCATAACTAGATCGCAGTCAAGTGCGGCAAGTTCGGTAGCTGCCAGCGGTCCGTCAATCACCTGCGCATTTGTATGGTGGCGTAATTGTGCGGCCGCGTCACGGTCAGCAACAGCCAGCGTGCCGACCGAAAAGCGCCCTGCCAAATCAGCGAGTGCCGCCGCGTTGTGGTTGGCAGATGCCCCGACAATGTCGAACGCGCCCGGATGTGCGGCGACGACCTCAAGGGCCTGTTGGCCGATTGAACCGGTAGCTCCTAAGAGAACAAGCCGTTTCGGTGCGGCGGTCATGGCTTTAACCGTTCGACCCGTTCAACGGCACCAACCGCAACCGGTAGACGCTTGCCTGAATCGACCGTGTATGACGCTAACAGTTGACCGCAGGCCGCATCGGCATCGCGGCCGCGCGTGTCACGCAACGTGACAGCAACTTTGCGGGCTTCAAGGCGGCTGATGAACTGGCGGGTTGCTGCCACACTGGGCTCTTTCCATTTCACCCCGGGCGTTGGGTTCATCGGAATGACATTGACATGTGCCCGATGGCGTAGCGCGATACCTGCAAGCGCATCAGCCTGCTCGTCGTCGTCATTCACATCCCCAATCAGGCACCATTCGATGCTGACCCGCCGATTGGTCTGTTGCCGGTAGGCCTTCATGGCATCTTCGAGTTCACGCAACGCATGCACACGGTTGATTGGCACCAGTTCGTTCCGTAGCCGGTCGGTACTGGCGTGCAGCGACACGGCCAAAGTCACCGGAATGCCGGTATCAGCCAGCCGTTTAATGCCCGGCACCAACCCGACCGTTGAGACGGTGACATGGCGTGCAGACAGATTCAATCCGTCCACATGCGTGAGATACCGGACGCTATTCAACGTCGGTTCAAGGTTGGCGAGCGGTTCCCCCATCCCCATAAACACGACGTTAGTGACCCGTGAGGGCAGTTGCATGGCTGTGGCATCGGTAACGAATGCGCCATCTGCCAGCATCTGGTTGATGATGAGGACTTGATAGACGATCTCGCCAGTGGTGAGTTGGCGGCGAAATCCGGCCTGACCGGTGGCGCAAAACGGGCATCCCATCGCACAGCCAGCTTGCGTGGAGATGCAGACAGTCGCCCGTTTGGGATACAGCATAAGGACCACTTCGATGGCTTCGCTGTCACCGAATTTGAGCAGCAATTTGTGGGTGTGCCCGTCGTCGGCGATTTTGTGGGCCACGACGGTCGGGTTTAACCCGAGAAAGGCGTCTTTCAACCGGTCGCGTAACGGGGCCGGAAGATTGGTCATCAACGACGGGTCATCCACACCTTGTTTCAGCCATGCCGCATACTGGCCGGCCCGGTAGGTCGGTTCGCCAGCGTCGCCCATCCACTGTTCAAGGGCAGCCACATCCAAGGCGTATGGGTCTTGACGCTCGACTGCCGTGCCGGTCATGCTGCCAACTTTCATCAACGTGACAGCGTTAATACAACGCCGCGTTAGGGAGGGTAAAGCACCTTGGGGCGGCGCGTCACCGTCCAGCTTGGCTTTACAGCACCGCAAAGAGGGCGGCAGCAACCGGCAGGGCAAACACCAGACCGTCAATCCGGTCGAGCACTCCGCCGTGGCCAGGCAAGAACGTGCCGAAATCTTTCACTTCAAGGGCACGTTTCACCCCTGACTCGGCGATGTCGCCTAACACTGCCGCAACTGACACGACGAACCCAAACATCGCTCCCTGCCACACCGCGGTTGCGTCAAACAGCAGTGGCCATCCCAACGCGGTTACCACGACGCTGATACCAACTCCGCCTGCCAGCCCTTCGATCGTCTTGTTGGGTGAGAGACGCGGGGATAATTTGTGGCGTCCCAACGGAACCCCGACGGCGTAGCCGGCAATGTCGGTGAGGGCGACGACTCCGATGACGGCGGCAAGTCTTAGCTGTCCGTTGTCGGCATTGATCATGACCAGTGCAAACGATGCCGGCACCAGCACCCATACGCCGGCCAGCATCGTCGCGGCCGTACGACTTAGACGCGTTGCTGTGACATCGCGAGCGAGCAGCCAGATGACAGCTGCGAAAAGCAAGATCAGTACGCCGGCAATTTGGCCGTTCGCCCCGTACAGGAAACTTGCCGGCATGATCGCACATGATGCGACGATGAGCACGCTGCGTGATGGGCGGCGTGTCTCATCAAGGACCCGTGTCAGATCGACAAAGGCGGCGATAACGGCGATGAGCACGACCGCAATGAATAGTTCGCTGCGCCACCACAGGGCAACGGTGACGGTGGCAACCAGCACGATGCCAACGAGGATTGCCGCCAACAGGTCACGTCCGCCGACGTGTGGACGGTCGCTCATGGTCTCACCTTGCCAGCGAACAGGCAGTTGGCCTCAGACTTCGGCAAGTTCTTGTTCTTTGGCGTGGAGAAACTCATCAATCTGTGCGATAAAGGAAGCGGTGAGGTCTTCAAACTTTTTGGCGGCACGGTCGTGCTCGTCTTGACCGATGTCTCCCTCATCGGTGAGACGCTGCAATGCGTCTCTGGCGCTACGACGAATATTGCGGACCGCGATGCGCCCGTCTTCGGCGACCTGTTTCGCCATTTTGATGTATTCCTTGCGGCGATCAGCGGTAAGTTCGGGAAATACACACCGTAATGTCACTCCGTCACTGGACGGGTTTAACCCAAGGTCGGCGTCACGAATCGCTTTTGCGATGTCGTTGATCGCCGACTTATCAAATGGGTTCACCATCAGAATGCGCGGTTCGGGTACCGAAAAGTTGGCAAGTTGCTGCAGTGGGGTTGGCGAGCCGTAGTACTCGACGAGGACCCGGTCGAGCAGTTTTGGGTTGGCTCGGCCCGTTCGAATGCCAGAGAAGTCTTCTTGGACTTTATCGACGGCACGTTGCATCCGCGACGACGTATCTTTATTGATCTCCTCGACACTCATTGACGTTCCTTTAATCGTTGTTTCGTGCGGCTGCTACGCGTCGTCATGGACCAATGTGCCAACGGCGTCGCCCCGAACGACCCGGGCAATGTTGCCTGCGCGCAACAGTTCAAACACGACAATGGGCAGGTTGTTGTCCATGCACAGCGAGATGGCAGTCGCATCCATCACTTTCAGACCTTTATTCAACACGGTCAAAAAATCGATGGTGTCAAACCGTGTCGCATCAGCGTAAAGTTTAGGATCTTTGTCATACACTCCGTCGACTTGGGTGCCTTTCAAAATTGCTTCAGCACCGATCTCAAGGGCCCGCTGTGCGGCCGTGGTGTCGGTGGTGAAATAGGGGGCACCAAGACCTGCCGCGAAGATCACAACGCGACCTTTTTCAAGATGGCGAACGGCCCGACGACGAATGTAGGGCTCGGCGATGGAACGCATTTCGATGGCGGTTTGGACACGGGTTTCAATCCCGGCTTTTTCGACTGCGTCTTGTAACGCCAAGGCGTTGATGACGGTGGCAAGCATGCCCATATGGTCGGCGCTTGAACGATCCATGCCAGATGCTGAGAGTGAGTTACCCCGAAAAATATTGCCGCCGCCAACAACGATCGCAACTTCGGTGCCGTCGGCTTGCTGCAACGCAACAATTTCACCCGCGACCTGCGACACGATCGTCGGGTCGATACCGCCGCGCACCTCAGGATCGGAGAACGCTTCGCCCGAAAGTTTCAGAAGGACGCGGCGTAAGGGTGTACGGCTACTCACGGTTCCCTGCTCCCTTTCACGTCATCGAAACGTCACACACTGTGCCCCATGACGACTTTAAGTCACAGTGTGGGTGAGGCTAGCCGCACCCACACTGTGATGGGGTATTCATTGTGCTTTACGCGCCGACAGCGAAACGGGCGAACCGGGCCACTTCGAGCTTCTCGCCGACGAGGCCTTGAATTTCGGTGATGACATCTTGCACGGTGCGATCCGGGTCCATAACGAACGGCTGGTTCAACAGCACCCAGTCTTCGTACACCTTCTTGACTTTGCCGTCGACAATCTTTTCGATGATCGCTTCAGGCTTGTTCTGCTCAACTGCTTCTTTACGGGCAAATTCGCGTTCTTTTTCCAGCAGTGCTTCGTCAACCTCGTCAACTCGTACAACGAGCGGTTTTGCTGCCGCAATGTGCAAGGCAAGATTTTTTGCCAACTGCTGTACGGATTCGGCTTTCGCGACAAAGTCCGTTTCGCACGACAGTTGCACCATGACACCAACTTTTGCCGGCATCCCTGGTGTGGGCACATGCATGTAGGTGTATACGAGGCCTTCAGAGGCGGTGCGTTCCTGAGCTCGGGCGTCCATCTTGGCGCCAGTGCGTTCACGCACAAGTTCAGCCGCCCGAGTCATATCCCCGTCAGCATCCACCAGTGCCTGTTTACACGCCATCATGGGTGCACTGGTTAGTTCACGCAGCTTTTTTACTTCAGCAGCAGAGATCGTCACAACATTTCCTTTACCGGGCGATGGGCGGGTTATTCACCCGCGGCTAACTGCCTTGCTCGGCGTCCGCTTCGGCTGGTTCCGCTTCGGCTGGTGGGGGAACAAGCGCAGCTTCACTGGCTGGCTCACCTGCAGCGCGGGTTGCCTGCTCAGCGGCTTGCTGACGTTCCAGTGCAATTTCCCATTCAGCTTTCGGTTCGCTTGCGTCGCCACCTTCTTGCGATTCGGTGGCTTTCAAGGCCTGAACACGCAGTTCTTCGTCTGGCGAACGCGACGCACGCAGCAGCAGACCATCAGCGATTGCGTCCCCGATGATGCGCGTTAGCAGCGCAGAAGAACGGATCGCGTCGTCGTTGCCGGCAATCGGGTACTGCACGACGTCAGGGTCACAGTTGGTGTCAAGAATCGCGATGACCGGGATGCCAAGACGGTTGGCTTCACGGACCGCGTTTTCTTCAATGACGGTGTCGACGACGAACATCGCATCAGGCAGTTTCTGCATGTCACGCACACCACCAAGGTTGGTGACAAGCTTTTCTTGCAACCGGCCCAACACGATTACTTCTTTTTTGGGAAGCAACGCAAAAGTGCCTTGGGATTCCATTGCTTCAAGTTCTTTAAGTTTCGCAACCCGGCTTTTGATCGTCGAGAAGTTGGTGAGCATGCCGCCCATCCAGCGTTCAACGACGTAGGGCATCCCGACGCGTTCTGCTTGGAAGCGGACAGTGTCGCGCGCCTGCTTTTTGGTGCCGACGAACATGACGGTGCCGCCCTTGGCGACCAAGTCACGGGTGAACGAGTAAGCCCGTTCGATTTGACCGACCGTCTGACGCAGGTCGATGACGTAGATGCCGCCTCGTTCACCATAGATGAAACGACTCATCTTTGGGTTCCAACGGCGGGTTTGATGCCCGAAATGGACGCCTGCTTCAAGCAATTGGCGCATAGTGACAACAGCCACGTAATTCTCCTTTAAATGTGGTTAGGCCTCCGCCTGCGTCATCCAGGTAAAAACTCGACCCACCTTCGCGTGCGAAGGCACCAGGGCCGCCCGTCAGCAGACGTGTGAAATGAGAAGGACCGGCATGCAGGGCATGCCGGTTAACACGAGCGTGTTAACACCGCGACAGTAGCCGATTGACGCCAAAACAGCCAGTTGCGCTTGGGTGGCGGGGCACCATCAGATCGCTCAGGGCAAACCGTGCAGCACTTATGAGGCCACCAAACGTCGCGCCTACAGCACGGGCCAGATAGCCGTCTGACTCAACAATTTCTTCTCCTGCCAGAAAACGCCACATCGTCTCATTGGCTGCAGCAGTGTGTTTCATCGACCCGTGGCCGCCTGGTAACACCCGTTCGTGAAGGAACGCTTGGGCATCCTCTGGCATTTGCCCAGAGGTGATTCGGGTCCGGCCGGGGGCTACCACCAGATCGTGAGCTCCAGCGACACTCAACACGTTTGGTCGTAACACGAGTGGCCCGTGGGGTAACTCGTCAAAGGCACTGTTCCACGCCTCTTTCCAAGCATCTGATAGTGAACGGATCGCATCGGAACGCGGGTCAAGTTCGCGTATAGCTGGCGCGTCCAGTCGCAGCGTGTCCGTGCCAAGTCCGGTGAAACGCTGAAGCGCATCGATTGGCGTGCTTAAACCCATTTCGTCACGGATGAGCACGCCCAGCGCGGCAAGGTCAGAACCGCTCATCGGCACGCCAAACATGACGACGTTGCCAATCGGTGGCAATGTGGGGTCGGTTAGCGCATTACGGCTCGCCAGATACGCCACGATAATAAGTCCCCCTTGCGAATGAACTACCAGATCAACGGCACGCCCAGGTTGACGAAGCGCGATATCTCGCAAGGTTTCTTCGAACAAGTCGACGTACGCCAGCGGCCCATCCCAGGTGTGTTCCGGTTGGTAGGGCTGATCGAGTCCAGCATATGAAAACCGGGTCACACTGTCCGCGGCATACCCAAGTAACGCTGGATCTGGCAGGTCACTGTCACTGCTTGTCGCCAAACCGCCAACAAGCAGCAAGTGGTTCGCGTTTGGCGGATAGTAAGCGTATGGCAGGGTGGTTTTGCGGCTGCTTTGAACGAGCAAACCACCCAAACGTCCACCTCCCCAGTTACTTTGAGCGCGTGGCGGGGCCCCACCAGCCATCCACATGCTCTCGCCTACCAGCGTGACCAACCCGCCGGCTGGCAAGACGGAGAACGGGTCGATGTAGTCCCCGTTGTGACGCAGTGAAAAATGCAGCCCGTGATCGGCGTTACCTGCCCCGTGGCCGCCAGCAGCCAACCGACCAATCACCGTGCCACGCGTAACCATGTCGCCAGGCTGTACACGCAGTGCGGTTAATGGCCCGTAGGTACTCAGATGGCCGTCGGCATGTGCGATCGACGCCCATACGTGCGTTACGACTGGCCCTGCAAACGTGACCATCCCGTCGGCTGCAGCGCGTATCACTGCGCTGTCGGGGGCAGCAAAGTCCACGCCACGATGCCCGCTGCCCCACGTAGCATCAGGCGGATCAAAGCCGCGTAGCACCACTGAATATTCGACCGGCGAGGTGTAAAGCAGCACCTGAGCCGCAGCGATTTGTGGCCACAACAAAACAACAACGGTGAGCGGCAGCACTGTTGCAAACCGCATCACCGGCCGTTGAAACCAACGGCGTCTCATCCCCGATCGTTTCTCGCCCACCCATCACAAAAACGTTAACGGTTGCCGGTAGTTGTGAGTGGATGAGCAAGCGAGGGGTTGTGGATGAGTTGCGGTTTATGCGTCTTTTGGAAACCAGGCAGCGCGGCGCTTTTCACGAAAACTCGCGAAACCTTCGGCGGCTTCGGAACTTTGACGCCGCAGCGAGTGTTCGTTTGCCAACACGGCAAACGTGCCATCATCCATGTAGGAACCGGCAGCACGCAACAAGCCTTGTTTGGTGATCCGTACCGCTTCTGGTCCGGCTTCAAGCAGCCCGTCGATCACCGGTTTAACGGCCGTATCAAGTTCACCTTCAGCGCATACTTCATGCACCAGACCGATCTGTTGTGCACGGGCGGCGTCGAAACGTTCGCAGGTTGTTGCATACCGGCGGCATTGCCGTTCACCGATGGCGCTGATCAACTGCGGAAAAATGATGGTTGCCGCCATACCCCAGCGGGCTTCACTGATAGCAAAGATGGCTGATGATTCGGCGATTACCACGTCACATGAGGCAATGATTCCAGTGCCGCCACCAATACAAGCGCCGTGCACGAGTGCGATGGTGGGTTTGTCGAGTTGGTTCAACGCACGCATCGCTTCGCCGGTAAGGCGCGAAACAGCCAGATTGGCTTGTGGGTCTTGGGCCGCAACCCCGGTGAGCCAAGACAAATCTGCGCCGGCTTGGAAGTGCCGTCCGTTACCGCGGATGACCACGATCCGCACGGCCGGGTCGTTGGCTACTTGGGTGACCGCATCAACCATCCCGTTGACAACTGATGCGTCGTATGCATTGTTTACGTCCGGACGGTTCAGTGTGATCGTGCCCACACCACGGGCATCTACTGCTGTTAGCACTGGCGCTTCGCTCATTAATTTCCCATTCGTCAGTGATGCGACCTGGCCGCACCGGTTGCTTTGCAGATCAGACTAACCGGCATCGAGCGTGACAGTTAGGGCCTTTACGCCCCGGTTATGGCATGCGCCGGTTGTTGCGTGCCCGTGGATGCGCCTCCATATGGGCCTCCCGCAGTCGGCCACGTGACAGGTGGGTATACCGTTGGGTTGTGACGAGCGACTGGTGCCCCAGCAGTTCCTGAACGTGGCGAATATCAGCGCCACCTTCAAGCACGTGGGTGGCATAAGCATGCCGCAGCGAATGTGGTGTGACATGCCCAAGGTTGGCAGCGGCGGCAGCATTTGTGACAATACTGCGCATATCGCGCACCCCTAATGGCGCACCTTTCGTGTTGACAAACAGCGCCGGGGATCCTGCTTGTTGGCACAGTTCATTACGGGCTGAGGCGATGTAGTTCTTCAGGGCGATCGCGGCTGGGGTGCCAAACGGCACGCGGCGCTGTTTGCCGCCCTTGCCATCTAAAGTGAGCAGTTGTTCGGTGAAGTCGATTGCCGACAGCCGTAACGTCGCCACCTCGCCAATACGTGCTCCAGATGAGTACAACAGTTCAATCAGCGCCCGGTCGCGGCATCCACGGGGCGTGTCGTTTGGACAGGCGTCGATGAGTCGCGCGACCTGTTCGGGGCGTAACACCCGCGGAAGGTGCCGGTTGGGGCGTGGCGACATCAGCCGTTTCGTAGGGTCTTGAGCTATGAGCCCGTCACGGCAGAGCAGCGCAAACCACAGCCGCAGCGTCGTTGTTTTGCGTGCGATAGTGCTGCGGGCATAACCCTGTTCTGATAAGGATGCGAGATAGTGACGCAACAGTGGCAAGGTGACCGTCTGTGGGGTTGCTTTGACAGTGTCGTCACACCAGACAGCAAACGCGGTCGCGTCACGCCGATAGGCAGCCACAGTGTTGTCGCGCCGGGAGCGTTCGTGGGCAATGTGACGAACGAGACGTTCGAGGGCATCCTGCCATGCATCACACTCGTGAACCATCACACTGCTCCGGTGGTTGCATTACACGAAGGCGTCAAACGGTTGCAGTTAGAGAATGCCAAACCCCCACAGCAGCAACCCGCCCATTACGACGAGCGCCACGATGAGCAGCGTAATGTCGTTGCGCTTATCGTCACGGTAGCGCCGGGTCGCATTGAAACCCATTTACTCCTCCAGAAACTTGTCAAGGTTGTCGTCGTGCACAAGCTCTTCGATGTTGACGTCCCGGTAGGTGAGCACCCGAACATGTTTTAAGAACCGGGCAGGGCGAAACATGTCCCACACCCAAGCGTCGTTCAACACCAATTCGAAGTACAGATCACCGGCGTCGTGTGGTGTTATCGACACGTCGTTACACAGGTAAAACCGGCGTTCGGTTTCAACGACATACTTGTAGAGCCGGACAACATCGCGGTATTCGCGATACAGCCGCAGTTCAAGATCGGTTTCGTATGCGTCAAGTTCTTCAGGGTTATTCACGACGGTCCTCGCCTAAACAGTTACACGCCAAAGCGTAGCGAGCAGTGTGTCTGCCAACCGGTACGACTACAGTCCTGTGTATGACCGTATCTGCCCCAACCACATACGAACAGCCCTACTGGGCGAATGGGTTAGCTGTCGTTGGTGTAGATGAGGTCGGTCGTGGTGCGCTTGCAGGGCCGGTAACGGTCGGTGCGGTGGTATTGGCGCCAGGTGTGTCGATCACAGGTGCGCGTGATTCAAAAACACTCAGCCATAAGCAGCGAGTTGCGCTTGATGTGACCATTCGCAGTCACGCTCAGGCGGTTGCCACCGGGGATGCCTCTGCCAACGAAATTGACATGCTCGGTTTGACGCGCGCATTACGGCTGGCAGCGCAACGTGCCCTTGAGGAGCTTGCGGGGGCCTTTGATGCGATTTTACTGGATGGTCGTCACGATTTTTTAGAGGCTGATCAGCCGACCCAGCTGGTGGTGAAAGGTGACGCATCGTCTCAGTCGATTGCGGCCGCATCAATTGTCGCCAAAGTGCATCGCGATCAGTTGATGACTGCACATGATGCGGCCTTTCCCCTTTACGGCTTTGCAAGCCATAAAGGGTATGGCTCACAGGCGCACCGTGAGGCCTTGGGCCTCTACGGTGTGTGTCCGCTTCACCGACTGTCGTTCGCGCCCTGTTGCCGTCAGGAACAGTTGTCGCTGCTGCCTACTGACTTGCCGCGTTAAGTGCCTGATCTAGGTCGGCAATGATGTCATCGATGTGTTCAATACCGACGCACAGCCGGACAGTTTCTGGACCAACACCTGCTGTGGTCTGTTCAGCTTCGGTGAGCTGCCGGTGGGTAGTTGAGGCCGGATGCGCCGCCAACGACTTGGTGTCACCGATGTTCACCAGCCGGGTGAACAGATCCAAAGCGTTGTAAAACTTTTCGGCCGCGGCAAAGCCGCCGGCGACCCCAAACGTCAGCAGACCGGATGGTTTGCCGTTGGTGTATTTCTGGGCGCGAGCAAACTGTGGCGACGATGACAGTCCGGCATATTCGACCCATGACACGCGCGGGTCGTTTTGCAGATAGTTGGCGACGGCCAAAGCATTTTCGACGTGGCGTTCCATACGAAGGTGGAGGGTCTCAAGCCCTTGCAACAGTTGCCATGCGGACAGTGGGCTGATAGCTGCGCCCATGTTGCGCAGCGGGATGGTACGAGCGCGTCCGATAAACGCAGCTGGGCCTAGCGCATCAGTGAAAACGACGCCATGGTAAGACGGTTCGGGTGAGGTGAGGCCAGGAAAACGTGCCGCATGCTCAGCCCACGGAAAGGTACCGGCGTCAATGATGATGCCACCGAGGGTGGTGCCGTGACCGCCGATGTATTTGGTGAGCGAGTGCACCACAATGTCGGCACCGAATGCGATCGGTTTCATCAGCGCCGGTGTTGGCACGGTGGAGTCGACGATGACAGGCACGCCGTGGGCGTGTGCCATGGTTGCGATCGCTTCGAGGTCTGGGATGTTGCCGGCCGGGTTACCAATGGTTTCAAGGAAGACAGCAACCGTTTTGTCGTCGATGAGTTGCGCCAAGGCGTCTGGTTGGTCCGAGTCGGCGAACCGAACATCGATGCCCATGGAGGGCAACTGGTGGGCGAACAGCGTGTAGGTGCCGCCATAGAGTTGGGGCACAGTGACAATGTTGTTGCCTGCCTGTGCGATGGTCAGGATCGCATAGGTGATTGCTGCTGCGCCTGAGGCGGTTGCAAGGCCTGCGATGCCACCTTCGAGTGCTGCCAGTCGCTGCTCGAGAACGTCTTGGGTCGGATTCATGATGCGCGTGTAAATGTTTCCCGGCACTTTCAAGTCGAACAGATCGGCACCGTGCTGTGCGTCATCAAAGGCGTACGCGACCGTCTGATAGATCGGTACCGCGACCGCTTTGGTGGTCGGGTCGGGCGAGTAGCCGTGGTGGATTGCCAGAGTTTCATCGCGCATGCTGAACGCACCTTTCACAAGTGACGTTGTCGAGTGAGCTTCAAGTAGAGCGGGAGTGATGCTGCTGTTCATAGCGAAACAGGAGAAACCGTTTAAAACGGTTCGTGCGGGGGCTATTTGTTCGTGACCGTATGGATGCGTCCTGGCGGCCAGATCACGGCTGCTGCGCGTCCAACGACGCGGTCTTCACTCACCGATCCAAGTGAACGGCGCGAGTCGGCCGAGTTAGGGCGGTTGTCACCCATAAAAAAGAGGGCACCGTCTGGCACGGTGATGGGACCAAACGCGTCGCCATCACGGTAGACAACGTACGGTTCATCAACGGCAGTGCCGTTTAGAAAGACGGTGCCATCGACGATCAGGAGTTCATCACCGCCGATAGCAATGACCCGTTTCACGTAGTCGCGAGCACTGGTTGGTACGACGCCAAGAACTTGACCGAATCCGCGTACTGCCCGAACGAGTAACGGTGCCGGATCGTCCACGGCCACTTCTTCACTTTCGAACACAACAATGTCGCCGCGTTGTACTGGTCGAAAGCGGTACGTCACTTTTTCGACCACGATACGGTCGTTCACCATCAGGGTGGGTTCCATCGACGATGAGGGGATGAAGAACACTTGTACGACGAAGCTGCGCAGCAAGAAGGCGATAACAATCGCAATCAGAATCAAGACCGGCAGTTCGCGTGACGGCTTTGCTCGCGGTGGAGTGTCGCCGTTTGGAGTTGCAGGGGTGTCGCTCACTCGGGTTGAGCTCCCTTAGCGCACGTCACGCTTCTCCTTGATACGGGCTTTCTTGCCTACCCGGTCGCGCAGGTAGTAGAGCTTAGCGCGACGGACTTTACCGCGACGGGTTACTTCGATGCCCTCGATGACTGGCGAGTGCAGCGGGAAGGTCCGCTCTACCCCGACACCGAAGCTAATTTTGCGTACGGTGAAGGTTTCACGCAACCCGCCACCACGACGGCCAATGACCACACCTTCGTAGGCCTGAACACGTGAACGGGTGCCTTCGATAACACGCACGTTTACTTTAACGTTGTCCCCAGGCCAAAAATCGGGAAGATCGTCGCGTAGGCGTGACTTCTCGACGACATCGACATTGTTCATCGGGGGACCTCTCAGTAACAGGCAGTACAGGGCGAAGTGGTTAGGGGTCGTGCACGTCGGCGGTGTGTTCGATTCGCGCGGAAAGAACCGCAGACCAGTGACACCATTGCAACTCACGTACTACGTGCATGAGTTGCAATGATACGACGTCGTAAGTCTAGCGGTCAACCGGCGACTGTGTACACCGGACGTTTACAGGTCGGGTCGACGCTGTTTGGTCAACGCTGCTTGCTGCTCTTTACGCCAGCGGTCAACTGCACCGTGGTCACCTGAGCGCAACACGTCAGGAACCGCCATGCCACGAACGGTCTCTGGGCGGGTGTATTGCGGATATTCCAGCAAGCCGTCACTAAACGACTCGTCGTTGGGTGATTCGGCGTTACCCACGACACCTGGCAACAGACGTACGACTGCCTCGATGACGACTGCGGCAGCAACTTCGCCCCCAAATACGACATAGTCGCCGATCGAAATTTCGTCGGTTGCAGCCAGGTCATGCACCCGTTCGTCAATTCCCTCATAACGGCCACAGATCAACGTCAGGCGTGGTTCGGCAGCGAACGCACGGGCATCGGCTTGGGTGAATGGCCGCCCCCGGGGGGTCAACACCACGGTACGTGGACGTTGCCCACCGGCGGTGTAGGGGCCGTCTGCGCCGTCATTCCACACGTGTTCGCATGCGTCTAAAAGTACGTCTGCGCGCATCACCATGCCAGCCCCACCGCCATAGGGTGAATCATCGACGCTGCGATGCTTGTCCAGAGCGAACTGGCGCAAGTCATGCAGATTCATCGTGACTGTGCCATCGGCAATAGCCCGGCCAAGCAGTGATGTACCTAGTGGCCCGTCAAACCAGTCAGGAAAGATGGTGAGGACGTCGAATCTCATGACCCACCGTCCGCATCCAACAAGCCTTCAGGAGGGTTAACGAGACGCAGCACGCGCTCGTTCGCCTCGTCGTCAACCACGACATAGTCGTCAACAGCAGGAAGAAGCCACACGCTGCCGTCAGCTCGCGCCACTTCCAGCAGGTCATAAGGTGCAGCTGCTGGAAGGCCGACAATGTCAACGACTGTGCCAAGGTTCGTGCCGTCTTCGTCATACACCTTGCAGTCTAGGAGTTCCTGCACGAGGTAGTACTCCCCTGCTTCAGCTTCAATCACGTCACCAAACACTGATTGGCCGCGTAGCATCTCTGCGGCACTACGGTCGGTGAGTTCAGCGAACGTGACAAGCATCCGGCCTTGGTGAGGCCGTGCGGTCACGATCGTCCGCCACACACCCCCAACATGGACTCGTGCTTGAGGCACGAACCGATCAGGCAGATCGCTCATCATGTCAATCGCGATTTCGCCACGAATACCGTGAGCTTTCGCAACCCGACCAATCAGCACCAGTTCGCGACCGTCAAAGGGCGCAGTCATAGAGTCACCACAGTGTTGCTCTCGGCGACTCGCTTATTCACAACGCACCGTCTAGTCGAGGATTTCGACAGTTACGTTATCCCCATCAAGCGCGCCGGCTGATTTCACGAGGGTGCGTAGTGCTTTGGCTGTACGGCCACGTTTCCCGATGACCTTGCCTAAATCGTCAGCATTCACTGCCAACTCCAGCACTACCTCGCGCTCACCGTTGACTACCGAGACAGCAACGTCGTCTGGGTTATCGACCAGTTGACGTACCACAAATGTCAAGACTTCTGCCGCTCTCATGCCGTTGTCTCCTCAGTGTCGCCATCTTCGACTGACGCGTCAGTGACAGCGTCGTCAGTGGGGGCGTCATCAGCAGCAGCGGTTTTGACCGTTGGCTTCTCAACAGGCGCCTCAGCCGCTGGAGCTGCAGCAGCCGCTTCAGCTTCTTCGGCTGTCGCTACCTGACGGGCACGTGCTTTCTTCGAGACTTTCCCTTTGTCCGCTGCACGGTTACGTGCCGGACCTTCGCCTGGCTTAAATTCTTCCCATACACCAGCGATCCGCAGAATCTTTTCAACCGCAGAGGTCGGCTGTGCGCCGTGGCGCAGCCAGTGCAAAGCACGTTCGTTGTCAACACGAATCATCGAGGGGTTTTCCAGCGGACGGTATTCGCCGATGATCTCAATGAAACGTCCGTCACGCGGTGAGCGCGAGTCGGCCGCAACAATGCGGTAGGACGGACGTTTGACGGTGCCTTCACGGCGCAGACGAAGTTTGACGGCCATACGAAATCCTTAACGTGGCGCGATATCGCGCATGAGGGGCGGTTTGTACCCGTACGGGCAACTCACGTGAGGTAAGTTGACGGTAGGGCGGAAACTACCAAGAGCGGTTATGCAAGCAGGAGGCGAGCCTCGGACTTGCCGGTGCCAGAGGCTAGCACAGAACGATACTGGCTGCGTTAACGGGACTTTTTGGGTGGTTGCAGCCCAGTAAAGCCACCGAAGCCGCCACCGCCAGCCTGCTGTTGCAGTTGACGGAGCGCGGCGGCTTGAGCTTTGGTGCTACGTGGCGTTGCGTGTTTCTTACCACCGCCACCTTTGGACGATTTTGCGGCTGCTTTCAGCATCCGCTGCATCTCCACAAACTGGTTGACGAGCCGGTTGACGTCTGTGACGGTGGTGCCTGACCCCGCTGCGATGCGTTTGCGTCGCCGGCCGTTCAACACATTTTTCGGGTCACGTCGTTCAGTTGGGGTCATCGAGCGAATAATTGCTTCGACCCGAGCCAGTTGACGTTCGTCTAAATCGGCGTCTTTCAACTGTTTACCCACACCAGGCAACATCCCGACGATCCCTTTTAATGAACCCATCCGTTTCAGCATCTGCATCTGTTCGAGGAAATCATCGAACGTAAACTCACCAGATAGCAACGCTTCTTCGGCACGTTTCGTTTCGTCTTCGGTGTAGGTCGCTTCTGCTTTTTCGATCAGCGACAACATGTCGCCCATACCAAGGATGCGTGACGCCATCCGATCAGGGTGGAACACCTCGAACGCGTCAAGGCTCTCTCCGAGTGAGGCGAACATGATTGGAGCGCCGGTTACTTCACGTACCGACAGGGCTGCACCACCACGGGCGTCCCCGTCAAGTTTGGACAGGATCACCCCGTCAAAACCGACCGTGTCGGCAAACGCACGCGCCACGTTCACCGCCTCTTGCCCAATCATTGCGTCGATCACAAACAAGGTTGTGACATCAATGCCGTCACTTGTGAGTGCGTCTTTGATGCCTTTAGCCTGTTCGAGCATCACTTCGTCGACCGAAAGTCGTCCAGCCGTGTCGACGATCAGCACGTCGCAGCCAGTCGCTTGAGCTTTCGCGACGCTGTCGGCTGCGACCGGAATCGGATCGCCCGAGGTTGCCGGCGCGTACACGTATGCCCCGACCCGTTCGGCGTTTACTTTTAACTGTTCAACCGCTGCTGGGCGCTGTAAGTCGCAGGCAACCAGCATCGGCGTACGGCCCTGCTGTTTGAGGTGTTGAGCAAGTTTCCCGGCGACGGTGGTTTTCCCAGCACCTTGCAAACCTGCGAGCATTACAACGGACAAACGGCCTCGCGGCAACGTCAGTGCCTGCGATGTACCACCAAGCACCCGGGTAAGTTCTTGATCGACGGCTTTGATCACCGTCTGGGCGCCAGTGAGCGGCCCGGTCGTAGTGGTGTCGATCAGTTCGGTGCGGAGCCGGTCGAGGAAACCGCGCACAACCGTGACGTTCACGTCGGCTTCAAGTAGCGCTAACCGGATGTCACGTAGCGTTTCTTCGAGACTTTTCGCATCGAGCCGTCCGCGGCTACGGACACGATCAAGGGTCGCATCAAGTCGTGCACTTAACGCATCGAACACGCGATCCTCCAGAAGTTTCGTTGACGGCGAGCGTAACGGCTAGACATCAGAGGCGGCGAATAGTCCGTCCACAAAGACGGCCGGGTCAAATACGGCAAGGTCAGTGATGTCTTCACCCAACCCGACGAGTTTCACCGGGATACCCAGTTCTTTTTGAACCGCAACGACAATGCCGCCTTTGGCTGACCCGTCGAGTTTGGTTAAGACAATGCCGGTTACGTTCACTGCGTCGGTGAACGCACGTGCTTGAGCGATGCCGTTTTGACCAGTGGTCGCATCAATCACGAGCAGCACTTCATCGAGCCGACCTGCCTGCTTTTCGAGGACCCGTTTTACTTTGCCGAGTTCATCCATCAACGCACGATGATTTTGTAGCCGCCCAGCAGTATCGACAATGGCGACGTCTGCGTTGCTAAGGGTGGCTGTCTCATAAGTGTCATAGGCGACCGCACCAGGATCTGCGCCGGCCTCACGAGTGACAAGTTCTGCGCCGGTGCGTTGAGCCCATACCCCAAGCTGTTCGGTGGCCGCGGCGCGAAACGTGTCGGCAGCACCCAAAACGACCTTGGCGCCTTCGGCAGTGAGTTGCGCAGCAAGTTTGCCGATCGTGGTGGTTTTGCCAGCGCCGTTAACGCCAGCAACGAGCCACACCGTTGGCCCGTTGTCTCGGCGAGTGAGTGGTTCAGGTGTGACGAGCTGTTCGCGTACTAGGCGCTTCAGGCGTTGAGTGAGAACCTCAGGGTCACTGATGTTGTCTCGGATGGCTTCACTTCGCAGTTGCGCCACAATTTCGGTGCTGGCAGTCACACCGATGTCGACGCTGATGAGAAGTTCTTCGAGGCGTTCGTATTCGGCATCGCCGATACCTGAGTGAAACAGGTCACCCAAGCCGGCCAGTGTCTGGCGGGTCGCAGAAAGTTTTTGCCGCAACCGTTCGTTCACCGAAACGGGCATATCAGTGACCGTCGGGTGGGTGACGTCAGGTGACGTTGGGCTGTCGCTGGCGTCTTTAGTTGTAGAGCCGCGACGTCCCACAGTGGCCTGATACACCTTCCACAGTACGACCAGCGATACGAGCAGCACGAGCGTTATTGCAACAAGTGCAATCCATGACAGTTCGGCTGGCATGACGGTATGGCTCCTTGCCTTGGGATGGATTTAACGGCTTAACGGGGGTGTTATGCCTCGACGTCCATCGGCTCGAGTCGTTCAGAGACGACCCGTGTGACGGCATCAGGGCCCATCGTGATGCCGTACAACAGATCGGCGATCTCCATGGAGCGCCGCTGGTGGGTGACCATAATCACCTGAGCGGTACCACGAAACGACCGGATCACACGCAGTAGGCGCTGCAAGTTTACGTCGTCGAGGGCAGCGTCAACTTCGTCGAGGACATAGAACGGGCTAGGGCGGGCTCTAAAAATCGCAAACACGAACGCCAGCACCGTCAAGGAGCGTTCCCCACCGCTGAGTAGCGACAGTCGGGTCACGTTTTTGCCGGCCGGTCGCGCTTCGATTTCAACGCCAGTTGCGAGCATGTCGCTCGGGTCGGTCAACACAAGCCGTCCACGGCCGCCTGGGAACACGGTGGAGAATGTTTCGGTGAACTCTTTGGCTACGTCGTTAAACGCTTCTTCGAACACTTCGCAGATGCGGGCGTCAACGGCGACTACAACTTCAGCTAGGTCACGTTTGGAACGGCGCAGGTCATCCAGTTGTGCGGTAAGGAACGTGTGACGCTGTTCAAGTGCGGAAAATTCTTCTAACGCAAGCGGATTTACGGTGCCCAGAAGGCCGACTTTTCGCACCAGGTCGTCTTCAGCCACGCTTAACGTGTCACGGTTGTAGGACAGGGCTTCGGGATGGTCTTGCGCCAGTTCTGCTGCGTCCATCCCGACGTCGTTTTTGGCTTGGGTCTGGGCGTAGTCGATGCGGCGTTCGACGTCTTGACGTAACAGGTCAGCTTCGTGGCGGCGTTCGCGCACGGTGTTGCGAGCAACTTCGGCGTCTTCGACGGCTGTGCGAGCGAGTGCCAGTTCGGCTTGACACGCGACCAGCGTCTGTTGGGCTGTGACCCGTTCGCGTTCGGCGCGTTCAAGCGCATCTCGACAGGCAATCTGGGCGGCTTCAGCGATCACTGCCAGGGTTTGGCAGGTTGCCACGCCGGCCCGGCGCAGTTCACGTCGGCGTTGTTCTTGAGCCAGTGCGGCCGCAACTTCGTCAGCTTCTTGACGGAGCAGTTCGGCTCGTTCAGTAACGGATCGCAACTGTTCGGTGAGCCGTTCGACCGCAACACGGCTGTTGAACTCCACATCGCGTGCTTGCTCAAGCGCCAGGGTGAACCGGTCAACGTGATCGTCAAGTACTTCAACTTGCGGTTCTTCGTCAGCTTCTAAAGCGGCGGTAACAGCGGCAAACGCTTGGGCATGATTGGCGTGCGAGGCGTCAAGTTCTTGTATGCGGCTAAGCACGAGGTCACGTTGCGTCAATAGTTGCTGTTGGCGTGCGTTCAGCTGTGCGAGCTGTTCGGCGACCGCACTGATGTTGGCGTCAGAGGCATTGATAGTGGCGTACGCCTCATCGCATGCTGCTTTGGCTGCGGCATGCTCTTGGGTGAGCAGGTCACGTTTCACTGTTAAAGCAGTGATTTGCTCATCAAGGCGTTCGGCTTGGGCTGTAGCGTCGTCGGCAGCCGCGGCAGCAACGACGCTGGCGTTGTCAAGAGTGCCGCCTGCCCGGTAGCCCCGGTTGGTTGCAACGTCGCCGGCGACAGTGACAAATTCGGCGCTGGGGTGTTTTGCGTGCAGGGTTACAGCAGCCGAAAAATTGTCCACGATAAATGTGTTGGCAAAAATGCGGGTCAGTGTGTCAACCACGCCTTGTGCCAACGGCGACGAGTCGGTGGCGGCCAGACATGACGCAAACGGGGTTGCGTCGGCAACGTCTATGGCTCTATTCGCCGGTTGGGTGGCGTCAGCAGTGAGGATGACTGCAGCGCCGCCATCGGTGTCACGCAACCACGTAATCGCTGCGATGGCGTCGTCACGGTTGGCGACCACTACAGCGTCAGCCAACGGACCAAGGATGGCTGCGACAGCCCGTTCAAACCCGGCGGTGATTCGGATGTGTTCGGCGACTGTGCCGCGAAATGCCGCATGGCTTTGTTCACGTAAGGCGACCGCACCAAGGTCACGTGCAGTAGCAGCCAGCCGGAGTCCTTCGGCACGAGCGAGCGCATTGGCGTGAGCAGTTTGGGCGTGACGGAGTTCTTCGCTCACTGCAGTTAAGCCAGTTTCACATGTGCTCACACGCGCTTCAGCGTCGTCAACTGCCGCGGATAGGGCAATTTCGGCATCGTCGAGAGCTTGAGCGCGTTGGGCAAGTTCAGCGATGCGACTTGCCAGGTTGTTTTCTTCGGCCTGCAACCCGATCAGCGTGTCGTTTTGGACGGCACGTTCCCGTTCGTCATTGGCGAGCCCTTGAGTGTGGGCGTGCTGTTCGCTGATCAAGCGGGCACGCTGCTCGCGACGTTCAGCTGCAGCAGCACGTTGCGCTGCGATCGCTTGCTCGTGGGCGCGTTTGTGTTCTTCGACTTGGCGGCGTTTGGCAGAAGCCTCGTCGAGCACGGCTCGAGCCGCCAACAGCTCAGCATCTTTCTTAGTGGCATCAAGCTCAAGTGCCTCAGCCATCGCCCGTAACTCTTCGGGCGGTCGACCGGTCTGTTTTTGTTCGGCTGCTTCAGTAAGATGCCGACGACGTGCATCGATCAGTTCGGCGGTCCCTCTGAGGCGCTCACGCAGGGTGTTCAACTGAAATACGTGACTGCTGGCAGCCTCTAGAACCGGTTCGTGCTGACGCAGGGCCGCTTCGTTGGTTACGACCACCTGACGGGCTGTCTCAAGCGTTGCGTCGAGTTGTTGCTGTTCATCGGCAACGCTCGACGCATCGGCCAGCAACTGTTCACGTTCGACCTGGAGTTCAGCAAGCCGTTGGGCGGCGCGCCTGATACGCACATCGCGCAGTTTGGCTTGGAGCTGACGATGCTTATCGGCTGCTTCGGCTTGCCGTTCGAGCGGGCGTAGTTGTCGGCGCAGTTCGCGAATGACGGTCAACAACTTTTCAATGTGTTCGTCGACCTGAGCCAGTTTGCGCAGCGCACGTTCACGACGTTGACGGTGCTTCAAAATGCCGGCCGCTTCTTCGATGTAGCGTCGACGCTCTTCAGGTTTGGCTTGCAGGATTTCGTCAAGTTGTCCTTGCCCGACGATGGTGTGAAGTTCGCGTCCTAAACCCGAGTCGGACAGCAGTTCTTGAATGTCAAGCGCACGGACTTCTTCGCCGTTGATCTCATAGGCGGTTTCGCCGTCGCGATGAATGACACGGGCGATTCGAATTTGGCCAAATTCACCGGCACTTTGGGCTGATCCTAGACCGGAGGTTGCCAGCTGCCCATCCGAGTTGTCGATGACGATTTCGACGCGTGCTTGAGCTGCCTTGTTGCGTTTCGGGGAGCCAGCAAAGATGACGTCGGACATGGCTCGGCCACGCACTTTTTTTGCTGCTTGGGTGCCAAGGACCCAAGCCAACGCATCGACAATGTTCGATTTACCTGACCCGTTGGGTCCGACAATGACGGTGATGCCAGGTTCGAAATCAAAAACGGTGCGGTCAGCGAACGATTTGAAGCCGCGAGCAGAGAGCATTTTTAGAAACATGCCTGCTCCCTTGGGGTAACGTGCCGACCGTTTGCTGTCGGCGCGAGCCTAGCGAGGACGCACCGTGCTTCTTTTGTATACGTTCAGATCATGCACTGTTCGCAGTGATAGCTAAACACGCCGGTGCGTAAGCGTTTACGCACAATCGGACGCCGGCAGCGTGGGCACGGTGCACCTTCACGTCCATAGACGCGCAAGTGTTGGGCTGCTTCACCATCTTCGTCAACCATCGGTTCGACATCTTGATCATCTAAGCCGGATCCGGCTGCTTTCATCGCTGCGATCATGACTTCTTGGGTTGCGCGGTACAGCCGGCGGACTTCTTGAGGTGAGAGGGTGGCTGATGGATGGTCGTGGCGCAGTCCTGCTTCCCACAAAATCTCGTCGCTGTACACCGGACCGATACCCACAAAATACTGCGGGTCAATGAGCAGCAGTTTAAGTGGACGGTTGGCGTGGACCAAAAATTCACCGAACTCCATCCACGTCGGGTTGTCGTCGAACAAATCGATCGCATCAGCTGAAATGCCGGCAGCTTGGTAGGCGTCTTCCAGGGCCACCACGCCGGTGCGCATCGTCGTTTCTTTGCCGGGTTCGCTGACATGCAAAGCCCCGCCAATGGTGAAAGTGACGGCAATGTGCGTGTCGTCACTGAGCGGATCGGTAGCAGTTTGGCGGTGCAAAGAACCGGCATTACCGGGGTCGATAACCCAGCATTGGTCTTGATCAAGGTCTAGGAACAAGACGGATCCGCGGCGACGCGCCGCCAAAATTTTGCGACCTACCAGTGCTTTTTCAAGGTCGGGACGGTTGCGATGAAACGGACGTACAACGCTGACAGATCGCACGGTCGCGTCTTTAATCCGTTTCCCAACGACCTCTTTTTCGAGATCTTTTCGGAGAACTTCCATTTCGGGCAGTTCCAGCACGTACCGGTCCTTTACTGACAGCGTTATCGGTAGGCAAACGCGGCGGCTACAACCTGCAACGCTAGTCGGCGTCAGCGTCGTCGTGTGGCAGCGTTGACCCTATCAGGGCACGGTAGGCCGCTTCGGCTGCCTGCTGTTCGGCCTGTTTTTTGCTTGTGGCGCTGCCGGTGCCGTACAGCGTGTTGTTGAGCCATGCTTGTGCGACAAACTTTTTTTGATGTTCTGGGCCGTCGGATTCGAGCGTGTAGACGGGCAGTTCGCCAAACTGTTTGGCGGCAAGTTCCTGCAGGCTGGTTTTGTAGTCGAGCGCGACCCCTTGACCTGCCAGGGTTGGCAGCAGCGGGTCAAACAGGCGTTCAACTAGGTCGTAGGTGGTGGCAAAGCCAAGCTCGAGATAGATGGCACCAATTACTGCTTCGAACGTGTCGGCGAGGATGGAGTCTTTGTCGGCTCCATTGGATTTGGTTTCACCGTGACCAAGCAGCACCGCATCGCCGATGGCAAGATCGCGAGCCAGTGCGGCCAGCGATTCGCTGCGTACCGCAGCTGAACGCAGTTTTGCCAGTGCCCCTTCGGGTTCGTTGGGAAACGTGACATACAGCCGGTCGGTGACCACAACACCAACCACGGCGTCGCCGAGAAACTCGAGCCGTTCGTTCGTTTCCGTGACGTCGTTTTCAAATGCCCACGACCGGTGTATCAACGCCTGTGCGACCAACGTCACGTCATCGGCTTGGACGCCAAGGCGTGCAAGCAGCGCACGAGCGCGTGACATCACGTGGTCGAGGTCATGCGTCGAGCGGCGCATGACCGGTTCAGTCGACCTCGACGACAACACGCCCGTCGTAGGTTCCGCAGGTCTGGCACACGGTGTGTGGACGTGTTGGGGCCTTGCAACGCGGGCACATCGCGTTGGTAGGCACGACCGCCTTTAACCACTGGGCACGACGGTGTCGAGTCCGTGAACGCGACAGTTTGCGCTTGGGGACGGCCATTACGAACTCCTAGCAGGAAGAAACGTGATCGCAACGGTGCGATCACGCGACGTTAGGTTACGCGCTGTGGCGCTATTCGGGAAGTTGCAGTTTACGCAACGCTTCCCAGCGCGGATCGGGGGCACTCGCCTCGCCATGCCCACACGACACTATATTACGGTCTTCGCCACACTCAGGGCAAAGCCCTTGGCATGCAGGGTCACATAGTACCTGTAACGGCAAGTCGAGCAGTACTGCATCGCGAGCCATCACCGACAGGTCAATTGCGGTGTTGTCATCAGTCAAGACAAAGTCGGGCTCTTCGGTGTCTTCTTCGGCATGAAACGACCGTTTGGTCGGGTCCACAAACAGTTCTGCCACGGTCACTGTGCGGTTGATAACCGTTGGCGTGAGGCAGCGGCCGCACGCAACTTGTAGGGCAACGCCAAGGGTGCCGCGTACCAGAATGCCTTCAACGACCGAATCAAGATGCAGATCAAGGTCAATGTCATCGACAATCGCGTCAACGATCGGACCCCACGGGTCTTTGCCGAACGCCTCAGCAGGGACACGTTCGTTTACTGGGCGTGTTTCACCAGGACGCCCAACGAGATCGTTGACAGTCAGACGCATCGCTAAACGTCGTCGTCATCGGCAGCGACATTGCCAAGCTGCACCGGGTCAAGTTCGTCCGTTTCGAGCGCGCCACGCAGTTTGGCCCGACCGCGTTCAACGGTCGATAGTGTTTTAGTTAGCACAACTTCGAAATTGGCCAGTTTCGCATCGACGTAGTCTTCAGCTTCAAGACGGATCTTGCGCGCATGGTCACGCGCGTCGTTGAGGATACGTTCAGCGTCGTCTTGGGCTGCTTTCACCACAGTTTCTTTGGCGATGAGTTCAAGCTGAGTTTGTTGCGCGTCTGCCACCAGCCGTTCAGCGTCTTCTTTCGCCCGCATCAGAATCTCGTCACGTTCACGCACCACCCAACGAGCTTGTGTCAATTCGTCTGGCAGTCCGGCCCGCAAATGTTGAATGAGCGATTCAATATCGCCACGATGCACCATCACTGAACTAGATAGTGGCACCGATTTGGCGTCGGCTATCAACTGATCGAGGTGCGACATCGTCGCTTCCACATCAGGGGGAATGCCGTACTGCTCACTCATGGCGTATCCCTCGAAACTTTTGGTAGGCGTCGCGCTGTTACAACTTTTCACAACGCCAAGCGTAGCGTTATCCCGTTCGGCACCGTGTGGACTTTCGCCTAAGTGCCATTTGGCTGGCGGAGGCGTTCGAGCGCGGCCTTCACGTTGGCCGTAACGAACATGCCGACATCACCACCACCGTGGGCGATCTGTCTTACGAACGTACTCGACACGAAACTGTGCACCGGAGTGGCCGGCAAGAACACGGTCTCGATCTGGCCAACCGCTGCGTTCATCTGCGCCATCTGCTGCTCATAGGCAAAATCAGCGCCCGCCCGCAACCCTTTGACGACGGTAGTGATCCCCTGCTCTTGGCAGAACGTCACCAGCAGTCCTGAAAACGAAGCGACCGTCACGTTCGTAAGTCCAGCTACCGCTTCATGGACAAACGTCATCCGTTCGTCATGACTAAACGTGTACGTCTTGGCTGGGTTGTCCATGACGGCCACCACAACATGTTCGAACACGTTGGCTGCCCGTTGGAACACGTCGACGTGACCGTGGGTCACCGGATCAAAACTGCCTGGACACACTGCTTGGCGACTCATGTCGTCTCCACCGTCGGCGACTAGATGCTAACGCTACCGTCCACGACCCTGCAGGCACGATACAGCACCACATTGCCGTAGCGTTTCACGGTCGTGTGACCAAAGCCTTCAGGGAAACGTGGTGCGTCTTGTCTGCGGTCACGTTCAACGACCACGGTTGCCTCAGCAGCCAGATGGGCGTCGAGTTCTGCCAGATACTGCTCGATATCGGAAGTAGGCACGTCGTAAGGGGCGTCGAGAAACACAACATGGAAACGACGTGTTGAGTTGCTGGCCAGAAACCGTGCGGCCGACTGGATATGTAGGGTGGCGCCGGCCAGCGCGACCGTGTCGATGTTGCGCCGAAGGATCGTTGCCGTCTTTGGATCTTGTTCTACAAACGTGACCTGGCGAGCGCCACGTGACAGTGCTTCAAGCCCAAGGGCACCGCTACCGGCAAACAAGTCAAGTACATCGGCGTCGACGATACTGCCGGCAAGGGATGAGAACAGTGCTTCACGTACCCGGTCGGGGGTAGGACGCACCCCTTGGGGTGGGACCGCAAGCCTGCGGCCCTTGGCGGCACCGGCAACGATGCGCATCAGCGCACCACATCGATGCCGAACATATCGAGCAGAAACGTGTGGACTTGTGCTTCGTCTCGCCATGCGTCGTAACGTCCGCTACGTCCGCCATGCCCGCTACCCATTTCGGTGAAGAACAAGATGGCCGGATCAAGACTGCGGCTTCGTAACGTCGCGACCCATTTCGCCGGTTCGAAGTACTGCACACGCGGGTCATTGAGTCCTGCAGTGATATACAGCGGCGGGTACGTGTGGGCCTCGACGTTGTCCACGGGCGAATAGCTGCGGATGATCTGCATCATCTTGGGATCACGCGGATCCCCCCATTCGTCATATTCGATCACGGTAAGTGGTAACGATGGGTCGCTTAACGTGGCTGCAACATCCACAAACGGCACTTCCGCAACGGCGGCACAAAACCGTTCGGGGGCACGGTTTAACGCTGCACCGACCGTAAGACCACCTGCAGAGCCGCCTCTGATGGCGATCCGTGTCGGATCGATACCGGGCGTGTCTGCCAGGTGGTTGGCGCATGCGACCGTGTCTTTAAACGTGTTGGGTTTGGCCGCAAATTTGCCGGTTTCGTACCACTGACGCCCCTGATCGCCGCCGCCACGAACATGAGCCAGTGCAAACACCACTCCCCGGTCAAGGAGGTTCAGTCGTGCAGTGGAGAAGGCCGGGTCAAGGGAGATTTCGTACGCCCCATACACATATATGAGGCATGGTGCCTCTTTAGGCCGGTCGCGTTTTGCCACCAGACTGATCGGAACTTCAATCCCGTCGTCGCTCACCGCATAGCTACGCCACGTCTCATAGGCGTCTTCACGAAAGCCGCCAGGTACGTCTTGACGTTTCACAACCACCGCCGTGTCATGGTTCACCGCAATATCAGTGACCACGGTTGGAGTAGCCAGCGCGGTAGTGACGGTGCGCACGAAGTGGGTGTGAAACTGCGGGTTGCCGCCAGCGACGGTGGTGGCGAGGTCGCCTGGGGTGCCGATGTGTTTGATCACGGTGCCGTCGTGGGCGAGCACGATCAGGTTGGTGGTGGCATCGCGGCGTACCCCAAGTACAAGATGGTCGCCAAATACGTCGAGCGATTCGAGACGCACACCGCGCTGGTGGGCAAACAGCACCCGAGTGGCGGCAGCTGTCGGATTGTTCAAAGGGGTCGCACGCAGTTCAAAGTCGTCACAGTCGTCTGCGTTGGTGAGGAAAAACAGGGTGTCGTTGCCATGATCAAGGTCAACCTGCACACCCTCAGTTCGTGGGATCACCAGTTGGGGGGTTGCATCGATGTTCCAAGCGTCAATGAGGCGCCATTCGTCGGTGATTTTGCTGCCGGCATGAATCACCTGAAAGGCGCCGCTACGGGTGAGTCCCACCCCAACAAAGAATCGTTCGTCGGTTTCTTCATGCAGCAGCAGGTCGTCGCTTTGATCGGTCCCGACCACATGTCGATACACCCGGTAAGGCCGCCACGCATCGTCCAATGTGGTGTACAAAAAACTGGTTCCGGCAGCGTCCCAGGCCACCCCGTAGCTGGCGTTTTCGACCACGTCAGGCAACGTCATGTTTTCGTTTAGGTCACGAACCGTCAACGTGAACACTTCTCCACCGGTCGTGTCGATGCCTTCTATGACGCGTTGATGGTCAGGGCTTGGCGCAAACACGCCGAGCCGAAAATAGTCGTGGCCTGAAGCGGCCTCATTTTCATCAATCAGCACTTGTTCGTCGGTTGGCGGGTTGAACGGATCGACGGGAAACCGCAGTTCATCGGTCAACTGATCAACATCGGTGATGCCTTCTGGGACGCGTCTACGGGCGTGGATCGGATATGACGCGCCGGCAAGCGTTCTACGGTAGTAGACATACGGTCCGTCTAAGACCGGCGCGGACGCGTCTGTTTCGTTCACCCGTTGAGCGATTTCTTGAGCCAGCAGATCAACCGTTTGCTCGCGTGCAGCAAAAAACGTGTCTGTGTGGGCATTTTCGCTGGCCAGGTACGCCAACACCTCCGGGTTTTCACGTTCGGTTAGCCAGTGGTATGGGTCGGTGACAACACTGCCATCAGCCAAGGTGCGTTCAACCGGCTGGGCTTTAGGTGGCGATGGGGGTGTGCGCGTGAGATCTAGGCGAGGCACGGTGATCCTTTGAAGCGTCGGCAGAGGTAAAAGCCTACGCCGGTGGCAGACCACCACGCGCACGGGTGTTGGCAAGAGCTACAAACGCGTCGAATGCGTCGGGGTTTGCCATCGCGCCCGGATTTGCAACGATTTTCGGGTCGGCTCCTTGCAGCAACCGTTTCACCGGAATTTCCATGCGTTTTCCAGAGATCGTCAAGGGCAGTTCACCAACCGCATAGATCTCGTCTGGCACGTGCCGGGGTGAAATGACCGAACGGATGTGCGCTTTGATGGTTGTTTGCAAGGTGTCGTTAAGCGCGACGGTGTCGCGCAACACAACAAATAGCACCAGCGTGTCGTCAGCTTCACCGTCGAGATGCACAATCAGGCATTCCTTGACGTCGGCAAGTTCTTCGACGGCGGCGGTGAATTCGGCTGTGCCCATGCGAACCCCGCCACGGTTCAACGTCGCATCAGATCGGCCGGAGATGATGCAGCTGCCCCGAGGGGTGAATTCGATCCAGTCGCCGTGACGCCACACGCCGGGATACACGGCAAAGTAGGCGTCGTGATATTTGCTTCCGTCCGGGTCGTTAAAAAAATGCACGGGCATGGACGGCATCGGCAAGGTCAATACCAGTTCCCCACGGCCGTTGGCAACCGGCGTGCCGTCTGGGCCAAACGCTTCAACGCGTGCGCCAAGACTCGGTGCCGAAATCTCGCCGGCGTACACGGCCAGCAGCGGTGCGGCCCCCACAAAAGCGGTGCACAGGTCCGTACCGCCCGATACGGAGGCGAGCTGCACACGCTCGCCGAACGTGTCAGCAACCCAGAAAAATCCCTCGCTGGCAAGTGGGGATCCGGTCGAGCCGATCACTTTCAAGGCGGACAGGTCGTAGTCACGTGCCGGATTGAGGCCGGCCGCACGGCATGCCATGACGAACGGTGCGCTCACCCCAAGCACGGTGATCCGGGTGGCTTCGGCCAGTTCAAAGAGCCGGTTGAGGTTGGGATAACCCGGGTCGCCGTCATACAACACGATGGTGGCGCCAAGCGTTAATGCACCCACCAGATAGTTCCACATCATCCAGCCGGTGGTGGTAAACCAGAACATTTGGTCATCGGGACCAACATCTAAGTGCAGTCCTATCGATTTTTGTAGTTCCAACAGACTGCCGCCGTGTCCATGCACAATCGCTTTGGGTAGCCCGGTCGTGCCAGAGGAGAACAAGATGTACAGCGGATGGGTAAACGGCACAGCAACCGGCGCCAGTGGGGCGGGATGGGCGCCGAGCGTATGCCACGAAATGATGCCGCTTGCTGGCACATCAACCCCGTCGTAGACTTCGCCAAGGACCGGGACGATAACAAGTGTTTCGACGGTATCGAGCGCGGCACGCAAGGCGCTGATGTTGGCACGCCGGTCGATCCGTTTGGCGCCGTAGAGGTATCCGTCGGCACAGATCAGCACTTTCGGGCCGATCTGTGCGACCCGATCGATCACTGCCCGCACCCCAAATTCGGGTGCGCATGACGACCAGATGGCACCGATGGCTGCTGTAGCCAAAAACGCGACGACGGCAGGTATGGCGTTTGGCAAATAGCCAACGACCCGGTCGCCTTCACCAACACCGGCTTGGCGTAGCCCGGCGGCAACGGCACCGACTTGGGCATGAAGTTCAGCGTAGGTGAGTCGGGTTTCGTCGCCGTCCTGATTCACCGCAATCACGGCTTCACTGGCCGGATCGTGACCCAAAATGGCGCTGACATAGTTGATGGTGCTGTTGTCAAACCAGGTGGCGTGTTCAACGTCGGTGTAGGTGAGTGTGTCGGTTGGGGGTGCAACGAACGGGGTGGCGAATTCGGTGGTGATTTCGTGCCAGAACGTTGCCGGGTCGTCAACTGACCACTGCCATGCACCGTGATAGTCGGTGAAGTCGAGGCCGTGATTGGTTTTAACGCGGGTGAGAAACTGTCCCATGCGGCTGGTTTCCCACACGTTCGCTGCCGGTTCAAACAGCATGTCGCCTGGCTGTCGGTTCACACTCTCCCCCGTTTCGCTCGTCTTGCGTGCATACGCTAGCCAGATCGGTTAGCCGGTTGCGAGCGCATCAAGTCCAGTCAGGTCGTGCGCGAAGCGGCGCAACACTTCACGGCGTAAGCCTGCGTGTTTGGTTGCGGCCAGTTGCGGATCATCGTGAAGCACTTGGCGGGCGAACACTTGAGTGTCATAGATGACGTCAAGGTCACGGATGAGGCGGGCAATTTTTAAATCGGCATGGCCTGACTGAGCTTCACCAAACAGTTGTCCTTCGCCGCGCAGTTCAAGATCTGTTTCGGCGAGCAGGAACCCGTCTTGAGTAGCAACAACCGCATCCAGGCGAGCTGCCGCCTCATCTGAAAGTTCGTTGGACCAGCCGGCAAACAGCACGCAGTAGCTGCGTTGGCTGCCGCGACCGACCCGGCCGCGCAGCTGATGGAGTTGGCTGATTCCGAATCGTTCGGCGTCTTCGATCACCATGATGGTGGCGTCTGGCACATCTACACCAACTTCGATGACGGTGGTTGCGACAAGCACGCCGATGGTGCCGTCACGAAACTGTGCCATCACGTCATCTTTTTCTTTGCTACTCATCCGCCCATGCAGCAACCCGACGTTTTCGTCAACGAATACGTCCCGGTTCAACCGTTCATATTCGGCTACTGCGGCGCGCGCATCGATGGCATCACTTGGTTCCACAAACGGGCAGACGATGTAGGCGCGCTGCCCACGGGCAATTTCCTCACGAATGAAGGCATACACCTTGTCGCGTCGGTGGGCTTCGTTTGGGGTGATGAGTTGAGTGGTGATTGGTTGCCGTCCTGCCGGCAGTTCATCAAGGACGCTGACATCGAGGTCTCCATGGACGGTGAGCGCCAACGAACGTGGGATCGGCGTGGCGGTCATTACCAGTACGTCTGGTTGGGCGGCGTTTTGACTTCCGGCCGATTTTTCACGCAATCTGACGCGCTGTGACACGCCAAAACGGTGCTGTTCGTCGATGACGACCACGCCCAGGTCGGCGAACATGACGCCATCTTCAAGGATCGCGTGGGTGCCAACCAGCAGGTCAATGTCGCCGCTCAACAGTTCGCCCAGAATCTTGCGGCGTTGGTTGACGGTTGCGCTTGAGGTCAGTAGTGCAACCCGGATGCTGTCGAGAACGTTCACGCCAAAGGGGGCAAGCAGGCCCGTTAGGGTGCGGTAATGCTGTTCGGCAAGGACTGCCGTTGGGGCCATAATGACGGCTTGTCGGCTGTTATCGACGGCACACAGCATGCTCCACAACGCCACGAGTGTTTTGCCGCTGCCGACGTCACCTTGCAACAAGCGGTGCATCGGGGCGGGTGCAGCAAGGTCTTGGCCGATTTCGTCAAATGCGCGCAGTTGCGCGCCGGTGGGTGTGAACGGCAAAGTGGTGATCAGTTTCGCGGCATACCCACTTTTTTCGGGCGGATTGGTGACACCAACGGCGTTGCTGACAAACTGGGCGCGGCGCAGTTGCAGCCCCAGTTGAAGGGCAAACAGTTCGTCAAATACGAGCCGCTGGCGGGCTTTCATCTGATCATTCAAAGTGTCTGGTTGATGCATCTGCAGGAAAGCTTGACGCAAACTGATCAGACCCCGTGCGGCGGCAATAGGTCCAAGCCAGTCTTCTTCGAACGTGACGTCGGTTAACGCCCGGTCGATAAGGCGGGCCAGTTGTGCCTGGCTGATCCCGTCACACGCACGGTAGACGGCCACATAGCGGCGGGCGGCAAGTTCAGCAACAATCGTGCCGGTGTGCATCTCATCGGAGTCGATCGGTTGCACTTCTGGGCCGTTTAACTGCAACACGCCCCGAAATTCGCCGACTTTGCCGCTAAATGCCGCAACGGTGCCAACTGGCAGAGTGCGTTGACGAAACCGTTGGTTGAAATACACCACATGGAAGCTGCCACCATCACGGTGTCGGACGGTCGCATCCAGCTTGTCTAACGCCCGGCGGCTGCCTTTTTTGGGGATGCGCTGCACACTCCAGGCTTCCACCACCCCGATCAACGTCGCCGGTTCACCGATCGTGACGTCAGCTAATGTGAGGACCGCACCAGAATCAAGATAGGTGCGCGGCACATGCTCTAACAGGTCACGGACTGACGTTAAATTCAAACCGTCGGAAAGCCGTTTGGCCAGTGCCGGCCCGACACCAGAAAGGCGGGTGAGTGGGTCGTCAAACCCCACACTCATTCGACACCGACCCAGGCGATCACGTTTGCACCAGGCAGGTCAAGCACAACCTGTTCGGCATCCGGGCACCAGTCGCTGATGACCCGGGTGACGTCACTGCGTTGCTGCAAAGTAGAGAGGTCCCCAAACATGATGGTGACCATTTGCACATGACGGTTTTGCAGTTGGGCGCGTACCGCCACCGAAAGGTCGTGGACGTACGTGATAGCGCCGGTCGTGTCCGCCACCGTAACGCCCTCTGGGTGGGGTGTGACCGTGGTCACTTTGAGGGTGTCGAGGACTTCATGAATGTCGGCAAGCACCGTGTCGGGTGCACCGGTCGGGTCCATAACACTGATGGCAGCAAGCAGCGCCAACGGCGAGTCACAGGCAATCAGCGCATCGGCGCGTCGTTCTTGGCCGAGCTGCTGGGCAAAATGCACCGCTGTTTGCGCGCCAGCTGGCGTGTCGGCTGCGATCAGGATCAACGCAGTGCTGGGTGAAATTGCGGAGGTAACGTCATCAAGGGAGCTGTCGTCTGGCAGAATCTGGACGGCGTTTGTCGTGCCAATGAGACCAGCGACGGCAGGTTCGGCGACAAGCCCGACGAACTGTACGCGAATGTTTGCCATCTCCGTCAGCGTGCCGTTTGGGTTGTGTGCCTCTTGGATTTGGGCACGCAGGTCAGTGATCGCAACGTTTTGGGGTGGTGCGAACGCAACGCCGACATCAATAACTTTCCCGACGTCGGCTGTATGGACATGCACGTTGATGAGGTTGCCGGCAGCGACGACCACTACCGAATCGCCATGTTGGCTTAAGGCATGGCGTAATGGGGCGACACTGACGTTGTCGGCATCAAGCAGATACTGCACTTCGTACGGATACTTTTCGCTGGCGTGACAACCTGAAGCCACCATGTCAGGCAGCTGGGCGCCGACATCGACTGCCACGTCAAGTTGTTCGCCGGTTAAAAACGCGTGCACGGCGGTAATCAACACCTCAAAACCGCGGCCGCCAGCATCAACGACGTTGGCGTCGCGTAAGACTTGTAACTGTGCGGGGGTGTGTTCAACCGCCTGCCGGGTCGCTTCACAGGTCTGGCGTGACACGCACGCTAGCGAGGCGCCAGCGTCAACGGCCGCACGGGCTTGGTTGGCGGCAGCTGCGATTACCGAGAGCATGGTGCCAGATACGGGTTCAACAACCGCGCTGTAGGCAAGTTCTTGGGCGCTTGCCAGGGCGTTGGCGTATGCGACCGCGTCAACCTGATCGTGGCTGGTGGCTTCATCAACGACGGCACGCAACACCTGGCTTAAAATTACGCCTGAGTTGCCCCGTGCACCGCGGATGACGCCACGGATGACGACCCGTGCAAGTTCGGCCGGATCGCGGATCTGTTGTCGGCGGGCGTCACGCAATGCATCAAGGCCGGCTTTGATGGTCAGCACCATGTTGGTGCCCGTGTCTGCATCAGGTACGGGAAAGACGTTCAACGCATCAATTTGGCCGCGCCTGGCGTCTAACGCCCGGTAAACGCGGGTAAAAAGCAGCGGCAGTTCATGGGTGCCTAACGGTGCGCCGTACTCGCGTGTCACCACTACCCTCTGATTGTGAAGTCAGCGCAGCGTAGCGGTGAAGATGACGGCACGGCAGGCGCGTGGTACCGTTCGCACTGTTCAGTCACGTCCCGACGTGCCACTTCGTTTGTGTGATGCGCACTCGGTTCATGGAGAGGGTTAGACATTATGGCGATGGTGTGCGAAATCTGCGAGAAGACATCCTGGGTTGGTAAGCAGGTCTCTCACTCGCACCGCCGGTCAAGTAAGCGTTGGTCGCCGAACTTGCAGCGCGTCACCGCGTACGTCGACGGACGTAGCGTGAAGATGCGTGTCTGCACGTCATGTATCAAAGCTGGCAAGATCACCCGTCCCCCGGTGTCTGCCTAAGCGTTTGGTGACCCGGCGCGAAGCGCGTCGGTTATCAGCCGGTCGACCAGTTGGGACAACGGCCAGCCTTCGTGTGCCCAAAGCAACGGAAACATTGATTGGCTGGTGAATCCCGGGATCGTGTTGATCTCGTTGACGAGTAGTTCTGTGTCGGCGAGGAAAAAATCGATCCGAGCCAACCCTCTACAGCCGATCGCTCGGTAGGCAGTCTCGGCCAGTGTGCGAATCTGGGTGGCGATTGTCTCGTCAATTTCGGCCGGAATCACCAGGGTTGACGCGGTGACATACTTCGCGTCGAAGTCATAAAACGTGTGTGCCGACACAATTTCGCCGGCAGTAGTCACATGAATATCGTCAGACCCGATCACACCAACTTCGATTTCGCGGGCGTCGTCTTGTCCGGCTTCAACAATCACTTTGGTACCGAATTGAAATGCGTGAGTTAACGCTGCAGCAAGACCGTTGCTGTCGGTGACCCGGGTGATTCCAAACGATGAGCCTTCACACGCCGGTTTGACAAACCATGGGGCGTTTAGCTGACGCACGATCGTGTCACAAACCGGGCTACGTTCGGCGGCAAACTGGGTCGCGGTAACCGCAACAAACGGCACTTGAGGTAGCCCCGCGTGTGCAAACTGCTGTTTCATCGCCACCTTGTCAACGCCAAGCGTTGACGCGGCAACGTCGGCGCCGACATACGGCACCCCGATGGTTTCGCACAGTCCTTGAATGGTGCCATCTTCGCCACCGGCACCGTGCAGCACCGGAAACACAACATCGACGGCTTGGCGCCGAACGATCGTGGTGTCGTGCTCATCGAAGGTGACCAAGGCGACCTGGTCGCGAAAGGCCACAAGCGTCGCAGTGTTGCCGCCAGCGACTTCAGGCAACGTGCCGTTTGGGGTAACCGGCACATCACTGGCAGTCCATCGTCCGTCACGCGTAATGCCGGCGGTGACGACGTCATGGCCGGCTTCGTTGAGTGCCTGAACGACCGTTGCGGCTGATAGGCACGAGATCTGATGTTCGTGAGAACGGCCACCAAACACGACGAGGACGCGACTCACTGGCAACCTTTTCGCATCGGCTGGCTCCTTTGCCGTCCATCTGCCAGTAGTGGGGCAAGTCTAGTTCTTCATCGGCGTCGAACATGCACCCTTTTTGAACTGTTCGTCGCTTGACGTTCGCAGCTATGGTGGTAGTCAATCAGGTACCCATGTGCCTAAGGCGAGCAAAGGTGTCACTGTGGACGAAGTCAACTTCACCAATCGGGTTGCGATTGTCACCGGCGCCGGTGGCGGTTTAGGCCGGGCGCATGCACTGCTGCTGGCCGAACGTGGCGCTCAAGTTGTGGTGAACGATCTGGGCGGGTCGCGCGACGGTTCTGGCGCCAGCTCGTCGATGGCTGATGCGGTGGTCGCCGAAATTGTGGCTGCTGGTGGCGAAGCGGTCGCCAACTACGACGGGGTGCACACGTGGCATGGCGGTGAAGCGATCGTACAAACGGCACTTGACACGTTTGGTCGCCTTGATGTGGTGGTGAATAACGCCGGAATTCTGCGTGACACGTCGTTTACAAACCTCACTGAAGATGCACTCGATGCGGTGATGAAAGTGCACCTGTATGGGGCGTTTCATGTCACCCATGCGGCCTGGCCGGTGATGCGTGAACAAGGCTACGGTCGGGTCGTGATGACCACGTCGGGTTCTGGGCTGTACGGCAATTTTGGGCAGGCAAACTATGCGGCCGCAAAACTGGGACTGGTCGGGTTGACCCGCACACTTGCTATTGAGGGTGTGAAGTACAACATTGCCGTGAACGCAATCGCGCCAGCTGCGACATCACGGATGACTGAAGACGTGTTTCCTGAAGCACTTTTGGACAAGTTTGATCCAGAGTATGTGTCTCCGCTGGTGGCATTGCTCGCCAGCGAAGCCTCAACCGCCAGTGGCAACATCTACACGGTCGGTGGCGGACATTACGCCCGGGTGGCGATCCTTGAGGGAGCCGGGGCGACGTTCGATCACGTGCCGACGTTAGAAGAATTGCAGCAGTCATTTGCAGCAGTTGATGACGTGTCGTCGGCAAGTCTTGAAATCCGCAATGGCGTGTTCGAACAGACCGAGAAGATTGCGCGTGCACTTAAACTGATGCCTTGACTAGTGACGTCGGCGAATGTCTGCCACGGTCGCCATGATCGTTGCGACAAGTTCGCCAGTGGTTGCTTCGCTTGTATCAAGCAGCACATCGCGTGCAGCTACATCTACTCCGGCAGCTTGTTCGGCTGCCCCGCGGCCTTGCTCACGGCCAGCTTCACGTTCACGGGCAGCCAAAATTTCGGTATCGCACATCAATCCGATCCAGATCGTGACGTCGTCAACGAACACGGCCGCAAGGTCGTCAGGGCATTGCCGGTCAAGAAACGTGTGTTCAATCACGACGTCAAAGCCGGCAGTGAGCCAGGCGTGAGCTGCACGATGCATCGCGGCAGTAAGTTCACGGCCTAACGGGCCGTAGTGGGCACCAACCGCTTCGCTGGGGCTGCGTCTTGGCAACAGCAGTTCACGCCACCGGTCAACTTGTGAGCCAAATAAGGTGAAGGCCGTGTCGAGTCCGACGGCCAACAGCGGTGCGGCGTAGGTTGTGGCCCACTGGCGTTGCAGCGCTGCGATGGTGGTGCTGCGCCCGACTTGGGTTGGGCCGTCGATGATCACTGCACACGGGCGATTCATCGTGCACCGAGCCCGTAGGTTTCGGGTTTTGCATCGCGTGACAGCAACGCCCGCACAATGTCGCGTACGTCGGCGCTGTCATGACACACCGCAACGACTCCTTCGGTGATCGGCATATCGACCTGATGGGTGTGAGCTAGCTGCAAGATGGCTTGGCTTGAACGGACCCCTTCGGCGACCATCTGCATGCTGGCCACAATGTGGTCGATCTGTTCGCCGCGGCCAAGGCGTACCCCGACCTGCCGGTTACGTGAATGGTCCGAAGTGCAGGTGGCAAGCAGGTCGCCAACACCGGCAAGACCGGCAAACGTGAGCACGTCACCGCCAAGAGCAACGCCAAGGCGTGTCATTTCGGCTAACCCGCGGGTGACGACTGCCGCCATCGTGTTCTCGCCAAAACCAAGGCCGTAGGCGGCGCCGGCAGCGATCGCAATCACGTTTTTGACAGCGCCGGCAACTTCAACACCGATCACATCCGGGTTGGTATACACCCGAAAGTACGGTGACATGATGCTGCGCTGTACCTGTTCGGCACGGGCAAGATCACTGGCCGCAGCGACCGTTGCCGCCGGGAGCCGCAAGGCGCATTCGTGTGCCAGGTTTGGTCCGCTTACCACCACGACTCGGGACGGGTCGATAGCCAACGTGTTGACGATGACCGTGGAACCAAACCGTTGCGACACCGGATCGGCGCCTTTACTTAAACTAACGACAGTGGCGTCTTCTGGCAGCAGAGAACCCCAGGCAGCCAGTTGTGAATCAAGCCCGATCGAGGGGATTGCAACGACCACGATGTCTGCGCCATCAAGAGCTTCTTCGGGTTTGGCGGTGACAGTGATCGTCTCGGGGATGGTGATGCCTGGCAGGTAGGCGCTGTTGATGCGACTCGTCGCGATCGTTGCGGCCCGTTTGGGGTCGCGGGCATACAGCCGCACCGTCGCTCCGGCGTCGGCTGCGATCAGCGCGAACGTGGTTCCCCACGATCCGGCACCCATCACCGCCACAACACTCATCTTCTCACCCTTTTCCATTACACGAAACCTACCGTGTGACGGTGCGACTACGCTGCCGGCATGCCTGATGTGTCGCGTGTTGTGATTCCCCTGCGTTCGTTTGACGCCGGCAAAAGCCGGTTGTCGCCAGTGCTTGATGTGTCGGCCCGTCAGGCGCTCATTGAGGCGATGCTGACCGATGTGTTGCATGCGGTGAGTGGCAGTGGGGCCACCGACGTGGTGATTGCTGCCTGCGGCGATCATGCGGTTTCTTTGGCGCGGACGCTTGGGGTGAGGGTAATCAGCGACGAGACGCCTGGTGGTGGATTGAATGCTGCGTTGACGCGGGTGCTTGCAACCGGAAGCTACACCGGTCAGTCGGTGATGATTGTTGCAGCGGATCTGCCGCGCATCACCGCTGATGATCTTGCTGCATTGACGGCCGGGCCAGCATCAGTGGTGATCGCTCCAACGCACGATGATGGTACGGCGGTGTTGCTGCAACGCCCGCAGGCGCAGATCACGTTGGCGTACGGCGCCAAGTCGGCCCGAGCGCATGCTTTAAACGCCACGGCCGCCGGCTGTGATGTCACAAGCGTTCGTCGGGACGGGTTGTTGTATGACCTTGACACGCCAGTGGATCTTGCAACCGCGTTACGTGACGTCGATGAGCCGTCGTTAGTGGCTGCCCCGCTTGGCCGCCATACCCAAACGGTCCTTGACACGATGCCACGTGCGGCTATGAACGCGGCTACGCTGCCGCCTCAAACGTAACGGGTTGAGGAGCTGACGATGCCGCAGGGCACAGTGAAAAGTTTCGATGCGTCCACCCGCAGTGGCACGCTTGTTGACGACACGCTCGCCGAGTTCAACTACACCGAGTCGGCGTTCATTTCCTCCGGGCTGCGTGAGCTTCGCATCGGCCAGCGCATACGTTTTGAACGTGACGGTGACGCGATCAGCCAGTTAAACATCGTCAGTTTGTAACCGCCACGTTCGCTCGCTGGTTGTGGCCGGTTAGAGGCCAGCCAGCACGGCGATGGTGCGTTCGCGAATCGCTTCGTCTTCTTCCATGCCGTTTTCGCTCCCCCAGGTGCGCACCTCATCGAGGACGGCGCGTAATACGCCGGTGGCTTCAGGGGCGATCTGAGCATGTTCCATCAAAGCGGCGCTGGCCAGCCGTGCCGCGCCGTATTCGCCCAGTTCACGTAACAGTGCATCAGGATCTGGCGTGTCACGCCATGCCAGCGCACATGCGGCGGTAAACACGGGCGTGTCCGGGTTGTCGCCGCTGGCGATTACGGCCAGATGCATCAGTGCTTTGGCTGACAGGCGGTCGCTATCAGCAACCGCATGAACCAGCGGTGCGAAGACGTCAAGTTCGGTGTCAGTAACTCGGGGCGCTTTGATGGCAAGACGTTTGGCACGAATCGCAACGGGCGTGTGAACATCAAGATCATCGGGCAGATCGCCGTCTGCTAGCCATTCGGCAAGCGAACGGGCCGTCGCCCAGTACTTCTCAAGGTCGGTGACGCTGCCGCGTTGCGCCAACGTGCGAGACGGGTCAACATCAAATTCGACGTAGCCACCGCCAAGTACTGGCGTGTTGGCGTCAAGGGCTGCCATTGATGCAAACCCGCTCACCCGTTTACCAAACGCATACTGTCCGCTCGCTGCCGTATCAAAAGGGGTTAACGGTCCGAACCGTTCGGTCAGTTCTGCGCGGGTTTTTAGCCCGTCAGCTTCGATCAGCGGCAGGTTGGCGTAGCGGGTCAAATGATGCAGACGAATTCGGGCCACGGATTTCTCCACACAGACGGTGACGGTGTCGATCGCAAACATGCCGACCTTAACGCCAAGTTTAGGAGCCGGCAGGGCTGGCCGTGGCATCAGCTGAGTCGGCCGCTTCAACTTCGTCACGGCGGATGCCAAGCACAAACAAAATTGCATCCAGATACGGGACACTTACGGCCGTGTCGGCATGTTCACGCACCACCGGTTTGGCGTTAAAAGCAATACCCAGTCCGGCTACAGCCAGCATGTCAAGATCGTTGGCGCCGTCACCCACGGCAACGGTCTGTTCAAGCGGAATCTGTTCGGCTTCGGCGATGCGACGCAGTACCGCCGCTTTGCCTGCCCGGTCAATGATTTCACCGGAGAGTTCGCCGGTGATGACGCCGTTGGTGATCGTGAGCGTGTTCGCGTAGGCATGGCTTAAGCCAAGGTCTGCTGCGAGCCGGTCGGTGATTGCCGTGAACCCGCCTGAGACCAGCGCGACGGTGAAACCAAGCCGTTTTAAGGTGCGAATGAAAGTGCGGGCACCGGGGGTGTAACGCACGGCTGCGGCGACGGCATCGAGCGCGTTTTCTGGCAAGCCAGCGAGGAGGGCGACCCGTTCGCGCAGCGACGCCTCAAAATCGAGTTCCCCTTCCATTGCCCGGCGGGTGATCGCTTCAACTTCAGCCCGCACTCCGGCATGATCGGCCAACAGTTCAATCACTTCATCTTGAATCAATGTGGAGTCGACATCAAGAATGACCAGCCGTTTGGCCCGACGTTCAAGTTTTTGCGGTTGCACCGCAATGTCGATCTGCCAGGTACTTGAGACGTCAACGAGCCGTTGACGCAACATCTGGTTGGCGGCATCAGCGACCGTAAATTCGTATGCCATCACCGGATAGCAGGCCAACTGAAACACTCGGTCAATGTTGCCGCCACAGTCAGCAATTTCTTGGGTGACCGCAGCTAAAGCGGATGCGCTTAATGTTTGGGCGATCACGGTCACCACAGAACGTTGCCGTTTGACCGGCCGTTCGGCGATCTCTTCGGCCTCGACACTCATCACCACATCATGACTGGCGGTCAACTCATCCAGGGCGGCAACGAGCAGGCGTTGGGTGTCGAAAGTGAACGTGTTGTCAACAATCACGTCAAGGGTGAGTCGTCCGCCAACTACCAGCTGTTCCATGTCACGCAATGAAGCGCCGTTGGCCGCCAATACGTCAAGGACTGCTGCGGTGATCCCGGGACGGTCCCGACCCGAGCAGCGCACACGGAGTGTTCGAAGTTTTTCTGCCATAACGCAAAGCCTAGCGATCACTGTCATCTAGACTTGTGCCATGGTCACAACAAACCCGATTCTTGAGAACATCGGCGGCAACCCGCTGGCAAAGATGCAAGACCTTGCCGGCCAGTTGCGGCGCGATCCTGCGGTCGTGCACGATTTTGCGATTGGTGACCCTCGGGAAGAAACCCCGCAGACCATCCGTGATGCCCTTATTGATGCCCTGGATCCGGTGAGCCAGTATCCGACCGTGCGCGGTCAAGCAGCGACCCGCAACGCGATTGCCGGCTGGTTTGCCCGCAGACATAACGTGACGGTTGCTGCCGACACTCAGGTGCTGCCCACATCAGGCAGCAAAGAAGCCATTTTTCATCTGCCGTTTGCCGTGATTGACCCGACAGGACCGAAACGTCACGTGCTGTATGGCGAACCTGGCTATCCGGTGTATGCCTCTGGCACGCGCTTTGCTCACGGCATCCCTGACCCGCTGGCGCTGACCTGCAACAACGGCTGGCGTTTATCTTTAACGGATCTTGACGAAGAGCGGCTCACGCGTGCCGCCATCGTGTGGGTGAACTATCCGCACAATCCAACGGGCGCGATCGTTGACGTTGGCTGGTATCGCGAACAGGTTGCGATCGCCCGCGCATACGATCTGCTGCTTGCCTCTGACGAGTGCTACCAAGAGGTGTATTTCGACACTGCCCACCCGTCGGTGCTTGAAGCCTGCGAGGGAGATTTTCGCAACGTTCTGGCGGTCGTGTCGCTGTCGAAACGTTCCGGCATGACCGGCTATCGCGCCGGCGCGCTTGCCGGTGACGCCGATGTCATCGAACGGCTCCGACAGCTACGCACCAGTGTCGGTACGGCCTCTCCTGATTTTGTGCAGGCTGCCGCAGTAGCGGCGTTTAATGACCAAAGCCATGTGGATGAACGTCGGCACGTGTTCGCAGCCAAACGGGCCGCAATGTTGACGTTTCTTGCTGAAGCTGGCATCGAGGTGTCTGGCTCGAAGGCGACGTTTTACATTTGGTTTCGTGCGCCAGGTGGTGACGATGAAGCCTATGCGACTGCCCTATTAAACGAACGCATCATCGTGTCGCCGGGACGGGCGTTTGGCCCCAACGGTGCCGGCTGGTGTCGGCTCGCGCTCGTGCCAAATCTGGCCGGTATTGCCGCGGCGATTAGCGCCTGGCGTGACGCGTTGGCTCACGACCGCCTGCCAGTTGACCAATTGTGACAGGCTAAACGTTGTCTGGTTCCGGCGGGGAAGCGGCGACCCAAACGACGGCAACGCCACTTACGACCGCGACAAGCAGTAAGAAGGCCAGCTGTCCGACACTGTCTGGGGCGCGCAGGTCAGAACTGGCAAACGTGTCTGACCATGGCCACAACACGCGCACGCTTCCGAGCATGATGGCGATCAGCACCATTCGGACATACCGGTCGTGACGCTCTAAGAGTCGCATCAACAAGTGAACGATGCTTGCAACACCAATGAGACATCCGATTGCGAACACGCCAAGCGTTGCAACATCCCGATCGGCGACCGCGCCGACGATCACCGGATAGATGCCAAGCACCACCAGCATGAACGACCCGGAGACACCCGGCAGGATCCATGCGCAGATAGCAATAACCCCGGCGAAAAGCACAAACCACAACGATGGCGCTGTCGTGTCACTGCGTGACACGCCAAGCACGGCAAATACGACGCCGCCAAGCAGCAACATGCCGGCCAGGTCGGCCCTTGCGATTGAGCCAATCTGGCGGGCAGATGCGACCGCAGCGCCAAGCACCAAACCAAAAAACACGGCCGACATGAGTTGCGGGGCACTTGTGAGCAGTTGGCGCATCAGTCCTGCCGCGGCAAACACGGTGATAAGCATCGCAGAAGCAAGAGTCAGCGCAAATGGCAGATCGATGGCACGCCAGGCAGGTTTTATCTGACCACGCACAAGCGCCACCGGTAGCCGCAAGCCGGCGGCGATAAGTGCCAGCAGTTGCTGATACAGCCCTGCGACATAGGCGACAGTGCCCGCAGAGAAACCCGGCACCAGTTCGGCCAGTCCCATTGCGCTGCCGGTGAGGGCGACACGGGTGAGTGTGCGCGGCGTATGAGGGCTGTTGACACCCATAACGCTCCGTCCGTTGGCACCGTGTGCGCAGACGACACGTGTGTACGCTAAAACGCTAGCGCAGAACATCCAAGAACCCAACGGCCTAGGCTGTGCGTACGACCGTGAACGACCAAAAGGAGCGTCATGTCCGCCTACGCAGCCTTCGGTGTGGGTGTGGCAACCCGCACTGCTACCGACGCGATAACGCTGGACACGCTGTATGTGACTTGCAACACGACAGTGAACAGCGACGTGAAAGATCTGGTTGACGCACTTGGTGGTGGGACAGGCACATTTGATCTGCGGGATGTCATTGACGCGGCCGCGTTTGGTGGGCTGAGCGACACGCTTCACACGGTGCTGTCAGCCGCGCGCAACCGTCCTTCTGACCGGTGGCGTGAAACCGTCCCGGTGATAACAGTGATCGGTTCGTTAACCGACGCGCCGGTTGACACCAGCGACGTGTACCTGCGTTTGCATCTGCTCTCCCACCGTCTTGCGCGTCCACACACGGTTGATCTGTCGGGTGTGTTTGGGCTGCTCGCAAACGTGGTGTGGACCTCTGAAGGTCCGTTTGCACCAGACGATTTCGTAGCGGCCCGCGCCGATCTGTTGGCTCAAGGGCGACGGGTACAGGTCCATGGGGTCGATAAGTTCCCGCGCATGACCGACTATGTGGTGCCCTTAGGGGTGCGTATCGCAGACGCTGACCGGGTCCGACTTGGGGCGTATCTGGCACAAGGAACCACCGTGATGCATGAAGGCTTTGTGAACTTCAACGCCGGCACACTGGGTCAATCGATGGTTGAAGGTCGCATTTCGGCTGGAGTGGTGGTTGGCGATGGCAGCGACATCGGTGGCGGCGCGTCACTGATGGGCACCCTGTCAGGTGGCGGCACCGAAGTAGTATCGGTTGGTGAGCGCTGCCTGATCGGTGCGAATGCCGGCATTGGGATTGCGCTTGGTGACGACTGTGTTGTCGAGGCGGGCCTGTATGTGACGGCCGGCACAAAATGTCAGTTTGCTGACGGTACGGTGAAACGTGGCCGAGAGCTTTCGGGTGTCTCAGGAGTGTTGTTCCGGCGTGATTCGCTCACCGGTGCGGTGACGGTAGCGCCCCGCAACCCGGCAACTTGGACCGGTTTAAATGATGCGTTGCACAGCAACACGTGACGGATATGCCTGTGACGATTTCTGAGGCACTGCGCGAGCAACTGGTGGCACGGCTATGTGACCAGCTTGCGGTCGAGTCGGTCACGGGTGATGAAGATCGGCTTTGTAGTCGGATTGAAGCCGAACAGCAGGCGCGTGGGGCGAGGGTGATCCGACACGCAAATTCGCTGGTGCTGACCCGTTTTACTGCGCAAGACACACGCCCGTTGGTGCTGCTGGTGGGGCATTTGGATGTGGTTCCGCCAACCGATCAAGATGCGCAACCATCGGTGCAAAGCGACCGGGTGGTGGGACGTGGCAGTTCAGACATGAAGGCAGGCAACATCGTTGCATTGGAACTATTTGACGATGTTGCGCTGATGGAACAGTCACCGTTTCGCGTTGCGGTGGTGCTGTATGCGGGCGAAGAAGGTCCTGCCGCAGGTAACGAACTACCTCAGGTCCTGGCGGCAGAACCGTGGCTTACCACTGCCGAACTTGCGGTCGTGCTCGAACCGACCGATTCAAAGATTCAGCTGGGCTGTCTGGGAGGGCTGCACGCTGAACTGCGTTTTGACGGTGTGGCAGCCCATTCGGCTCGCCCGTGGGACGGCGTGAACGCGATCTATGCGGCTCACGAGTTGCTCAGCGAGTTGGCCTTAGACCACACGCGCGACGTTGATGTTGACGGCATTCGTTTCACTGACGTGTGGTCAGTGACTCGCGCCTACAGTGCCGGATTTGGACCTGACCAACAGGCCGCACCGCCGGTCCGCAACGTCATCCCGGACGCTTTCACCCTGAATCTCAATTTTCGGTTTGCGCCCAACCGCAGTCTTGATGCAGCTCAAACTGAACTTATCGAGCGGATTGCTGGCCGTGCCCAGGTCACCATCGTTGACCGTTCCATACCGGCTGCACCCAACCGTGACACGCCGCTTGTGGCGCGTCTGGTTGAGCTTGCAGGCGGCAACGTCACCGGCAAACAGGCATGGACCGATATTGCCCGCTTTACTCAAGTGGGCGTGCCGGGCGTAAATTTTGGTCCCGGACTTACCACGCAAGCGCATCAAGCTGGCGAGTTTGTCCTGATCGACGACGTGGTAGCGGCCTATCACCTGCTGGCACGTTTTTTGCAAGGCGAACGGTGACGATCCATCGTTTCGTTGACTTGGCAGGCGCCGGCCCATCAGATGCGGTGGTGGTGATTGATGTGCTGCGTGCGTTCACGTTTGAACCGTGGCTGTATGCCTCAGGGGTGCAACAAATTTATGCGGTGAGTGAACGCGAGCAAGCAGCCGAATTGAAACGTTCGACGCTGCCTGATGCACTCCTTGCCGGTGAACATAAGGGCGAAAAAATTCTGTCGTTTGATCTTGGCAACTCCCCGGTTGAAGCAATGACTACAGCGCTCGAGGGCCGCACCGTGGTGCACCGTACGTCGGCCGGCACGCAAGGTCTGGTTCGAACGATCAGCAGTGGGATCGTGTTTGCCGCATCGTTTGTGAACGCGACTGCAACCGCACAAGCGCTGGCAGCGTTTCGCCCAGACACGGTGACGTACATCGTTACCGGTGCATCGCTTGGGCGTGACGGAGATGAAGATTTGGCCGCAGCAGAGCTAATCGCAGCAACGTTTGACGCCCGCACACCAATCGATCCAGCCCCGTTTTTAACCCGGGTTCCCACCTCCGATGCAGGCCAAGTCTTTGCCGAAGAACGCTACCCGTGGGCAACCCGGCAAGATTTGGCACTCGCAATGGAACATGATCGTTTTGCTGAGGCGTTGATGGCCCGTCACGTCCCTGAGCTTGACGCGGTTGCGGTTGACCGGCACATACTCTGACGCCCGTTCAACCACCACTTGACCCTCGAGTAGGATGATTGGAACATTTGCCGCCTACGATAGATCGGGAGTTCGCCGTGGGTGTCGCACTTGGCTGACGATTGGGATTACTGTGCACGGTCTGTTACATGACGTTCGGATTCTTGACTTAACCCGGGTGCTTGCCGGCCCGTATGGGACGATGCTGCTCGCCGATATGGGTGCCGACGTCGTTAAAATCGAATCACCTACCACCGGTGATCCGACCCGGCTCGTGAACCCGCCAGAGGTTGCCGGAATCAGTTCCTATTTTTTGAATCTGAACCGCAACAAACGCAGTTTGGCGCTTGATCTGCGCACCGATGCTGGCCGTGAAGCGTTTTACACTCTGGTCGGTGATGCCGACGTCGTTATCGACAACTTTCGGCCTGGCATCACTGAACGTCTGCAGGTCCATCCTGAGGCGTTAGTAAAAATCAATCCGCGGATCATCACCTGTTCCATGTCGGCCTATGGGCCATCTGGTCCGTACAAAAACCTGCCCGCCTTCGACCTGATTTTGCAGGCGATGGGTGGAGCCATGTCGATCACCGGTGATGACGACGGCCCCCCAACGCGGATGGGGCTGCCGATGGGTGACCTTGGTGGCGGCATGTTTGCGGCCATGTCGATTGCGGCAGCGTTGTTTCAACGGGAACGTTCTGGTCGTGGTCGCCACATCGATTTGAGCCTGCTCGACATTCAAGTGTCCCTGTTGAACTATGTGGGTGCTGCCTACCTGCACAGCGGTGAAGTGCCAACCCGCGTCGGTTCAGGCCATCATTCGATCGTGCCTTATCAGGCGTTTGAAACCGCCGACGCATGGATCGTGATTGGCATTTTTCCGGGAACCAAAGCCTGGCCGCCGTTATGTGATGCGATTGGCTTACCCGAACTGGCCGAGAAGTATCCCGAAAATGAAGACCGGGTTGCCGCCCGTGACGTGCTCGTGCCGATTCTTGAAGCACAGTTCAAAACCCGTACGGCAGATGACTGGGCCCAACGGTTAAAAACTGCTGACGTGACCGTAGGCAGGATTCAAACGATCGATCAGGTGATGCATGATCCGCAGGTGCTGCACCAGCAGATGGTCGCTGAAGTCAATCCGCCACATCCGGTCGCTGGTGCCTATGGTGTTGTTGGAAATCCGGTGCGCACCAGGGACGCTTTGACGGGGGAAACCGAACATCTTACCTACCGGCCGGCACCGGAACTTGGTGAGGCAAACGATGAACTGCTCGGAAAGCCGTTCACCCGCTGACAACACGATGAGGGAACCATGCCAAACGCCACTCGCCTTGACTCAACCGATGCGCTCGACGCCATCGAAACGTATTTTGCCCGCGGTTTCACTGACGGACTGCCCGTCGTTCCGCCAACGCCTGAACGGGTCGATGAATTTCTTCATGTTGCAGGTCTTGAGCCCGACACTGTGCTTGGTGTTGAGCAGGTCCGTAACCGGCCACTTACTGCCGACAAGGTGGCGATCAACGCGGTGATGGCCGGCTGTCTGCCTGCCTACTTTCCGGTCGTTGTCGCGGTCGTAAAAGCCATCACTGACCCTACGTTCACGTTGCATGGGTCGTCGAGTTCGACTGGTGGCAGTGCCCCGCTGATTGTGGTGAACGGGCCGATCCGCAACACCCTTGGGATGAATGCGACCGGCAATGTGCTGGCCAACGGCACCCGGGCAAACGCGACAATCGGTCGCACGATCCGTCTCATTCAGATGAATGTGCTCGGCTATATACCTGGCGGTCTTGACTGTTCTACCTACGGCCACCCCGGCAAATTTACGTTGTGTATCGCAGAAGATGAAGATGATTCGCCTTGGGAGCCGCTGTTCACTGAACGCACCGGAATTGCCGGCAACGGCGTGACGGTGATGGCGTGCGAGTCAGGTCATCAGATCATGAACGAATGGACCACCGACCCGACCGAAATTTTGGCAACCTATGCGGCAGCAATGCGCGCCAACATGCTGCATTATTCGATCTGGTCGGGTAACTACGCCCTGATTGTCGGCAAGCAATTGCGTGACCTGATTGTGGCTGCCGGCTGGAGCAAAGACGATGTGCGGGCCTACATTTTTGAACATGCCCGCGTGAAGTGGGGCGACTGGGCAAAGGTTGGAAAACAGGCGGTCGTGTCGCGCAACGATCCGGAGAAAGAGATGCGTGCGCTAGGTTCACCAGAAGACCTGCTGGTGATTGCGGCCGGTGGTGCAGCCGGTGGCTTTGGCATGATTTTTCCCCCGTGGGTTGGGCACCGTTCCAAAGCGGTGAGTCACCCGATCACTGATGGTGTTTAACCACAAGGAGTAACCCGTGAGTTTCGTGACCTTACATCCAGGATTTGAAACAGCCGTCGGCGCGACCGATCAAGCCAAGCGGCTGACGTCGTTGGCAGGAGCGCATGTTGGGCTGCTGGATAACAATAAAAAAAGCGTCACCACGTTTTTGACGGCTGTGGAGGACCTTTTGACGTCACAGTTTGGAGTCGCTTCGGTGACCCGAGTGACAAAATCCAACGCCAGCACGCCGTGCCCTGACGACGTCGTTCACAAGCTTGGTGGCGTTGATGTGGTGATCACCGGGATTGGCGACTGAGGGTCGTGCTCGTCGTGCAGTTTGCATGACGCTGTGACCTTCGAACGGC
>JBBDST010000058.1:0-1798 GCA_040904765.1 Nitriliruptoraceae bacterium
GTTCGTCGCCGTAGCCCTCATAAATGTCCTTTTGGTGGGCATAACTTGCCGCTTCAAAACCCAGTGCCAGTTGAGTGGCGATGGCTGGGGGAGTCGCATCCGTCAGCTGTTCGCCGGTGAGTGCGGTCCACCACCAGCGTAAACCCCGCGGGGCGTTGTGAAAGCCATGGTCAGCCAGGGGCAGGTGCAGTCGGCCTAAAAACATCCGTTCGCTGATCGTGTTGTCGACGGCAGCTTTGACTTGCGGACTCGACGGGTAGTCCTCACGCAACAGCTTCAAAGTTTCGTTGCGGGCATCGGTTGGGGAGTAACGCATAATGACGGCTGACGGCTGGTTGTCAGCAATAAGGCTTAAGCGCGCGTAGTGCCATAGCAGCCGTTGCCGACCAAACCAGTCCCAGGCGTAAGCCGGAGGGCTTGTGCCCATACGTCAAACTTTCTTCAGTGGTGGTGAAAAAAAAGCTTACGTCAGTGGTTTGCGTTTTTGCCGGGCGACGGAGGCGTGTCGGGCAAAAGTAGTCGCGACAATTTGCAAGTTAGGTAAACCTTACTTTATGCTTGGTTGCGCGCGGTTACCCACACTTGCCCGCACAGTCGACCACTCATCCAGGAGAAGTACATGAATGTCCGCAATCACGGGATTCAAGCAGCTGCCCGTCGAAACCGACGGCGCATCGCAACGGTTATCACCGCCGTCATAGCCCTTGCAAGTTTGAGCGCATGCGCCTCAGATGAACCAGACACCGTTACACCACCGGACACCGTTACGCCACCGGCAACAGACGAAGAGATCACCCTCACCGTTTACTCCGGACGAAACGAAAACCTTGTGGGGGAGGTGTATGCACGCTTCACTGAAGCAACCGGCATCAACGTTGACGCCCGCTACGGCAAGACCGCCGAACTTGCGGCCCTAATTGCCGAAGAAGGCGCCAACAGCCCGGCGGACCTATTCTACGCCCAAGACGCTGGTGCGCTTGGTGCACTTGAACTAGCCGGTCGACTGACCGCTCTACCAGGCGATCTCATCGACATAGTCGAGTCACCTTTTCGCTCCCGCACAGACGCCTGGGTAGGAGTTAACGGTCGTGCACGCGTCATCGCCTACAACCATACGCTCGTTGACTCAGCCGACGTTCCCACTTCCATCTTTGAACTCACCGACCCCAAATGGAAAGGTCAAGTTGCCTGGTCATCACAAAACGCGTCCTTCCAAGCCTTTGTGACTGCACTGCGCGTGACCGAAGGTGACGATGTAGCTCGTGAATGGCTTGAAGGCATGATCGCAAACGACGTCGTCGATTTTGAAAACAACTCAGGTCTGCTTGACGGCATCGCGCGTGGCGAAGCACTCCTTGGCATCACCAACCACTACTACCTCTACCGCACCCTCACCGAAGACCCCGACTATCCGGTAAGCAACCAGTACCTGCCCGGCGACATCGGCGGCTTAGTGAACATCGCTGGAGTCGGGGTGTTGCGCGACTCGGCCAACCAGGCAGCGGCGCTCGAGCTGGCACGATTCCTACTCAGCGACGAGATCCAAACCTGGTTTGCGACGGAAACCGACGCGCCCGAATACCCGCTGCGTGATGGCGTCGAAGCATCCCCTCGCTTGCCCTCACTTGAGTCGATCAACCCGCCAGACGTCGACTTGACTAAGATCGCAGACCTGCAGGGCACGTTAGACATGCTGCGTGACGTCGGAGCCTTGGGCTAACCGATTAGCGCACTCAACCCGCCCTAACTATGCACACCACTTCTGGGCGAAAGACACACCATGTTACGCGTAGCACCC
>JBBDST010000058.1:1808-16527 GCA_040904765.1 Nitriliruptoraceae bacterium
GAGCAAGCGGTGCGACGCGTCTTGGTGAAAGGCCACTTCCCGCCATCATCTGGCTGATCGTTGTTGCCATCATGGCCGCCATGATTGTCCCGGTTCTCTACCTCGCTATCGTCGTCAGTTCGCTGGGTGTCGACGGAGTACGCGCCGTCCTTGTAGACCCGTTCACTTGGCGTCTCGTCGGCCGCACTGTCAACCTCGGGGTCACTGTCACGCTGCTTTCTGTGTTGTTAAGCGTCCCACTGGCATGGATCACCGTTCGCAGCGACATGCCAGCACGACGCCTCTTTGCCATCGCCACCGCACTACCACTAGTCATACCCACCTATGTAGGCGCGTTCGCACTCGTCGCCGCATTCGCACGCGGCGGCCTGGCCGAAAACTGGTTTGGCATCACCGGTGTGAACCCCTACGGGTTCATCGGCGCCACCCTCGTACTCACCCTCTTCTCTTACCCGTATGTGCTCCTTACGGTTCAAGCGGCCCTACGCGGCACCGAACCATCGTTAGAAGAAGCTTCACGTCTGCTTGGCTACGGGTCTTTCGCAACGTTTTTGCGCGTCATCCTGCCCCAACTGCGCCTGCCTGCAGCTGCCGGTGCACTGCTTGTTGCCTTGTATGTGTTTAGCGACTTTGGGGCCGTATCCATCCTGCGCTACCAGACCCTCACACGGGGGCTGTATCTGCAATACACGGCCTCGTTTGACCGCGCATCAGCCGCAATGCTCGGCCTGTTACTTGTCGGTCTCACCGTGATCGTCATCGGCGCTGAAGCGCGCGTCTCACGCCGCTTCACGCAACGAAGTGGTGGCAACGCCGCCGACCGGGCGCTGCCTGTCGTAGCACTTGGTCGCTGGCGCTGGCCTGCAGTTATCTTTGCAACGATCGTGGTGCTACTGGGTGTTATCACCCCGGTTGTCGTGGTTATGTACTGGCTGTTGCGGGGCGTTTCAGCCGGCCAACCCCTCTATCTGCCTTTTGGTCCGGCATGGCGCAGCATCTTCGTCGCAAGCCTGGCCGCTGGCGCCACTGTTTTGGCTGCACTGCCAGTAGCGATTCTTGCTGCCCGATCGCGCAGCGCGATAGCCCAGTGGGTCGCACGCCTGTCCTACACCGGCTATGCCCTGCCTGGCGTAGTCGTCGCACTCGCGCTCGTGTTTGTAGGCATCCGGCTCGTACCGTCGCTGTATCAGACCCTGTGGATGCTCATTTTTGCCTACGTCGTACTGTTTCTCCCTCAAGCCATCGCAGCGATTCGTGCGCCGCTGTTACAGCAACCTCAAGACCTTGAAGCAGCCTCACGCACCCTTGGTGTCGGCAGGCTTCAAACATTACGCCGCATCACCGTGCCGCTGGCCCGTCGGGGCGCGTTTGCCGGTGGCGCACTGGTGTTTTTGACAACGTTGAAAGAACTCCCCGCAACGTTGCTGCTGGCCCCAACTGGTTTTGACACGTTGGCTATCAGAATCTGGTCGGAAACAGCAGAACGATTCCTGACGCGTGCAGCCAGCTCGGCACTATTTCTGATCGTCATCGGTTCACTGCCACTGGCCGTCTTGATGGTGCGCGAACGACGCGAAAAACTCGACGAAGCACCACCAGATTAAAACGCCAGCACCGAACCGTCGACCTGAAGCCGTACCCGATCCGCCCGCGCAATATCAGCCCTTGGACTGTGACGTGCCTTGACTTTGGCACCGTCTGGCAACGTCACTTCCGTGAGCTGATCAAACCCGAAATAGGAGATTGCGCTCACCAAAGCATCGCCGTCACCGGCTGGCATCAGTCGTACTGATTCAGGACGCAGCACCACGGTGACGTTGGTTTCTGGCACCGCAGTCATCGTTGGCAGACGCCCAAGGGTCGTATCAACCAGATACGTGCCGGCACGAATGCCTGTCAGCACGTTCGCTTCTCCAACAAACTCGGCGACAAAACGGGTTTGCGGTGCCGTATATAACAGGTGAGGAGCAGCGACCTGATGAATCTGTCCGTGGTTCATCACCGCAATCTCGTCAGCCAACGACAATGCCTCTTCCTGGTCATGGGTGACAAACACGGCCGTCTGATTTGCGGCTCGCAGAATTGCCCGCACTTCTTCTCGCACCGATGCCCGCAACGCCGCATCAAGGCTTGAAAACGGTTCGTCAAGCAGAATCAGTTTCGGTGACGGTGCCAGTGCTCGCGCAAGCGCAACACGCTGCTGCTGGCCGCCCGATAGCGCACCTGGCAGCCGGTTCGCATACGGCCCCAAACCCACCAGGTCCAAGACTTCTTGTGCCCGCTCACGTCGGGCTGTGCGTGAGAAAGCATGCAACCCGTACAGCACGTTCTTTTCGACCGTCAGATGCGGAAACAGCGCATAATCCTGAAACACCATCCCGACACCGCGTTTCTCTGGCGCGACGGACACGGTGTCGCTGGCAACCGTCACCCCGTCAACCACGATCGTGCCGGCACTAGGCGGCGTCAGGCCGGCAATGAGGCGCAGCATCGTCGTTTTACCACAGCCTGACGGGCCCAACAGTGCCAGCAGTGCGCCACGTTTCACGGTCAGATCGACACCGTCTACCGCCACTTGTGCGCCGTAGCGTTTCACCACGCCAGAGCACACCAGTGCCGCAGATGACGGTTCGGCAGTCACGACAGCGCACCTTCCAAACAACAGTGAAAGTTAGGCTACCCTTAAATTTATGGACGCTCACATTCTGCCTGCCAACAACACCCTCCCACGGGGTGTCGAAAGCGCCATCACCGAAGTGTTTGAAGTGCTCCTTGACGCCGCCGAACAGCACGTCACGGTAACCCGTCAGCTACTTCGCGAGCGGCTTCCCCTCGTAGACAGCATGATCGATGCGGCACTGACGCACCTTGACGCGACCGGCCAGATCACCGTCAGCGACGCAACCATCAGTTTCACAGTGGCAGGCCACACAATCGCCGAACAGCGGGTTCGCCGCCACCGACTCACCGAATGCATGCTTGCCACCATCATCGGTCTGGACTGGTGGAAAGTGCACGACGAAGCCGCCAACTTGACCGCATCTGTATCGAACGAACTCGAACAGCGCATCGTCGAATTGCTACAAGATCCAGGCACCTGCCCGCACGGAAACCCGATCCCCGGTTCTGCTAACCGGCCATCGTTTGACACGGCCGTGGCCTTAACCAAAGCCCCCTTGGGTCCGGTTGTGGTTGCCCGCATCACCGAAACACTCGAAGGAGACCACGAAGCCCTCCAACTGCTTGAAAACGGCGGACTGATTCCTGGGCGCATCGCCGAAGTCCAAGACCATCAAAACGGTTGGGTTCAAGTAGCTGGCAGCGTGCGTGACATCGCAGTCCCACCCCACATAGCCGCCCATACCTTCGTGTTCCCACGTTAAGGGAGACGCCCGATACAGTGCGACTATGAGTTCATCATCTGCTTCTGTTTCCGCCACGGCCCGGCGCAGCGTTGCCGTGTTAGGCGACCGTATTCTGATCGCTGTGCCAAACGACGGGGACCGGCGAAGCAAAGCCGGCATTCTGATTCCTCCCACCGCAACGTCCCTTGACCGTAAGGGAATGTGGGGCGAAACGATCGGGGTCGGACCAAACGTGCGGCAGATCGCGGTAGGCGATGAAGTGCTGTATTTGCCAGACGATGCGATCGCCATAGACGTGCAAGGCGATCCGTACCTGATCGTGCGTGAACGTGACGTGCATGCGGTGGCGTCATCCCGTGAAGAAAACGAAACCGGCCTGTACCTGTAACACGCCGGCAGTTATGAGCTAAAGGGCGGCTTGTGAATGTTGGGGCAGCGGCAGCGATGGGGCCGCCAGTGGGGATGCGGGTACGCCTCTCCTCAAACGAATCGCCGTTTGGACCGTCACCGCGTGCGCTCGAAGCGGCCACGAACGCGCTCACTGAAGCGCACCGTTACTGCGACGATCAGGCACGTGACTTACGTGCACGTTTGGCTGAACTTGCCGGAATCTCAACCAGTCGGGTTGCGGTCGCTAACGGTTCTGCGGCCGCACTGATGGAAGCCATTACGTACGCCTGTGTTGGACATGACGACGCTGAAGTGCTCGCGTTTGCCCGATCATTTGTCGTGTATCGGCTTGCAGCCCAAAACGTCGGTGCCCCCTATGTCGAAGTGCCAGGCATCCCCTCTGACACGCCAGGACAACCCGAACGACGTGACGTTGCGGCACTGCTTGCCGCGATCACCCCAAACACCCGGGTGATCGCCATCGACAACCCAGGTAATCCGACCGGTTCACATTTAACCGGCGACGAACTGGCACACCTGATTGCGGCTACCCCGCCACACGTCATGCTGATCATCGACGAGGCTTACCACCATTTCGCCGACGGCCTTGAGGGCTATCAGACTGTTGCGAGCTTGTCGCAAACCCACCCGCGCCTGGTTACCGCCCACACGTTTTCTAAGGCCTACGCGCTTGCAGGCATGCGTATCGGCGTGTTGTATGGCAGCGAACACGTGATTACCGAGATTGACGCTCGCCGGCCACGTTTCAACGTCACCGCACCCGCCCAAGCAGCAGCCTTGGCAAGTCTTGACGACACCGACCATCTGGCGTTTACCGTCAAAGAGACCATTGCTGGACGTGAACGGCTCGCGGCAGGACTGGCTGCGATGAACGTCAAGTACACCGAGGGACTTGGCAATTTCGTTGCGGTCGACTTTGGTGTCGCTGCCGATCCGGTGATTGCAACATACGCCGAACATGGGGTCGGTATCCGAACGCTCGTGCCCTACGGCATGCCATATCAGGCCCGCGTGTCGGTGGGAACGAACGAGGAAGTGGACGCGTTTTTGCGGGCCACCAACGTACTGGCAGCATCCTTTCGCTGACCTTGCGTTACGTACAAAACGGTAAGCAAACGAGGACCGCATGTTTCGACGCAGGTATGGCGTACTGATCGCAGTTGCGCTGAGCGCAGCCGCATGCACCTCGAGCCAGGACGTCGTTGAATTTGGTGATGCTTTCCTGCCACAACCGGTCCCGTCAACTTTCGATCTCTCCGCCTACACCGATGCGGACACGCCAAGTCGTGACGCCGTACTTGCGGACGGTGGTGTGCATGCGGCAGCCGCGTTTATTCGCCGTGAAGTTGCCGACGGCCGACCGACACTGGTGAACATCTTTGCCAGCTGGTGTGGCCCGTGCCGTGCCGAAATGCCACTGCTGAACGACACCTACCGCACGTACAACTCAGAAATCGCATTTCTTGGGGTGGCCCATCTTGACCGCTACGACGACGCCCTTGACTTTGTTGAAGAACTCGAGGTGCCATTTGCGTCCGTGTTGGACTTACATGGCGATTTCGCGTTTGCCGTCGAAAGCCGCGGCATGCCAACCACAGTCGTTTTTGACGCTGACGGAATACTAATCGGACGTGTTATCGGCGAACTGACCGAAGCGTCACTTGCCAACCTCTTGCAAAGCGTCAACGTCGGTGCTTAGCCGCCAAGGATTGCTTTTACCCGTGGGGTGACACGGCCGCCATCAGCGCGCGTACCGGTACGGGCAAGCACTTCTTTCATTACCGCGCCCATCTGCTTCATTTCGGTTGCGCCAACCGCAGCAACCACCTCGGCGATGAGCGCATCCAACTCGTCGTCGGTTAACGGCTCAGGCAGATACGCCCCATACAACGTTGCTTCTGCCTGTTCGGATGCGGCCGCATCACTGCGCCCGGCGGCAGCAAACGCCTCGGCAGCTTCACGTCGCTTCTTTGCCTCACCGGCAATCACTGCTTCAACCACTGCATCATCAAGGCGGCCCTGGGGTCCAAGACCATCAGCGATCGCCCGGTTTTTCAACGCGGCAACCACCATGCGCAACGACGATGTAGCTGGGGCGTCACGGCGTTTCATCGCGTCACGCAGATCCGTTTCGATGCGGTTATGAAGGCTCACAGGTGTTGTTCCTAGATCGTTAGGTGCTGTACGTGACAGGCAAGTTACGGGGCCACAACCCCAACTGCGGCGGCTTTGGCATGCAGCGCCAGTTCATGTTCTAACGCAAAACGTACCGGTCCAAGACGCAAGTCAAACACCCGTTCAGCAAGACCACGAAACGGTACGACCCACTCGGCATGGCGGGTAAGAACCGCCTGGGGGAGCCACACATCGACACAGGCACCGATCGGCCGATGGCCAGCTGCGACCCCAACAACCTGATACCCGCGGTCTTGCGCCGTGTCGTCAAGCGGACACAGTTTGGGGTGGCCCAGCGTGACCGTCAGATGCATATTTTTTGGCGCGGCTGGCAGCAACAGTGGCCAGCCGCGGTCGCGTGCGGGAATTCGCACCAGCACGCCGTCAAGAAAAAGGTCGTCGCTCAGTGTTGCATCCTTACGTGGTGAAGGAAGGAGCAGTATTGTCGCAGCGTGTCGGGGTGGAGTCATGTATCCGTGACCGTTGTGTCCTAACGAGGCCGGTTCGCGCTACCGTTCACCACCACACAAAGGGGTGTTATGGCGACAATTGTGGTGGTTGGCGCGCGATCACAGCTAGGTCGTCAAATCGCGGCACGTTTACGTGCCGACGGTCACACGCTGCGTTTAATCGCCTCCGACATAGCCAAAGAGCCGCTTGAAACACTCGCAGACCAGCATGTTGAAGGAGTTACCGCATCCAGCTTTGATAGGTGTGTGCAGGCTCTGACTGGTGCCGACATGCTGGTGATCGCTGCGACACCTGATCGCCCCATGTGGGTGGGCGCTGCCGTAAAATGCCAGTGTCCACTTGTTGACTGTGCCAGCGAACAACACGAAATCGCCGGCGTTTTCGATGAACTGGCCCAACTGCCCTGTGTGCTGGGCGCCGGCCTTGCGCCAGGCATCCCTGACCTGTTGGTAAACGCAACCTTGGACCGTATTACCCCGGCCGTTACCGCTGTTACCACCGCCTTTAGTTGGCCTGACCGCAACTTTCCGCCGGCAAGTCTCAAAGGCAGTGTCGGACGCAGGCGTGCCATTGCCGGCACACTCACAAACCCTGGGATGCGCCTGGTTGATGGCCGTGGCGTCGTTGAAGAGATTGGCGAACGCCGTCAGCCCGTCTGGTTCCCACGGCCCGTTGGATCCCAGTTTGCGCTCGCCTGGCCAAGCGTGTCGTGGTTCACCCTGCCGGAACGCATCAATGGATTGCACACAAGCGAACATTTTGTGGTGGTTGGTGGCTGGCGTAGCGAAGTACTGCAAGCGTTAAGCAACCTTGCACGGCGCCAGCGTGGTGCGCGCTGGCTTGAGCAACGGGCAACCAGACCAGTTGCGAGCATCGACTCGTCGAGGTTGCGTTGGGCATGTGTGACAGAACTGCACACCGAAAAACTGTTTTGGCGGGCATGGGCGTACGGCCATGACCCCTATCTCGTAAGTGCCGCCATGGTTGGCAAGGCGGTCACTGCGCTGACAAACGGTGAGGTGAGTGACCGCCAGTCGTTTGCGAGCCTGCCAAACCCAGAGACGGTGCTTGACGATCTCACCCAAGCGTGCGGGTTGCGCTGGACAGTGTCAGAGGCGATCGAACGTCGGCTGACTTAACCGGCGTGCTTGTGGGCACACTTTAAAACGTCACCGCAGTTCGTTGACGGCGTCAAAAACCAGCAATCATTCACCGAATGAGCGGTTTGACGGCAGGTACGAACGGCCGGAACGGCGCCGTCAAGCGCGGCCAGAAAGCGGCGCATCGCTACGTCAAAATTGGGTGTGGTCGACGAAGCGTGTGACACCGTGGCATCATGTTCGGTGGCTAACGCGTCGATGAGTTCTGACAGGTCACGGTCGGTGAAAGCGGCAAACAGGCCGGCCGGTTCTGCTGCACGCCGGAGCATTGAGGCGGCTTCGAACAGTGCATCGCGGCGATGCTGGCTTTCGGCAATGTCGCGTAAGCCAGTGCGTGACAGCGTTTGTGCCCGATGGGAAGTAGTTCGCGGCCCAGCGTCTTCATTTGATGATGCAACACCTGCGGTCATGGCAGACATGCTCCCAGAGTTAACCTGAACGGGTTATCGCCTTGCACTCTAGACGCTAAGCGCACGCGAGTGTGCATTCTCGCACATTGTTGCAACGGGCGAAGTTGCGAACGGCGCGAAAGCACCGTACTATTTTTGAAACATAAAGGTTTCATAAATACGAAGGGCTCAGTTCGCTTGAAGGAACGTAGGTCAAGTGTAGCCACCTGAAATACAAACGCAGAGCCCCCAAACGGCCGAGCAGCCTAGAAAGGCGAGTGTTTCAATGTCCGCCCACACGGTGCCGCACAACGCGCATGCGGAGGTTATGACTCATCCGCGTGTGGCACTGTTAGGCCTAACTCGGGCCGCCATCCTTGAACATATCCAGCAGCATGGCGCAGCCACAGTCCAAGATCTGGCCGACATTCTTGGCATCTCGCTTGTGGCAGTACGGCGCCACCTCGAACTGTTGCATAACGACCAACTCATCGTCACGCAACGAGCCAGCGCCAAAGGGCGCGGCCGACCCGCAACCCTCTATCAGCTCTCAGACACCGCAATAGCCCTGTTTCCGCAGCGTTATGACGCGTTCGCAGACGACGTTTTAAACTACCTAGCTCACCGCGGCGGCAATGACAGTGTGCGTGAGTTTCTCAGTTGGCGCCGCGAACGCGACGTCGCCTCGTTACGTGAAGCCGTAACAGCTAAAACGCTGCACGAACGCCTAGAGCAACTCGCGCAGGCGCTGTCCCACGCCGGATTTAGTGCGTCCATTGTTCAAGAAGAAGCCGGTTTTGCGCTCGTCCAGAATCATTGTGCGATCGCAGGAATTGCCCGTGACTACCCAGAAGTATGCAGCTATGAGGCCTCTGCATTCGCAGAGGTTTTAGGCGACGATGTTGACCTAGCCCGCCGCAGTACGCTCGCCCACGGCGCATCTCACTGTGTTTGCAGCGTGACCCCGCGGCAGGCCGACCCGTTAAGCATGAAACGAACTACCGATACCGAGGAGGCAGAATCATGAGCCAGACGGAGATCAATCTCCCCGTCAGTGACGCGCGCAAACAACAGCAAGAAGTGGCGCAAGACCTAGCCGAATACAAGTTCGGTTGGTCTGACAACGACGACTCGTATGCGTTCACCTCGGAACGCGGCCTGACCAAAGAGGCCGTCGCAGCCATTAGTGAACGCAAAAACGAACCTAGCTGGATGCTCGATTTGCGTTTACGCGCCTACGAGGCCTACCTGCGCCGCCCCATGCCAAACTGGGGCAGTGACCTCTCCGGCATCGACTTTGACAACATCTACTACTACGTCGAAGCGTCCGAAAAGCAGGCCAACACGTGGGAAGAACTCCCCAAAGAAATTCTTGACACGTACGAGAAACTCGGCATCCCACAAGCCGAACGCGAACGCCTCATCGCCGGCGTCGCCGCACAGTACGAATCAACCGTGCTGTATCACAAGGTGCGTGAAGACCTTGAACAAGAGGGCGTCATCTTCCTTGACACCGACACGGCCTTGCAAGAACATGAAGACCTGTTCCGCAAATACTTCGCCACCATCATCCCCCCAAATGACAACAAGTTCGCTGCACTCAACACCGCCGTATGGTCGGGTGGCTCATTCATCTGGATCCCTGAAGGCGTCAAAGTGGACATCCCACTGCAGGCGTACTTCCGCATCAACAAGCAGAACATGGGCCAGTTCGAACGCACCCTCATCATCGCCGAACCCGGCTCATATGTGCACTACGTCGAAGGTTGCACCGCACCGATCTACTCATCTGACTCGCTGCACTCGGCAGTCGTTGAGATTCTGGTCAAAGAAGGCGCACGCGTTCGCTACACGACCATCCAAAACTGGTCCAACAACGTGTACAACCTGGTGACCAAACGGGCCGTGGCCGAAAAGAACGCCACCATGGAATGGATCGACGGCAACATCGGCTCCAAAGTCACCATGAAATACCCGGCTGTGTGGCTCACTGGCGAAGGCGCCAAAGGCGAAGTGCTATCGGTGGCGTACGCCAACGACGGTCAACACCAAGACGCCGGCGCCAAAATGGTGCACACCGCCCCCTACACGACCTCAAACATCCTGTCCAAGTCGGTATCCAAAGGCCACGGCCGCACCAGCTACCGCGGGCTCGTATCCGTTGCCAAAGGTGCACACCACGCACGCGCGGCCGTGAAATGCGACGCGCTTATGCTCGACGCCACGTCACGGTCAGACACCTACCCGTACATGGAAATCGACCAGGAAGACGCCACGATTGAGCACGAAGCAACCGTGTCGAAAGTGTCTGACGATCAGATGTTCTACATGCAGTCTCGCGGTATCGAAGAAGATGAAGCCACCGCCATGATCGTGCGTGGTTTTATTGAACCGATCGCCCGTGAACTGCCCATGGAATACTCCGTAGAACTCAACCGCTTGATCGCCCTAGAGATGGAAGGGGCCATTGGATGACAACGGCCGTAAACCTCGCGCAGCTCTCTGCCGCCGCTGTCGCAGAGCAGGCAGTTGCGCGTAACGAACCCGAATGGCTCCTCGAGCGCCGCAACGACGCCGCCGAACGCGCCATCGTGCAAGCTTGGCCCGACTCACGCATCGACGAGTTTTGGCGCTCCACACCGTTTAGCGAACGGTTTAGCATCGACCGTGATGTTGTCGGCGCAGGTCAAGACGTCGCGCTTGCACTTTTAAGCGACGAACTTGACACGCCTGCCGCGACCGTACGGATTATCGACGGAACCGTCACTGACATCACTATCCCGATGTCAGCTGCAGACGCTGGCCTAGTGATCCAAGAACTCTCCGAAGCCGCCCACTCGCACCCAGAACTTCTGCGAGAACACCTAGGCAGCCTTACCACCACCAACCGTGACGGCACCGGCGCAGACGCTGACCGAACGGTCAGTGTCAACGATGCGGCATGGAATGCAGGCATCTTCATCCACGTCCCAAACGACGTCGAACTCGACGTGCCGATCATCATCCATTTTCATGCCAACACCGCCGGAGCACACCTGCCCCGCGTGTTGATGGTGGCAGGACGTCACGCACGCGCCGAAGTGGTGCTCGAACACTCCTCAGCAGATATTGACGCACTGGTAGATGAAGTCATTGAAGTCATCGCCCAAGACGGCTCAGCCATCAAATTCGCGTCGCTGCAACGCTGGGGGACCGGCATTCAACACATGTCACTGCAAAAATTTGCGATCCACCGCGACGCTGACGTGCACCATCTTGCTGTGAACACCGGCGGCACCACCGTACGGATCCTGCCAGAGTTTGACATGGTTGGCGCCGGCGGCAGTGTGCGCCCCCTTGGCGTGTACTTTGCAGATGAAGGCCAATGGTTCGACATGCAGCCCTACGTGCGACACATCGCACCACGGGCAAGCTCTAACGTGCTGTTTAAAGGCGCACTGCAAGGCGCGTCACGCACGGTGTTCCGCGGCAACATTTTCGTCGGCAAAGACGCCATCGGCACTGCCACCGACGAAAACAACAAGTCGCTGATTTTGACCGACGGAGCACGTGCAGACGCCACCCCGTTTCTCGAGATCGAATGTGCCGACATCACCGCCGGTCACGGTTCAGCGACCGGCCAGATCGACGCCAAGCAACTGTTCTACCTAGAAGCCCGCGGCATTCCACGCGACGAAGCGTTACGGCTCATCGTGTACGGATTCTTTCGGAACGTGTTGCAAGAAATCAATCTGCCTGGCGTTGAAGCACGCACACTCAATGACATTTCGTCTCGATTTGAAGCCATCGACTTGAGCAAAGTTGCGATCAACGACGCCTCACTGCAAGACCGCGACGAATGACTCCGGTCATTCACGCATCCCAGTTAGACGACGCCACCCCCGTGCACGTTGTCGTCGACGACATCCCCGTGTGTGTCGTACGCGTCAAAGAAACCATCTTTGCGGTGTATGACACCTGTTCCCACCAGTGCTGGTCGTTGTCAGACGGCGGGACCGTGTGGGGTGAAAGCCTCGAATGTTCGCTGCACGGCGCCACTTTCAACCTGGCAACAGGAGCTGCAGAAACGTTGCCGGCAACCCAGCCGATCCCAACATTTGCAGTCAGCATTGATGACGACAGCGTGCATGTCGACGTCACCACGATCACCAACGGAGCGCCGTTTCCGCGCCACTAACGTTGTTATCCATACATTCAACGCACCGTATGGCGGTGCACAGTAGGAGTTCATCCTTATGGCAGACCTCGAGATTCGCGACCTGACCGTAGAAGTTGACGGCACACCCATTTTGCATGGCGTCAACCTTGACCTTGACGCAGGACGCACCATTGCGTTGATGGGACCAAACGGGTCTGGCAAGTCGACGTTGGCATACGCCATTGCAGGTCACCCTGCCTACGACGTCATCAGCGGCACCATTACTTTCCGTGGCACCGAAATTCAAGACCTTACGCCCGATGCGCGGGCCCGCATGGGTGTATTTTTGGCGATGCAGTATCCCGTTGAGGTGCCTGGCGTATCACTCACCAACTTCCTGCGCACCGCCGTCAACGCCGTGTCAGACGAAGACGTGCCAATCCGCACGTTCATGGCCCGCCTGCGAGAAGAAATGGCCTCCCTTGGGGTAGACGAATCATTCCTGCAGCGCTCCATCAACGAAGGTTTCTCCGGTGGGGAAAAGAAACGTTTCGAAATTCTTCAAGCTGCACTGCTGCGTCCCAAACTGGCCGTTCTTGACGAAACCGACTCAGGACTTGACGTCGACGCGCTCAAAATCGTCTCTGAAGGCGTGAACCGTCTCAAAGCAGACGCAGAAGACCTTGGCATCTTGATCATCACCCACTACACCCGCATCCTGCGCTACATCAAGCCCGACGAAGTGCACGTTATGTTTGAAGGCACAATCGTGAAATCAGGCGGTCCTGAACTTGCCGACGAACTTGAAGAGCACGGCTACGAAAACTTGGCTGCGTTAAGCGGCGCCTAAACCGACACAGCATTGGCCAACAAGCGCGAAAAAAAGGAGGGAAGTGATGACACTTGATGTTGCGGCACTACGCCGCGAATTTCCCACCCTTGCGCGCATAATCGACGGGCATCGGCTCGTCTATCTCGACTCGGCAGCGTCGTCACAAACGCCACTGTCGGTGCTCGACGCGATGGACATCTACTACCGCCGGTCACGTTCCAACGTGCACCGCGGCGTGTACCAACTCGCTGAAGAAGCAACCGACATGTACGAAGGCGCCCGCACGGCCATCGCACAACTCGTCGATGCTGACCCACGCGGGGTCGTGTTCACCAAAAACGCAACCGAAGCCTGCAACCTGGTCGCTTACTCGTGGGTGAGGCGACGTCTTGGCCCAGATGATGTGCTGCTCACTACCGTCATGGAACACCACGCCAATCACGTGCCGTTTGTGTATGCCGCCAACGAATGCGGGTTTGAAGTCCGTCATATTCCGCTGACCGACACCGGCGAACTAGATTTGATTGCAGCCAAAGAACTCATGCGTGACGGACGGGTCACGTTTGCTGCGATCGGACACGTGTCAAACGTGCTTGGCACCATCAACGACGTGCCAACGATCGTGTCGATGCTCCGTCGCGCCAATCCTGAGGTCGTCATTCACATCGACGGCACCCAGGCAGTCCCACACTTGCCCGTGTCGTTTCGTAGCCTCGACGTCGATTTTTACGCGTTTACCGGCCACAAGATGCTCGGCCCAACCGGCATCGGTGTGCTGCTTGGCAAACCCGAACGGCTCGAAGCAATGGATCCGTTCCTTGCCGGCGGAGACATGATCGTCGACGTGACCCTGACCGGCGCTACCTGGAACGAAATTCCTCATAAATTCGAAGCTGGCACTCCCATGATTGCCGAAGCCGCTGGGCTGACCGCCGCCGTCACGTTCCTTCAAGACGTCGGTCTTGACGCCATACGTCAACACGAACGGCAACTGACCGGCGTCTTTCTCGACGCGTTGCAACACGTCGATGGCGTGACGGTGTATGGCCCAACTGATGTCGATAAGCGTCTTGGGGCGATCTCGTTCATGCTTGAGGGGGTGCATCCGCACGACATCGGTGCGATGCTTGGGTCGCGTGGCGTGTGCGTGCGGGTCGGGCATCACTGTGCCAAACCGCTGATGCGCTGCCTTAACGTCAATGCGACCGCACGTGCCAGCCTGTACATCTATAACGCTGAAGACGACCTTGAGCCGTTCATCACCGGACTGCGTGACGCGCGCGCGTTTTTCGCCCGCTAAGGAGTGGTTATGGACCCGCTTGAAGACCTCTACCAGGAAATCATCCTGGATCACTACCGCAAGCCGCTGAACAACGCAGCTGAGCTGGCCAACGAAGACGTGCATGTGCACCACTCAAACCCGCTGTGTGGTGATGAAATGGACTTGCGGCTCCGGGTCGTTGACGATCGGGTTGATGCGGTTGTGTTCTCAGGTGAGGGCTGCTCGATCAGTCAGGCGTCGGCCTCAGTGATGACCGACGTGGTTCTCTCCCGCGCCCTGTCTGACGCACTCGATCTCACCGAAGAGTTTCGCCGGATGATGCACGGGGATGCACCAACCCGCATTGACGATCTTAAAGATGCGGTCGCGTTCACCGGCGTCGCCAAATTTCCGGTGCGCGTTAAATGTGCGCTGCTTGGCTGGATGGCGTTGAAAGACGCCGTCGAAACCTACCAACGTGGTGCGGCGCAAAACACCGTGACCTATGACGAGGAGT
>JBBDST010000059.1:0-16525 GCA_040904765.1 Nitriliruptoraceae bacterium
CCCCCCCCCTGCCCGACAAAACGTCCATCACCACATGGTTCGCGCCGTCAATTGCGATCCGCAACGTCAGACCGTGACGCTTGCAGACGGCACCAATGTCAGTTATCACCTTGTGTCGTTCAACGTTGGCAGTGTCGTCGCTACCGGCACGCTCACGATCGAGCAAGGCGTACCTGCCATGAAACCTTTCGATCAGCTGCCCAGTTTCGCGCGCTGGCTGGCGCAGACGACCCCGGATCGCCAGTACCACATTTCGATTGTGGGGGGAGGACCGACAGGCCTCGAACTCGCCGGGCAACTCTCCGCTCGTTACCCGCAACGCCTCGCCATCACCGTTTTCAATCGCACGCAACCAGGGATAACTCTGCCAGCCGGCGCCCGACGGCGTGTGCTTGACATTCTTAAGCAACGGGGGGTCCAGATGCGCCTCGCAGCTGCCGTTCAAACCGTCGAACGAGACCACTTAATGTGCAACAACGAACGACACGAGCACGACATGGCAATCCTGGCAACAGGCCTCACACCGACCCGTTTTGCTTGCGACTCGGGGCTTGGAGATGAGCACGGCATTCCTGTCCGCGCCACGCTGCAACACGTTGACTACGACGACATCTATGCCGTTGGCGACGGCGCACACTTCACCCCTGGACCGCTACGAAAACTTGGCGTCCATGGTGTGCGTCAAGGCCCGATCCTTGAACAAAGCCTGCTTGCACGTAGGGCAGGTCAGCCGCTGCCGGTTTACAAGCCCCGCCAGCATGTGCTTCGAATCATTGACCTTGGTGGCGGCACTGCCCTTGCCACGCGTGGGCGCTGGTGGGCAGAAGGCCCGCTGCTGCGGCAACTCAAACGGACAATCGATAGTCGATGGCTCGCGCAATATCAGTGAGGAGATCACCTCACTGCTGCCGCATACAGCGAGCCTTTGGCTCAGAGCACAAACATGACCGCCAGGCCTGCTACCCAGCCTGCGACCGTAATCGTGACGGTTTGTGCCCAACGCAACTCGGAAAAGATCAGCCACCCGGCAGTTGCAAGAACCCCAAGAAAAACAAATAGCACCGCGAAATTACCCCCGCCGCTTGGAGCGTGGATTCCGTGGTTGGCGATAACAAACGACGACATGACAGCCGGTACATCAAACATGTAGGCACCTTCCGGTTGGTGTACGGATCGGCCCGTCTACGCCCGCTCGCTGGTAACAAACGAGACGGCGCCGGGCGGCTTCATTGACGGTGAACGACTCACCCCTGGCAGCGCAGCAAACGGGCCAGTTCGAGACGAAACAACACCCCTGCATACGCTGTGTGATCGACCCATCACTGCAATAAAAAGCTTGTTTGCTCTTCACTAGGCGACGCGTTGAGTAGTTTGTTTGCGAGCGGCAACATTGGCGTAGGTGATTCCAAGCACAACCCCAAACATCATATGACCGACCAAACTCATCACTTGATCTTGACCGACAACAAACACCATCGCCGACATGCCAAGCCCGAGCGGCATCACCACCAGTGCGCCAACTACCCAAGCCACGATGCCATACATCGCACCCGACAGTGCTGCAGGTGCACTCTTCACAGACACTGGGCCCAGCACAAGCGCATACCCGGCCCCAAACACGGCCGAAATTGCCAGATGCACGATCCAACCGATAGCTAACGACTCAGATCCGGCCAACGTTGCGACCATGCCCATCATGTCCATCGCATGCATCATCGCACCAAACACCACACCACCTAACAGGCCCCCGACAATTCCCGCTCCAACATGCCTGTTTTCAAAATTCATTGTTTATCCTTTGGTTGACTTTAACGTGCTAACAGTGACGGCAACACCGGCTAGCAGCCGGCTATTCCACTGCCGTAGACAGCGCTACGGCGGCCGCCAGTGTTTTGCAATTCGGTCAGTGAAAGCGGCAAGCCACTGCTGATGCCGGTTCACTATGCGAATGAACAAGTCGTAGCCGGGCTGGTCTTTCGTTTCGGGCCCGTTTCGGCGATAGGTCCGGCAACCAAAAAAATTTGGTTGCACAGTGTGGGAAGTTCAACGGGTGATTGCGGGTTATCACAAGTGAAATGTTGGCTGTTGCCTGAAGGCGACAGGCAGATCACCACCAACGTTAAGGAGTTTGACATGGCACGAGCGATTTGGAACGGGACCGTCATCGCAGAATCTGACCGCACCGTGAGTGTCGAAGGCAATCAGTACTTTCCACCCGAAGACGTCAACCATCAACTGCTTCAACCAAATGCAAAAACGACCACCTGCCCGTGGAAAGGACAATCGTCATACGTCGATATCGTCATAGACGGCCAAGTAAACCCGGCAGCTGCCTGGTTCTATCCAGAACCGAAAGCCGCCGCCAAAGAAATCGCCGGGCATTTCGCGTTCTGGAACGGCGTGACAGTCGAACCGTAATCTGAGCGAGCTTGCCAACAAAAACACCGGAGCGCCCTGTGATCACCGTAAAAGCGCGTATATGAGCGATAAGTCCCTGACCGAACGCATGTCTTTGCAACGGCTCACACTGCTGCGCCCGTTAGCCGAACGGCTCGCCACTGACGTCTGTGACGGGCTGACCGGCGCGCACAAGTGGCTCCCGCCGATCTATTTCTATGATGAACGTGGCTCGCAACTTTTCGAACAGATCACCCAACTCGACGAGTACTACCTCACCCGCACCGAACGAGAAATTCTTGAACGTCACGCCGGCGAACTGCTTGAAGTGACCAGTCCTGACGAAATCGTCGAGCTTGGTTCTGGCTCGTCAATCAAAACTGATCTGCTGTTAACCCAGCTGTATCGCACCGGCGGACGTCGCTACGGTGCACTGGATATCTCCGAAACGGCACTTGTAGAGGCCGCGACACGCCTCACCCAAAAACATCTGTGGTTATCCGTCGACAGTTACGTGGGCGATTTTCACACTGACCTCAACGCGATCCCCCGATCGGGCCGCCGACTGCTCGTGTTTTTAGGTTCCACACTGGGAAATCTTGACACGTCGGCACGCGAAAAGCTGCTGCGAACAATCGCAGGCACCCTTACAGAAGACGATGCGTTTCTGCTTGGCGTCGATCTGGTCAAAGCTTCACAGGAACTCATTCCGGCCTATGACGATGCGCAGGGAATCACCGCACGATTCAACCGCAACGTGCTTGAGGTCATCAACCGAGAACTCGACGGCAACCTGCCTGTTGAAGCGTTTGAACATCAGGCCATCTGGAACAGCGTCGAGGAACGCATCGAAATGCATCTTGTTGCGTCAACCAACATCCGCGCGCACCTCACCGCCATCGATCTTCACCTTACCTTTGAAGCCGGTGAACACATCGTGACCGAACACTCCCACAAGTTTCGCATCGATCAGTTACGGCGCGAACTAGCAGGCGTTGGCCTTCATGTCAGTCAGGTTCTGACCGACGATGCTGACCGTTTTGCCGTGATCCTTGTGCGCCTAACACGGCACCGGTAAACAAAATTCGTTGCGTGTTTTGCAAGAAAAACCTGACGCAAAGGGAAGGCCACACAGCCCGAAGGTGTTTGCAACAGTGCCACCAACTGTCTGGAGTCATCCCGTGCGCCGTGTAAACGCCCTCGTAAGCCTCGTTGCGTTACTGGCCGTCGCCTGCAGCACCCCACAAGACAGCGCTCTCGACGCTGCTGACAGCACCACCGTCGATGAGCCAGGATCGAGCCTGCCAGGCAGCCCACGCGAACCAATCCGTGCGGTGGCCCAAAACTGTGAACCTGGCCAATTCCACTTCGATCAGCCCACCTGTGAGCCTGCACATTCGATTCCACTCGACGAAATCATTTCGGGCGGACCACCACCAGATGGCATCCCGCCCATCGACAACCCTATTTATGAGAGCGTCGAAACGGCGGCCAGCTGGCTATCGGATTCCAGTCCGGTGATGGTGATCGACATCGACAACGACGTCCGCGCCTACCCGCTGGCGATTCTCACCTGGCACGAAATTGTCAACGACACGGTGGGCGACATCCCGCTTGTCATCACCTACTGCCCGCTTTGCAACTCGGCGCTGGTGTTTAAACGCACCATCGATGGCCCTACCGGCGAACAGGTCCTCGATTTTGGAACTTCCGGCCGGCTGTATCTGTCCAACCTTGTCATGTATGACCGTCAAAACCGCAACCTATGGACCCAGTTTGAAGGCGAAGCAGTCGTCGGTGAAGATCTGCTGGGCACCCAGCTCACACGGGTCCCGGCCTGGCTGTTTGGTTTTCAAGAACTCGCCGAACTGCATCCCGACGCCCAAGTGCTCTCGCGCGACACCGGCCACAACCGCGACTACGGCCGTAACCCTTACACCTTCTACGACGCAGAAGACAGTGACCCGTTTATGTTTCGCGGCGAACCTGATCCACGCCAACCGCCCATGACCCGCCTGGTCGGCGTGACAAACAGCACGGCAGCAGTCGCAATCACCCTGGATCACCTGCGTGCAGAGCGCACCATCGATGTCCGTCTCGGAAACCAAAACATCACGGTCCTGTGGGCACCCGGGCAGGCTTCAGCACTTGATCAAAGCACCATCAATGAAGGCCGCGACGTCGGTCAAACGGCCGCATTCATCGCCGAAATTGACGGACAAAACCTGTCGCTACGTCCAAGCGAAACGCCCAACCGGTTCGTCGACGACGCGAGTGGATCAACGTTTGACTTACGCGGACGTGCCCTTGACGGCCCCTACCAAGGCCGACAGTTAACACCGGTAGTTCACGATGACACGTTCTGGTTTGTTTGGGTCGCGTTTCGGCCAGATACGCAACTCATCGGTGGCTAGACCGTGAACTTTCCCTTACAGTCGATAGCGTCAGGAGTGCCTCTATGACGACGCAGGACCCCAGTGCGGCCATCGACGCGCCATCTGCGCGAGCAGTCATCGAAGCGGCCACAAGCGGACCTGCCGGACACATGGGCTTTGGATTAGAAGCAGAATTCTTCCCGATCGAACAGGCATCGGTCAGTCGCATACCAATTGAAGGTCCTGCAGGAATTTTGCAGCGGCTGTCGACACTTGCCGACACACAGCCGGCTTTGAAAGCACCCGGTGTCATGACCAGCGCCGGTTGGATGAGCGATGGCGCGAGCGGATTTCGGATCTCTTTTGAACCTGGCGGGCAGATCGAAATCTCAAGCAGCTATCAGCCAACCATCACAGCGGCGATAGCCGAAACAGACGAAGCAGTCGCAACCATCGCGGCAGCACTCGAACAATCCGGCGTGGTGCTGGCTGCTACCGGAATTGACCTGTGGTCGCCAGGAACCGTGCCACAGCAACTGTCTGCATCACGCTATGTCACCATGGATCGGCATTTCAATCGTCTGGGTGCTGCCGGGCGCACCATGATGCGCGACACCTGCGCGTTGCAACTCAACCTGGACCTCTCCTCAGGCTTAGAAGCACAGAAAAGATGGGCGACCGCAAATCTGCTTGCCCCTGTTGCCACCGCAACTTTCGCTGCCAGCCCGACACCAGATGGCCGAGTCCGCTGCCAAAGAAGTATCAACTGGCAGCAGGTCGATCCCAGTCGAACAGGCTTCCCACAACACGCAACAAGCTCCACATACTCCATTGCCGACCAGTATGAACAGTTTGCGATGAACGCCACCGTTCTGCCGCTCAATGATGGCACCGTTGATCATCAAGCGCTCCCGCACGACTGGCGTTTCGGCGATTGGATGACCCGCGGTCACCCACAGTTTGGCTGGCCAACCGTCGAGGACTTTACGACTCATCTGTCGACACTGTTTCCTGAAGTACGCCCGCGCGGTTTTCTTGAAATCCGCTCTATCGATGCCTTACCGAAACGTTGGCGGCGCGTGCCGGCAGTGTTGTATGCAGGCGCAATCTATGACCCCAAAGCCCGCGATCGTATTCATGACCTCCTCGCCGACGTTTCAGAAACGTCCGCACAACAGCTACATCTGGCCGCAACCAGCGGACTTTCTGATGCCACCCTGTGCGCACGCGCAGTTGAAGTGTGGTCTTTTGCGCTCAGTGGCGCCATGCGCCTGCCGCAAGGGACCTTTGCTGATGGTGATTTGCAGTCTGCCGAAGCATATTTGGATCGGTTTACCCTGCGCGGTCTGTCACCGGCAGATGAACTGATCACCCTGCTGCAAACATCTTCACCGTCGGCGGTGCTTGGCTGGGCATTAGAACCGCTGCGCGAACCGGCCAGCGCAAAAACCGTAGACACAAGAACCCACACGTTGCCCGCCGTCGCCCGAGAAAGCAGATGATGCGACCAATAAGTGCCCCAAAAGCCCTTCGCAACGATCTCACACTTTCTTTGCAGCGCGGACGGGCCCGCACAAAAACACTGATCGCAGCCTTAAACGAAGATCAACTGCACGAACAGCCGATCGACTTTCTTAGCCCGCTCGTGTGGGATGTCGGCCACGTCGCCTGCTTTGAAGATCTGTGGCTCGTTCGGCGTCTGACGGGACGCCCCTCACGAGATCCGCAACGCGACAACCTCTATGACGCGTTTGAGCATCCCCGCTGGACCCGTGGCGAGCTTGCGTTAATGCCGGCATCCGAAGCCATGCAACATCTTGATGAGGTGCGCGCCGACACGCTCGCCGTCCTTCAAAATCTTCACTTTGAACCGGACGCTCCGCTCATAGCCAACGGGGCAGTCCATCGCATGATTGCCCAACACGAACTGCAACATCTCGAAACGATGCTGCAGTCGCTGGCCTGCAGAACCGGCGGATACGAACCGCCACAAGCCCGTGTACTCACCTCAGCCCGCCGCGTCGATGACTGCGATCGTGTGTTTGTCGCCGGAGGCACATTTCTCCTTGGTACCAACGACACGAGCTGCACGTTCGATAACGAACGACCCCAGCATGTGGTCGAACTGGCCCCGTTTCAGATTGACCGGTTTCCCGTAACGACCCGCCGGTTCGCCGCATTCATCGACAACGGCGGCTACCACCGGGCTGAACTGTGGTCGGAACGTGGGTGGCACTGGCTGCAAGAATCAGGCCACAAGGCCCCTCAAGGTTGGGTTCAAGACCGTTACGGCGACTGGCAGCGGCTGCGCTTTGGGCGTGCCGAACCACTTGATCCGCGTGTGCCTGTAGAGCACATCAGCTTTTTTGAAGCCGAAGCGTTCGCAAACTTCGCTGGCGGGCGGTTGCCTTCCGAAACGGAATGGGAGATGGCGGCAAGCTGGGATGCAACGAGCCAAACCAAACGGCGCTATCCGTGGGGCGAAACCGCACCAACGTCAGCACATGCCAACTTGAACGGGCGCCATTTTGGCCCCCAACCGGTAGGCAGCTACCCCAAGGGCGCATCGGCGTATGGTGTCGAGCAACTTGTCGGCGACGTGTATGAGTGGACAAGTTCGGGTTTTGAGCCTTACCCCGGCTTTGACGCGTTTCCTTACCCGGAGTACAGCGAAGTTTTTTTTGGTGGCGACTACCGGGTTCTCAAAGGCTCATCGTGGGCGATTGGCTCTGAGCTGGCACGAACGACCTATCGCAACTGGGATCATCCCTACCGCCGCCAAATATTCGCCGGAGTTCGCCTCGCCTACGACATCCACCACTAGTCTTCGGAGTTTTCATGTGTCGAATGGCCGCCTACATCGGTGTTCCGCGAAGCATCGACGCGCTGCTTTATGTACCCCCACGGTCGTTGCATGAACAGGCGTACGCGCCACGCGAACAGCTTGACGGTTCCGTCAACGTTGATGGAACCGCGGTCGCATGGTGGCCAGATAACGCCCCAGGACCGCTGCGTTATGCCACCACACTGCCACCGTGGTCAGACGAGAACCTTCGCGAACTTGCCCCACACCTGCGTGCCCGAACCATGATCGCTGCTGTGCGAGGCGCCACCCCTGGCATGCCGCTATCGCGCGCAGCCGTGGCGCCCTTTGTCGTCGGTGGACTAGCAATCGCACACAACGGCTGGCTAGAGGGATTTCGTCACCAACTGGGCCCGCGCCTGCTGACCGATCTTCCTGCCAATTGGCTTGGTGATCTTGAGGCGTATTCTGACTCGCAGTTACTTGCCCTGCATATCGCCGCACGAACCGACCCGGCGGTCGAGCTTTCTCATACGGTCGCATCGACCCTTGGTTACATCGCAGACCTCTGCCGCGAGTTTGAACTGGGTGCAACGCTCAATCTGATTGTCTCTGACGGCCGGCAGCTTGTTGCCAGCAGAGCCAGCGTGAACCGGCCCTGCAACAGCTTGTATGTCCTTACCGACAGCGAATCTCCCTGGTCTGACGGGGTTGTGATCGCATCAGAACCCCTTGATGCGCGCCCGTGGGAAATGGTGCCGCCCGATCATCTTGTCGTCATGACCCAAACCGAATACCAGCTCAAACCGCTCGATAACTTCGTCTGTTCAGCCGCCGAGCAGCCGGTTGAACAGGCGCGCTAAACCGCTCGGTTCAGACGGCTGATATGTCCCCGCAAGCAGATCCGGGTCGTTGGCATACACCTGATCAAGCACCTCGCGTGCAGTCGGGTTCACCCACATCTTGTCACCGATGCGCACCGTTGGCACCGTCTCGTTTCCATCTGCAGCTTCACGCACCACACGCGCCGCATCAGGATCATCCCAAATGTTTGACCGTTCATAGGCCAAGCCGGCACGATCGAGCGCGTCCAGCAGCGACGCACAAAACGAACATCCCGGACGCCAATACACCGTCACGTCAGTCATACCAACCTCTCAAAGTAAGGGGAAACCGGGTTATCGCGGTAACGCAAACCCGCATACGGCCCTTTGGTTCTACAGCAGCGTCAACTGCCAGCGACGCAACCCGGTCACGAATTCGCATCGTTATCGGCCCGGTCTTTCTCAAGCAGCCGCAGCCACACTTCACTGACCGTAGGAAAAGCAGGGATTGCATGCCACAGCTCATCGAGCGTGATGCGTGACACGACGGCGATCGTCGCGGCATGAATCATCTCGCCAACGTTGGGCCCCGTGAAGGTGGCACCAAGAATCGTGCGGTCGGCTCGGTCAATCACCAACTGTGCCGTACCTGACACGCCTTGGCCAAGCAGCGCCGATCCTGCGATCGCTGCCAGATCGAAAACCACCGTCTTTGCGTTACGGCCCTGCTCGCGGGCAGTGGCAAGAGTCAGCCCAACGGCAGCTATCTGCGGATCGGTGAAAATGACCCGCACCAGCGCCTTACGATCGGCGCGAGCTTCGACCGTCTTGCCCCCAAGATGATCCCCAACCAATCGGGCCTGATACTTGCCGTGATGGGTTAAGAGCGCACGGCCATTCACGTCACCGACGGCGTAAAGCCACTTGTCGGCAACGCCAAGTGCCTGCAGTTGATCATTCGTTTCGATGTATTTGCCCGGTTCAAGACCGACACTTTCCAATCCAAGATCAACAGTATTGGGACGACGACCGGTTGCAACAAGCAGCTCATCAGCCACCAGCTCGCGGCCATCAGCCAACACAACAATCACCTGATTAGCCGCATCACGGCGCGCACGAACAACAGTGGCTGCAGTATGAACGACGATGCCTTCTGCCTCAAAAGCCTGTTGGAGTTCCTCACCAACAAACGGCTCTTCGTTGGTGAGGAGTCGGTCTGCCCGCTGAACAATCGTTACTTCATCTGCTCCAAGCCGACGAAACGCCTGAGCCATCTCTACCCCGACAACACCACCACCCAATACCAGCAGCCGGCGCGGAATTTCCTTGGCACTCGTCACGCCGCGACTGTCCCAAAACGTGATGTCAGCCAACCCGTCAACAGCAGCAATTGCCGCGGCAGATCCCGTAGCAACAACTACCCCACGCCGGGCAACCAACGTCCGCATTGAGCCATCGTTAGCCGTGACTTTCACCGTGCGCTCACCGACAAGCCGGCCATGCCCGCGCAACAGCACCGTTCCGGTGCTCTCAACCCAGGCAACCTGATGCTTGTCATCCCAGTGGGAAGTGAACGCATCTCTCGTTTTCAACGTTGCAGCAACGTCGATCTGACCGGTGACAGCAGACGCAGCACCCGGAACCCGCCGGGCTGCGGCAAGCACGTCGCCTGGGCGAAGCAGCGCTTTGGAGGGCATACACGCCCAGTAGGAACACTCGCCACCCACCAGATCCCGCTCGATGAGGGCAACCTCAAGCCCGTGTTCCCGGGCGTACTGGGCAACATTTTCACCGGCTGGACCCCCGCCGATCACGATCACGTCAAACGTCTCTGCCAATTGATCTGTCACTACCTACGCTCCTTCAAAGCCCGCTGTCATGCAGATAACAACAACCGTCCAACCACTATTCCGTCGATTGCCTGCGGCGAATGCATACTGAACGACCGCAACGCACAAACAAACCGACAAGTTTTCAGGCACACCAAGTCCGCGCCGAGGCAAATCGCCAAGGGAAGTTTGAAGACGGTTCACGGGTTACCAACACAGAACCGCCAAGGAGCAAAAAATGACGACATCCAATCCCCCAGCAACCTATGACGACCTCAGCGCCATCTACATCAACTGCACCCTCAAACCCAGTCCCGAACCATCCCATACCGAACTGCTCAGCGAAGCCTCGATGCAAATCATGCGCAGCCAAGGTGTCAGCGTCACGTCAATCCGTGCCGTGGACTACGACATAGCACCAGGCGTACAGCCGGATATGACCAAGCACGGCTTTCCCCACGATGAATGGCCCAAACTGCAACGCCAAGTGATGGATGCCGACATCTTGGTCATGGCAACACCCATCTGGCTGGGCGAGAAATCTTCCGTCGCAAGCAGAGTGATCGAACGCCTCTACAGCTACTCAGGCGAACTCAACGACGCCGGCCAGTATGACTATTACGGTCGCATCGGAGGATGCCTTGTCACCGGCAACGAAGACGGCATCAAACATATTGCCATGAGCACCCTGTATGCGCTACAGCATCTGGGCTTTGTTATCCCGCCACAAGCTGACGCCGGATGGATTGGCGAAGCCGGTCCTGGACCTTCCTATGGCGAGCCCCAACCCGACGGGACCCCTGCCGGTTTTGACAATGCCTTCACCCAGAAAAACGTCACTTTCATGACCTGGAATCTGCTCCATCTCGCCCGGATCATCAAAGACGCGGGCGGTATCCCGGCGTACGGCAACCAACGAACCGCATGGGAGTCCGGCGCACGCTTCGGTTTCGAAAACCCGGAGTACCGCTGATTACGATCCTGAACGCAAAGCTTGGCGTGCGCGACGGCGCGACCGACGCACACTGGCCAGGCTTGCAACCACCACCACCGCAACGATCAGACCTGAAATGGCACCGATCGGTATGGCAGATGATCCAACGACGTTGACCGCGCGCGCTGACAGCTGCTCAACCCAGGTGACAAGCCCAGACGTTGGCTGGCCGCCGGTTTGCAAGGTGACTGCCCAAAAATAGACGATGTATCCCCCGGCAAGCACGAGGATCACTCCGGCAATCCGGTTCACCGCGGCAGAACCGCGACGTAGACGTGCCACCAACGTCTGCTTTCCAAAAGCAAGCGCAAACGTGACAACCAGCAGCAAAACGGCCATCCCCAACCCGTACACCAGAAACGTCAACACCCCAGCGAACAAGCCAAGCTGGGAGATGCTGCCCGCAACCACCACAAGAAACACCGGCAGCGTGCAAGACAACGATGCGATCGCATACGAAACCCCGAACACAAATACGCCGCCAAAGCCCCGACCAGTTGGAACCCAGGTGGCTTTTGGCAGCGATACACGCAATTCGCGGCCCGCCAACATTGCCAACCCAAGGCCGGCCACACCCACACCCACAAACATCGCGATCCACGGCAAGGACCCTACAACTGCCTGAACCCCAAGGGTGATCAGTACTCCGGCAAGGCCAAATACGGTTAAGAAGCCGGCCGATACGACGCCTCCGATTTTGACCGCCTGCAGCCACCGGTGAGCTGTACTCATGGCGGGATCATCTTCAATCCCCATGAAATACGACAGGTAAGCCGGCAGCATCGCAAAACCGCACGGGTTGAGCGTGGCGACGAGTCCTGCAGTGAATGCGAATGCGAAAGGGATCTCCATCAGGAACGGTTCTTTGCGTTGGTAAGATGCTCGTCGATCAATCCTTCTAACTGTGCCTGACTTAAAATGCCCGCATGCCGGTGAACGATCACCCCGGCCGTGTTTACAAAGAATGTGCTTGGCATCGCGATTACTTCAAAATCGCGAAACAGTTCACCGTCGGGATCTAACCCAAGGACGTAGGTCACCCCCGTCTGTTCAACTAAAGACTCAGCCTGCTCTAAATGGTCTTGCGTGTTGATCCCGATGAACTTCACCTCATCCTGACGGGCAATATGCGCACGTTCGAAGTCTGGCATCTCTGCGACACACGGCGGACACCATGACGCCCAAAAATTTACGACCAGCAACTCACCGTCAAAATCTGCCAACGAGATCTGCTCACCTTCAAACGTCTCAAAAGTCCGGTCTGTGACCACCGGACCGGCATCGGTGTCACGTCCGTCTTTCGCCAAATCGTCGCTTTGCGAGCAGGCTGAAGTCAACAACATGACTGCCAAACCGATGACGATGCCGCGTGATCGTGACACGTTTACCTCCAGAAAAGACAACCGTCGACAACATGGGAAACCCTAGGCAAGAAAAATTTGTTCCATATCACCGTTTTTGAATCAAAGAAACAAGATCAAGTCAGGCCTCCCGATGGCAGCAAAGCACCGCCGCGGGCATTCCAGTCGACCAGTGAACCGTCATACATACGCACATCTTGGATACCGAGCAGTTTCGCCGCAAAGTAGTTGATGCTCGCCATATAACCAGCGCCGCAGAACGAAAGGAATTCTTGACCGTCCACATAGCCGACCTCGTCCAACAACTCAGACAGCACCTCATCCCCGCGGAAATACGGAACATCGCCATCTTCGAACAACGAGCTGGCGTGAAGGTTCACCGAACCCTCAATTGAGCCTTCTTCGTAGCTCTCGGCACTCAGCGCATTGCACGTCATGATGGTGTCAGAGAACATTGCCTGTTGCACGTAGTCATAATCGGCATGGCGCTCAGGGTGGGGCTGAGGCGTGAAATCGCCCTCAGGTGGATCAACCGGTGTGGTAGACAATTCGCCACCAGAAGCTTTCCATGCTGCCAGTCCGCCATCGAGAACGCTGATGTTTTCGTGTCCGTAGTAATCCAAGACCCAAAAGATACGAGTCGCTGCGGTTTCAGCACCGTTGTCGTAGATGACAACCGGCACGTCGCTTCGCACCCCTGCTTGGCGTAAGGAATGCCCGATCTCCTCTGCTTCTTGCACGATATGTGGCACTTCGGTGCCATCCTCAAGCACGACAACACGATTGAGCGTTCCCGTTGGCAACGACACCGCACCGGGAATTGCTCCCTGCTGGTAGTCCTCAACGCTGCGCGCATCCACTAGCAGTACTTCCCCGTCGGCTTGGAGATCCCGGACGTCATCGACCGACATCAGTAATCCTGCGGCTGTAGCGGGACTGTTTTGGCCTGTCCAGACCACAACTGCCCCTGCAACAAGGACGGCAGCAAGTCCAATACCTACAAGCTTCTTCCCGTTTCTCATAGTTTTAACTCCTTTATTTTGTGTTGAGTTCAACGCCGTAAGGAGAGCGAAACGCCAAGCCGTGATCCGGCCGTCGAATTGTGCTGCGCTGCCTCCAACTATTTTTCAAAGTTACGACGTCAAAAGTGATCGACGTCGCTCAGCAGGGCAAACCTTAAGAACGTGCTTTGCGCATCACCCTGTCGGAGCTTTGGTCATCACCAGAGCGGCTTCTTTCCAATCTGACACGGTTCTTAATTTGACGCGTGTGGACCTTGTAGCTGATCCACGGTTTGCACTATTGGCAATGGTTCGGCTTGCCCAAAGTCAGTGAACTAGGGACCCTAAGCCTCAATGGTCACGGGCAGTTCTTCGCAGCTGCCCCTCGACCGTGCCCCACTTTCACGACTCAATCCAATCTTTCCGGAGAACACATGCGTTTTCGTCTGACCACGCTTGCCCTCGGCCTGGTTTTGCTGGCCGGCTGTCAAACAACGCCGAACTCGCCGGAAGAAAATGAGCCGATCGATTCTGCTCCGTCAAGTGAATCCCAACCCTCGGAGAGCGAATCCGACGACAACGAGCCGATGGGCGACTACGGCTGCCAGTGACGCTGACCAATCCACAATCCTGCGATTCGCGCAACCTGCATTCACGTACTGAAGGACCATTCAATGAGTGACACCACAGCCGAAAACATCGACTTGGCGACAAAACGAAACGCTTTCGACAGGTCCCAGACAGATCAAGTTCAACTCCCCGATCCCAACGCGCCAGTGGTGTTCCTTGGAGGCCTTACCGCACTGGGTATCGCTTGGTATGCGTTGCAACGCTACGGCATTGAACGCGCGGCCCTATTCGCTGTCGGACTGGCCCTTGGGGTCACGTTGTTCCACGCACGTTTTGGATTCACCTCTGCTTGGCGGCAACTGGTAAGTGTCGGCCAAGGCCGTGGCCTTCAAGCACATGCGCTCATGCTTGGTACGGCAGCACTGCTGTTCGCACCAATTCTTGCCACTGGTGCCACCTTCTTTGATCACACGCCAACCGGTTTTATTGCACCAATCACCCTGGGGCTGCTGATTGGCTCCATTCTTTTTGGGATCGGCATGCAACTAGGAGGTGCCTGCGCGTCGGGGACTTTGTATGCCACTGGAGCCGGACACGGTCCAGTCTTAGTCACGTTCGCAGCTTTCATCGGCGGCTCGATCCTTGGCATCCGGACCTTGCACTGGTGGTTTCCTGGCGGCCAATTCGGGTTAGAGTTTTATAAACCTGTTTCGCTTGCCGCAACGCGCTTTGGTTATGCCGGCGGTCTTATCATCACACTGTCGGCGCTGGCAGTCGTGGTCGTTGTGGCAGAAGTCATCCGTCGGCGGCGTAACCCGCCCCCGATCGCACCGATTCCAACGAGTACCGGTCTTGCACGCATCGTTCGCGGTTCATGGCCGCTGTGGGTTGGAGCGCTCGTGCTGGCAGGGTTAAACGCAGCCGTGCTGTTAACGACTGGGCGTCCTTGGGGCATCACGGGAGCCTTTCGTCTGTGGGGATCGAAACTCGTCGCTGCCCTTGGTGGTAACCCCTCGTCCTGGCCGGCATGGCAAGGCAACCCTGCACTTGAAGCATCCATCTTTTTAGACAACACCAGCATGACAAACATCGGCATTATTCTTGGCGCCCTGCTCGCCGCTGGGGTCGCCGGAACCTTCAGCTTCACACGCAAGGTGCCGCGAAACATTGTCGCTTCGCACACCACAGGTGGAATCCTGATGGGCTATGGAGCCGCGATATCTTTTGGTTGCAACATTGGTGCCTACTTCTCCGGTATTGCGTCATTCAGCCTTCACGGGTGGCTGTGGGGGATCATGGCGCTGGGTGGCACCTGGATAGGGCTTCGTCTGCGACCCCTGTTCGGGCTCAGCAATCCCACACCAACCGACAGTGTCTGCTAGTCGAGCGCCAGCACCTATCGCACGCGCAGTCACGCCTGTTTGCCAGAGCAGGCGCTGCTATGCGGGAGCATTCAACTCGAGCGTGACGAACTTCGCTTGCTTGCTGGCCGCACAGGCGCGTTCACAAGCCCATCAGCCGTTTCATCGATTCGGTGGCTTAGTCTTGGCGACCTGCCACTATCCGCCGAGCAAGCCAGTCATCCCGACAAAACCGCAGCTGACACGATTCTAACTTACTCGCCCTACCACGACGCCGGTTACGAATGTCGCCCGGTCACGTCAGGAACGCTCGCTGGCATAGTCGTCGGGTGTCATCAGATGACTAAGTGGATCCGCTTGACTGGACTCGATAACGAGCATCCAGCCGTCGCCGTAAGGAGACTCATTGACCAGCTCGGGTCGGTCTCCCAGTAGGGAGTTAACCTCACCCACTGTCCCGCTTACCGGAGACACCAGATCAGAGATGGTCTTGGTGGACTCCACCTCACCCATCGGCTGACCGGCAACAACGTCACTTCCGACTTTTGGCATGTCGACGAAGATGATGTCGCCCAGTTGGGACTGTGCAAAGTCGGTAATGCCAACCCTGATCTTGTCCCCTTCCGGGCGTGCCCACATGTCGTCATTGCCGTAACGGAGATCATCGGGTGTGGTGAATGCCATCGTGCAATCCTTTCGGACGTTTGAACGCCACGTCAGTGGTGTTCGTGAAAGTCTTCTGCCCGCATGTCCGTGAACCGCGCGTGCAACATCATCCCGTGAGCAACCGTGTTGATCCCGGCCGAGTGCAGGCCAGCCAGCACCGCTTCGCGCAACTCTTTGTCGGTCGCATCGAACGCGACACGGCAGTAGCGCTCGAAGTATTCGACCCAATAATCGCTGGTTCGGTAGGACGCCACCGCAAAAGCGATGAGCGCCTTGGCTTTGGCGTCAATTTCGCCCGCACTTAACACCAGCTTGTGCGCCCGCCAGTGAACTGCGCGGAACTG
>JBBDST010000060.1:0-15468 GCA_040904765.1 Nitriliruptoraceae bacterium
AGAAACAGTTCGGCAAAGGTTCACTGATGCGTCTAGGCGACGTAACCGAAGAACTTGTCCCTGCGATCCCATCCGGGGCGCTCGCACTCAACCTGGCACTGGGTGTCGGCGGTTATCCGCGCGGACGTGTGGTGGAGATCTTTGGTCCCGAATCGAGCGGCAAAACAACCCTTGCGTTGCATGCCATCGCCGAAGCGCAAGCTGCTGGCGGAGTGGCAGCGTTCATTGATGCAGAGCATGCACTTGATCCGACGTACGCCGCCGCACTTGGTGTCGATATCGACCAGCTGCTGGTATCACAGCCGGACAACGGCGAACAGGCACTCGAAATTGCTGACATGCTGGTGGTTTCTGGCGGGGTCGACATTATTGTGATCGACTCGGTGGCGGCGCTTACCCCACGCGCCGAAATTGAAGGCGAAATGGGTGATACACATGTCGGCTTGCAGGCGCGGCTGATGTCTCAAGCGTTACGCAAGCTGTCTGGTTCATTGAAGCGATCCAACACCACGGCCATGTTCATCAACCAGTTGCGTGAAAAGATCGGCGTGATGTTTGGTAGTCCTGAAACCACGCCGGGTGGTCGTGCGCTGAAGTTTTACAGTTCAGTACGGCTCGATGTTCGTCGTATCGAAACATTGAAAGATGGCACCGAAGCAGTCGGCAACCGGGTGCGCGTAAAAGTCGTAAAAAACAAGGTTGCGCCGCCGTTTCGGCAGGCCGAGTTTGACATCATCTATGGCGAAGGCATCTCCAAAGAAGGTTCATTGATTGATGTTGGCGTTGAAGAACTGATCATCAAAAAAGCCGGTGCTTGGTACACCTATGACGGCGAACAGTTGGGTCAAGGTAAAGAAAAAGCGCGCATGTTTTTGAAAGAAAATTCTGAGGTTGCACAGAGAATCGAAAAGGAAGTGAAGGACAAACTCGGTGTGAACCCAGCAACCCCGTTAGCGGTTGTTCCTGATGTTGATGACACCGCAGCCGGCGCGTAAGCAGCATGGCTTTTCCAAGCGCCGAAGACTGGCTCGCCGAACGTGGGTTGCACGTAACCGAACAGTCGATCGCAGATGAGCAGCCCAAGCCGGTAAACGGGCCGGTTAGCGACGCGGTGCTGTTCATCCGACGTTCGACGTCTCGCAATCCACAATCTTCGCAACGCATCCGAGAAAAACTCACTGCACGTGGTTTCACACAAGAGTGTGTTGACGAAGCGATTGATGTGGCGATTCAGTCAGGCGACTTGGACGATGATGCTTTCGCGGGCGCGTTGGTAGAGACCTGGTTTGAACGTGGCCACGCACCTCGCCGTATCGCACATGATCTGAAAAAACGAGGTTTTTCCTCGACGCAAATCTCAAAAGTACTTGATCGTCATAGCAGTCGGCATGACCCGTCCGCCGCAGCCTTTGCCCTAGCAATGACACGTGCAACAACCCTGCTGGCTGTCCCACCTGATACGGCGTTGCGTCGTCTTACCGGACATGTTGCACGCCGCGGCTACAGTCCGGCAGTTGCCAGCAAAGCGGCACGAGATGCGTTGTATGCCGCACGTGAACAGATACAAAGTGCTGAGACGTAGACTGCGTTGTGTCGGCACAGTTGCTTCGCTAGCGTCTGTGCTGCACCCTCAACGAAGGATTTGTGATGAGTCTGCTGCAAGCTTGGGTTGTGATCGGGGTTCCCGGACTCGTCGTTGTTGCGTCACTGTTTGTCGGACAGTCACAGATCCGTGCGTTGGCGGGCTATGGCGTATTAACCCTGCTTTTCGCGTTCTTTTTGCTTATTGACGGCGGGGTGTACTCCGCACTTGTGGTTGGCATCATCGCAGTTGGTTATCTGGCTACCGGACGAGGTACTGGTAGCGGCGGTCCAGAACATCATGAGCAGCGTGACACCTATACGCGCGTTTAACCCACTGCCAGTGTGGATTGCACGCACCGTCTGGCATGATCGCACCTGCTGGCCACGCGTTACGCTTAAGGTCGCAATGATGCGGTAACGAAAGTGGCGTTGATGTCCCGACGATATTTCATCCGAACTTTTGGATGTCAGATGAATGAACACGACTCCGGTCGTGCTGCTGGCCTGCTCGAAACGATGGGGTATCGCCGCGCCAAGGACGAACAGACAGCGGATCTTGTTCTGCTAAATACCTGTGCGGTACGTGAGAACGCCGATAACCGCCTGTATGGAACGCTAGGACATTTAAAAACGTTAAAAGATGAACGTCGTGCTGACGGTGATGATCTCACCATCGTGGTTGGCGGCTGTCTTGCACAAAAAGATGGTGCAGCCGTTTCAGAGCGCGCACCGTGGGTTGATGTGGTTTACGGCACACACAACCTGGTGTCCTTACCGCGGCTTCTTGAACAGGCCGATTCAGTGGCACTTCCCGTGGTTGAACTGGTGGAACAGTTAGAAGTATTTCCCTCCGCGCTGCCTGCCAAACGTGATGTGCGTCACCATGCGTGGGTTTCCATTTCGGTGGGATGCAACAACGCCTGCACGTTTTGTATTGTTCCCTCGCTGCGCGGTCCTGAGCGTTCGCGTCCAATACCTGAAATCGCCAGCGAAGTCCAAGCTCTCGTCGCCGACGGTGTGCTGGAAGTAACTTTGCTGGGTCAAAACGTGAATTCGTATGGGCGTGACTTGGCCGGAGCAAGCCAGTTTGCCCTTTTGCTACGTGCGCTTGGCAGAATTGACGGGTTAGAACGGCTTCGTTTCACTTCCCCTCACCCGCGCGACTTTACCGACGATGTGCTGCATGCCATGGCTGAAGTGCCGTGTGTGATGCCGCATCTTCACCTGCCGTTGCAGTCAGGTTCCGACCGTGTGCTGCGCCAGATGCGTCGCTCGTATCGCAGCCGTCGCTATCTCGCGCTGGTCGAAAAAACGCGTGAACTCATTCCAGACGCGGCGCTGACTACCGACATTATCATCGGCTTTCCGGGTGAGACCGATGCGGACTTTGCGGACACTATGGCTGTTGTCGAGACAGTCAGTTTCGATCAGGCCTTTACGTTTCAATATTCACCGCGACCGGGCACCCCAGCTGCAGATCGCCAGGACGAGTTTGTGCCGCCAGAAGTTGTTGCCGAACGTTACCGTGCCTTAGAAGCGCTTGTTCGGCGACAGTCATTCGAAAACCACCTTGCTGTTGTCGGCAAAAAACGGGAATTGCTGATCGAATCGCCGTCAAAAACGAACACTGAACGCTTCTCTGGTCGCACCGAACAGAACCAACTGGTGCACTTTCCCGCACCGCCCGTCACGCCAACCAGCCGGTTGGCATACGCGCCAGGCGATTTTGTGACTGTTGAAATCGTTGAAGCGACGGCGAACTACATGCTCGGTTCCGCTCCTGAACAGATTCGTACGACGCCAGCAGGACGAGCTGCAGCGGATGCTATGGCAAACACAAACGACTGGCATCTGGACGCAACGCCGTTAAGTGTCGGTGCTCATACGGCACTACCGATCGTCGGGTGAACGCGACTCATGCCCGCTGAAGCGGACCTCACCGGCCATGCACAACTGTTTGCCCTTCTTGGCGCAACAGCATCAGGTAAGTCGGCATTAGCGATCGATGTTGCTCGTCAACGTCGTGCTGCCGGACGGGCAACCGAAATTGTCGCCATTGACGCGTTCACCGTGTATCAAGGAATGGATATCGGGACCGCCAAACCGTCACAGGCGATCCGTGACGAGATCCCACATCACATGATCGACGTTTACACGCCCGATCATGACTTGACGGTGGCAGAGTTCCAACAGGCGGCACGGCATGTTATTGATGAACGTCGGGCGCTGGGGATCGATCTGATTCTTGTCGGTGGTTCTGGGTTGTATTGGCGGGCGGTCGTTGATGACTTACGTTTTCCTCCGACCGATGCCGCCGTACGACAAGCTCTAGAGCAGGCGTATCCATGCGCGGAGTCGGCGTATCAGCAGTTGCAACAAACCGATCAAGAAGCTGCGATACAGATTGCTCCAAACAACCATCGTCGAATTATTCGTGCGCTTGAGGTGGGACAGCTCACTGGCAAGTCATTCGCTGCTTTTGCGCGCCAATGGGAACAGTTTGCGTCTCGCTATGACGGACTTACTGTGGGTTATTTGGAACCCGACATGGCCGAACTGCAGGCACAGATCGCTTTGCGGACAAAAACGATGTTAAGCGAGGGCCTGTTGAATGAAGCCCGCCAATTGCGCGCCAACTGGTCATTGTCACGCACCGCTGCTCAAGGTATTGGCTATGCGGAGGCGTTTGCGGTGTTAGACGGGCATGCACCGCAAGCAACGCTAGAAGAAACGATCACTCAACGAACCCGACGCTATGCACGTCGTCAGCGCACATGGTTTCGGCGCGATCCACGCTGCGTTGCTATGAATCGGCAAACCCTTTTTGCTCAGTGGTCAGTATCAAAGGGCGTGTCGCATGCCTGAGGTGAGCGCATACCCTTCACCTATGGACCTTATTCTTGCGCATGGAACCGGCAACACGTTTGTTGTGTTGCCCGACCTTGACGACCAGATCAAGTTGACGGATGGGTTCGTTCGCGCTCTAACCAACCCGTCGACAGGTTTTGGAACCGATGGAGTTATCCGTATCGGACCTGGCCATGATGGCGCCGCCGGGTTTATGGATTATCGTAATGCGGATGGCTCCGTTGTTGAAATGTGCGGTAATGGGGTGCGTGTCACCGCCAAATATTTGGTTGATTCCGGAGTCGGTGTTCTCCAAACAGACGGTGTGATTGCGATAGCGACACGTGCTGGGGTAAAAGAAGTAACGGTGACCGGTTACAACGCAGATGGCAGCGTGCGTGAGGTCGCCGTTGCGATGGGTGAGGCAGTCTTTGATCCGACAAGCTTGCCGTATCTTCCGGTTGATCCGGCGGCATCGATCGACCAGTTGCCGCTCACCTCCGCGGAACCTTTCGGGCAAGCGTTACCGATTCGGACGGTTTCGTTTGGAAATCCGCATGCAGTAACAACGGTCGATGATGTGACGTTGGCTCCGGTGACAACGCTGGGTCCGATCGTTGAAACGCATGAGCGTTTTCCCAACCGTGTCAACGTCGGATTTGCTCAAGTCATTGGTCGCGACACGCTGCGGCTGCGCGTCTGGGAACGTGGGGTCGGTGAAACGGCTGCGTGCGGCAGTGGGGCATGCGCAGCAGTTGCAGTTCATCAGCGAGACGGGTTGCTTGATGCGATCGTGCAGGTAGAAGTCCCCGGCGGCATTTTGAGCGTTGAGCGTGCGCCTGATGGCGGCTACATCCTCACGGGCAACGCCGTATTCCTTGTTTCCGGCACCCTCGATGCCACATGGCTGTCACATGCCGTATTGGATTACCGCTCGTGATGATGGCTGACGAGGAACCAGAGCAGAATGCTGTTGATGCGACACTTCACGTATCGCGCGCCGAGCAACGTCGATTGGCGCGCGATGTCATCGCAGACGGGGCACCTCGTGAAGGTGTTGACATTATTCGGCGTGTCGAACTGGCGGTCATCGTGGGCGTTGGACTGCCAGGGCGCAGCGCTGCCGAAGTGTCAGCTTCACTGGATGAACTCGAAGCGTTGTTAGATACCGCTGGGGCCACGGTTGTTGATCGAGTGGTGCAGTTTCGTGACTCGCCTGACTCGGCGACGTTTATTGGGCGCGGCAAACTTGATGAAGTGATTGAACTTGTGCAACTTCACGGTGCAGATGCCGTCGTGTTCGATGAAGACTTAAGTCCTGCCCAACAGCGGGTTTTAGAAGAACGAGTGCGTCAGAAAGTTTTGGATCGAACGATTGTGATTCTTGATATTTTTGCTCAGCATGCTACCAGTAAAGAAGGTAAAGCACAGGTTGAGCTGGCACAGTTGACGTATTTACTGCCACGCTTGCGCGGTTGGGGTGTGGCGCTTTCACGTCAAGCTGGTGGGCGGACTGCCGGCGGTGCAGGTATTGGTGGTCGTGGTCCAGGTGAGACCCAACTCGAAGTTGACCGTCGGCGTTTGATGCGTCGGATCGCCAAACTGAAACGCGACCTAACGGCGTACCAGAAAATTCGACAGACTAAAGCCCAAGAACGGGTGCGCTTCGCTGTACCCGTAATCGCGTTAGTTGGGTATACCAATGCCGGAAAGTCCTCGTTGCTGAATGCATTAACTGGCGCAACTGTGCTGGTTGAAGATCGCCTGTTTGCCACCCTTGACCCAACGGTCCGTCGGTTTACGTTGGCTGACGGTCGCCAAGCAGTGCTGACTGACACGGTTGGTTTCGTCCGCAAACTGCCCCACGGGCTAGTTGAGGCGTTTGCATCAACGCTCGAAGAGTCACTGAGCGCCCAACTACTGTTGCATGTGGTTGACGCCTCCCACCCGGAGGCGGAAGCGCAGATTGTTGCCGTACATCAGGTGTTAGAAGAAGTTGGGGCAGAACGTCGTCCCCAACTCGTGGTGCTGAACAAGACAGATTTGGCGCCATCCGAACGTGTCGAAGCGCTCGAACGCCGCATCACCCAGGCAACCGGAAGCCCGCCGATCGTCGTTTCAGCTGTCACAGGGGAGGGTCTTGACGCTCTCACCGAAGCCATCACACGGGTGCTTCCAAATCTGCGGTTGCCGGTCATCGTCGAAATCCCTTATAACCGTTACGAGATGGTGTCGCAGTTACACGCACGGGGGCAGGTTCATGACATGCAGCACAATGACACGGCCGTGCGCATTGACGCTGACGTCGATCAGGACCTGTTTGAACAACTAGCCCCATTCGCCGTGACGACAAACACAACAAAAAACTCAAATTAGATCATCGTACGGCGCGGATCACGGTGACCAATTTGCCCATAATGGCGGCATCATGTCCTTCGAGTACCGGGATTGGCTCAAATGCTGCGTTCGCGGGATCGAGAAAAATTTGACCGTCTTTGGTGCGCCGAAAAAATTTGACAGTGGCTTCGCCATCGATCAAGGCGGCACAGATGGCTCCCTGTTCGACCGTTGGTTGCGCGCGGATAACCACGTAGTCGCCATCCAAAATGCCTGCATCAATCATTGATTCGCCGCGCACCTTCAGCATAAAAATTTCGCCATCGCCAACAAAGTCCTGGGGAAGCGTGAACACGGCATCGACTCGTTCTTCGGCGAGCAAGGGTGCCCCAGCGGCAATTTCACCAACCAGGGGAACACTCCGTGCTGACGAAGGGCGTTGCGTAAGCGACGTTTCAGGATCTCGGCCAAGTTCTAGCGCTCGCGGTTTGGTCGGGTCGCGTCGTAGATAGCCCTTTTCTTCGAGTGATTCAAGTTGAGCATGCACGGAGGATGAAGAAGACAGGCCGACAGCTGCACCGATTTCACGTACTGCTGGGGGATACCCATGCGTGCTGACATGCTTGTAGATCACGTCCAAAATCGCGCGTTGGCGGGCAGTCAGTTCATGATCGACTGCATCACTGCCCGCATTGTCGAAATCGTCTTGCGCCATGACGTCCTCCATTACGTGGTGTCTGCGAACGCCCGAAGAAACGGCGGGCAATCGAACGTGCGTTCGCATCCTAGATGATGTCACACCCAAATGCGAACATATGTTCGGTAAATTCTTGACACTCGAACAAGCGTTCGGGTACCGTTCAATCGAACGTTTGTTCGAACACGAAATGTGAAGGTGTGACAATGAATCTGCAACCTCACCTCGTCCATGACAGCACAGTGGGCAGCCATGCACCATTAGCTCCCGTGCGTCAGGCTCGATATGTCCGCCGGCGTATCGTTGCGGTCGGTGTCCTTGCAGCACTAGTTTTTGCCCTTGGGGTAGTCGTTGGAGGTGCCGGCGCCACTGCAGAGATTGTTGATCCGGTAGCCGGCTACGAAGTTGTGGCTGTCGGCGAAACGTTATGGGATGTGGCCGTCCGCACGGCGCCTGATGGAGTTGATCCACGTCGTCATCTCGCAAGCGTGCGTGAACTGAATGGTTTTGACGGTGCTGGCGTAACTGCTTGGACGGTTATTGCGATTCCTGCCCAGTAGTTACGTTTCCGTTTCATCTTTAGGGGGCGCATCTTTCCGTAAGGTCGACAATTCTTGCGCAAAATCTTCGGGTCGTTCAAAGTTTTTGTAGACGCTCGCAAAACGTACGTATGTCACTTCATCAACGTCTTTGAGTGCTGCTAACACCGCCAGCCCGACTTGTTCGGAACTGACCGATGGCTCATTAAGCGCACGTAATGACAGCTCGACTTGATAGGCAACATCGGTTAACACCGATTCAGATACACGCCCTTGAGCGGCGCGCCGCATACCGGCAAGCACCTTTTCGTGATCAAATGGACGTTCCACGCCTGAACGTTTCCGCACCCGCAATTGCACTAAACCAACCTTTTCGAAGGTAGTGAATCGGGCAGCGCATGCCAGGCATGCTCGGCGACGGCGGATCACCGTGTGGTCAGGACTTGGGCGTGAATCGACAACCTTGTCGTCGACACTGCCGCAGTGAGGGCACCGCATCGTTTACCGCTCCATCACACGATTGGGTGTGGCATGATCCGCTCGTTGAAAAAACACGCGGCGAACGTTAGCGTTCTTTTTCGTCATCGTAGGCATCATCGGGGTCGGTGGTTGCCTCTTGGATGAGGACCCGACGGCCATGATTGCCCCGTTCGTCAGACCACTGATCGACGATTTCTAAACGGCCATCTTCACGACGTTGCAGACGTGCACGTCCACGGCCAAGGGTTTCGCGAATCGATTCGTCGGGATGTTCTTCGGTGTGAACAAACCGGTAGCGGACTAGATCATTGGTGAGAATTCCGGCTAGTTCGCCATCAGAGATATGAGCTGCGTGATACTTGGCAATAACGCGCCGTTGTTCCTGCAAAAAGCGCACCTGCAAACCGTGATGGGTAGGGCCTTCATCGACCTCATCGAGGCTGAAAGTTAAGCCATGCAGCGCATAGCCAGTGACACTTCGATGTTTGCCTTGCGCCCAGTCGGTACGCGTTAAAGCGTAACCCCACTCTGAGGCATAGCCGCCGTCTGGAGTGGCAATCGTGTCTCGATAGCGTGCTTCCATCCGAAAACTGGCCGCATTGAACGCACGCTGCATCGGGATGTTGCGTTCGTGTGCACGTCCGGTGAGCCGTTGCAAATCGGGCTGTTCATGAAAGTGGTGTTCGGCGACTTGACGCAGCACTTCGCGTCCAACCCCGCGGCCTCGCAAGGCCGGATGAATCCGCAGTGTCATGCGTGCGTCTGGTTGGTCAAGATCGGTCACCAGAACGAAGCCGGCCGGTTTCCCGCCGACAATCACACCCCACGCCCACTGGGCGTCACTGGCCCACTTGCCTTCGTCAAGATCCGTTTGCAGGGTGTACACATCCCACCCATGCGTCGGTGCCAGCGCTGTCGCAGAGGCGTTATCGGTTTCCACCACCCACGCGGCATCGTCAGCGACGAGCATCCGTAGATGCACTTCACGGCGGTCTTGAGAGGCGGCCACAACATCTCCAACGTGGTTGGCAGGGGTCTCGTCTGCGCAGACACGCGCGATAGACCGTAGTTAGAGGTCAACATACCTGCCGACGAGTTGCAATGAGGGAACTGAACAGCCAACCTGTCATTGCCAACACGTTCGGCATCATCAGAAATCTCGCCTATGGTGTCTAACTACGACGACGGAGTGTACACAGTGAACAGTGTCGGACGCACAGCAACAGAAATCGCAGCAGACGTGCGTGCGGGCGTGTTAACGGCACGCCAAGTTGCTGAAGAACACCTCAGTCATGCGACGCATGTGGCTGACCGCCTTGGGGCGTTGGTGGCGTTCGACCCTGCGATAGCCCTCGCTTCGGCCGATATCGTCGATGCCAGTGAAGACCTACGTGCCGGTGCGCTTGCGGGAGTTCCTGTTGTTATCAGTGACACCCTGCACGTCGCTGGACTCGCAACCCGTTATGGATCCTCGGCAACCGCCGACGTACCAGAAGATACCGACGACCCACTTGTTGCCGCGTTACGTGCAGCTGGGGCAGTTGTCATCGCAAAGACGCGCGTGAGTGAACTTGGTGTCTGGGGTACTGCAGATGACCCCGCTGGCATTGCGGTAAGCCCGTGGGATCCGACACGTTCTGCTGGAGGTTCCTCAGGTGGGGCCGCAGCTTGTGTCAGTGCTGGGGTTGCACCGTTGGGAATTGGTGTTGATGTGAACGGGTCCGTGCGTGGGCCGGCCGCCGCTTGTGGAGTTGTCGGTATGCGTCTGGCATCGGTGTCGACCGGTGGCGATTGTGCCGGTGTGCTTGCCACCACGGTGGCTGATGCGAAACTTGTCGCAACCGTTTTTGGGGTCGTGCTTGAAGCGCCTGGCCCGACTGACCCGCCAGCACCGTTGCGGGTTGCTGTGTCATGGAAACCTCCTGCACCAGGTGTCGTAGTTTCTGGGGCGTGGCGTGAGGCTGCCATTGAGGCAGGGCGGCTGTTACATCGCGACGGGGAGATTGTGGCTCATGTTGATCCGCCGTACGACCGTGGTGCCATTCAGGCTGGGGTTGCCCGTTGGACAGACGCTGCGCGGGAACTGTTTGCACAGACTCAACTTGAGATAGAAGAACTCCAAGGTCGCACACGTGCACACATTGCTGCAGGTGATCGTTTAAGTCGCGTGTCGCGTGCGGGTGGCGGTGATGCCGAAAAGTGGCGTGAACGCAGTCGCGCGTTTTTTACGGATACTGATGTTGTGGTGACCCCGGCGTTCGCACGTGCGCAGCCTGCTGCAAGTGCCTGGCATAGCCGCCCATGGGCGGCCAATATTGCTGCCGAATTGTCGGCCTACCCCTTCTTTGCTGTTTGGGAGAATCTTGATCTGACGGTGTGTGTCGTCCCGCTTTGGCATGACGGTGGGCGGCCTTTGGCTGTGCAGATCGTGTCCGCGACCGGTGCTGCCCTGGTGGTGGCTGAGCGGATCGAAGCGACCGTTCCTTGGGCCCGGCACGCTCCAGGATGGGATGTTGACGCGTAAGCGTCTCGTTACTTGTCACGCGTTGGTTTAAACCAACGTCGTTTCGTGTCGTCATCGTCTTCATGGAGGATAGGTAGGGCAGTGACCGGGTTTACGCGCGGCCCGCCAATTGGGGTGGCGGTAAGGAAATGTCCTGCATTTTGAGCGAGACGCCGTAGTCGTAGTTCGTTACCAACCGCGGCGATGACTGCGGTGATGGGAACTGCCAGGAATGCGCCGATGACGCCAATGAGGATTGTTCCAGCGGTCAACACGCCCAAAATCACGACTGGGTGAAGCGATACGGAGCGGCGCATGATGGTTGGTTGCAGCACGTTTCCTTCGAATTGTTGAACGGCCAGCACGATCCCGACAACGATGAGCGCAGTGACCGGTCCGTTTGACGCTAGCGCGACAAGGACAGCCAAGATGCCGGCGATAAAGGCCCCGATGACGGGAATAAAGGAACCGAAGAACACCAGCACGGCCAAGGGTATTACGAGCGGTACATCGACGATGTAAAGCCCGATGCCGATCCCCACTGCGTCGATTAATGCCACCAGTGCTGTGCCACGGACAAAGCCAGAGAGTGCTACCCAGCCGCGAGCACCACAGGCGCGAACAGTGTTGCGGTGCCGTTCCGGTGAGCGATCGATAAACCAGTCGACAATTTGATTGCCGTCTTTCACAAAGAAAAACAGCAGCACAACCGCCAAAATTAATGCGGTGAGGCCTTGAGCGACGCCAACCGCAAAGGTGCCAAGCGAGAGCGCGATATCGCCGGCAGAGTTTTCGAGGGTTGTCAGGCCTTGGTTGATGAGGTCAAGGACCTCTTCGCGGTCGTAGCCGATGGGTCCTTCTTCAAGCCATATCAAGATCGAATCGATACCGTCAGAGACGGCTTCGACGAGTTCTTGCCCTTGAGTCACAAAGGGCGGAATGAGCGCAATGACGCCGCCAACGACGCCGCCGATGCCGCCGACGACAACGATAGTTGCCGACAGCGCGCGGGGCAGTCCAAGACGTTCAAGTCGGCGTGCTGGCGGAACACATAACGTGGCCAAAACAAGTGCCAAAATGATGGGTAATGTGACGAGGTAAATCTGAGTGGCGACATACATCGCGGCAGTCAATGCGGTGAGCAGTACTAAACCGCGCCAGGCATATTGTGCTGCAGTGTTATACCAGCCAAGGCTGCTGATGGGGTGCCCGTTGGGGGTGTCGTTGTCAGGGGTGCTGTTGTCGTCTGTGGAGTCTGTCACGATCCGCACCTCTCCCTTTTTGATGTCGCCGGTATGGCTCAACTGCCATGCTAGGTCAGTGGTGATGGATAATGTGCAATCTGTCGCGGTTTCGTTCGTCCGCCCACTTCCTTTTCGTGCGTTCAACGCGCAGATTGAGAATTAGTTTTCCCCAGCCGAGATGTGGAGAACCTGTGGAATTCATGGGGATTGAACGGGCATTGCTGGATAGAATCTATAAGAGACACAACATGTAGTGGTATCGCTAAAAGTTGTGCACAACTGCTTGCGGTTTTCTGGGTTCCGGTTTGTAAAAGGTGCTTGCGTGAATGCCACTGCCGGGCTTGAGTCACACCGTGGGATTACGGTTACGCCGTCACCCAGTGGGGGAAAGCAAGAATGCGCTGGTCCTGCTGTCCGCTCAAGACCAAACCGTCCCAACAGCCAGAACACCGTCGAAGACAAGACATACTGTGAAGGAGTACTACCAATGGCCGAAAATCGCGTTGAATCCGGGACTAAGCGAGAGTCCAAACCCCTTAGTGCGGTCCCCGCAAACGGCCGTACCGGCCTATCGTTGTCGCGCTACTTCACTCATGAAAGCGTTCACCCATACGACGAACTCCAATGGGAACGGCGCGACGCAGTGCTCAAAAACTGGCGCGATGGAACGATTTCATTTGAACAACGCGACGTCGAATTCCCCTCATCATGGTCAATGATGGCTACCCAGATCGTGTCTCAAAAATACTTCCGTGGCACCTTGGGGACCCCTGAGCGCGAATACTCCGTACGTCAGATGATCGACCGTGTCGCCGACACGATCACCGGCTGGGGCATTGACGGCGAATACTTCGCTGATGACGCATCTGCTCAGGTCTTTAACGCCGAGCTGAAGCACCTGTTGGTCCACCAAAAGGCCGCGTTCAACTCGCCCGTATGGTTCAACGTTGGTGTTGAAGAGCACCCACAGTGCTCGGCATGTTTTATTTTGGCAGTCGAAGACACCATGTCATCCATCCTGAACTGGTATGTCGAAGAAGGCACTATTTTTAAGGGCGGTTCTGGTGCAGGTATCAACCTCTCCACCATCCGCTCATCCAAAGAAATCCTTAAAGGCGGCGGTGAAGCCTCTGGGCCTGTGTCGTTTATGCGAGGCGCTGACGCATCCGCTGGCACGATTAAATCTGGCGGTAAAACCCGACGCGCCGCCAAAATGGTGATTTTAAACGTCGATCACCCAGATATTGAAGAGTTCATCTGGACCAAAGCCAAAGAAGAAAAGAAGATTCGTGCGTTGCGTGAAGCCGGCTTTGACATGGACCTTGACGGCGCTGACTACGCCTCAGTGCAGTATCAGAACGCCAACAACTCGGTGCGTGTTACTGACGAATTCATGGAGGCTTACGAGCGCGGCGGCACATACCCGATTCGTGCAGTATCCACCGGGGAAGTCCTCGAAGAACGTGATGCACGCGACATGATGCGCCAGATTTCGCTTGCTTCCTGGGAGTGCGCAGACCCAGGTTTGCAGTACGACACGACCATCAACGACTGGCACACCTCGCCCGAATCAGGACGCATCAACGGATCGAACCCCTGCTCGGAATACATGCACCTTGACAACTCCGCCTGCAACCTCGCATCACTCAACTTGAAAAAGTTTTACGACTACGACAACGGCCGCTTTAACGTCGAGGCGTACAAACGGGCAATCGAAATTGTCTTTACCGCCCAAGAAATTGTCGTCGGCTACTCGTCGTACCCGACCGAAAAAATCGGTGAGAACGCCCGCGACTTCCGTGAGCTCGGGCTTGGTTACGCGAACCTTGGCGGCCTCTTGATGTCAATTGGTCTGCCTTATGACTCTGATGAGGGTCGTTCATGGGCCGGTGCCCTAACTGCAATTATGACTGGCCACGCATACCGGACGTCAGCTGAACTCGCACGAGTCAAGGGCCCACACGCCGGCTATGCAAAGAATGCCCAACCGATGTTGCGAGTGATCGAAAAGCACCGTGCGACAGTTGACGATATCGACCCGCGCCCGCTGGACTCTGAGGTATTAACCGCTGCGCGTGAAGCATGGAACGAAGCGCTTGAGCTTGGTCGTGAGCACGGTTACCGCAATGCGCAAGCGACCGTCCTAGCACCAACCGGAACTATTGGTCTAATGATGGACTGTGACACCACTGGTATTGAGCCTGACTTGGGTCTCATCAAGACGAAAAAGATGGTGGGTGGTGGTTCGCTCACAATCGTGAATCAGACGGTGCCGCAGGCTCTGGCCCACTTGGGTTATGCCCCGGAGCAAGTTGAAGCGATCATTGCCTACATCGACACGAATAAGACCATCCACGGAGCCCCGGTGTTGAAACCAGAGCACACCAAGGTGTTCCAATGCGCCATGGGCGACGACTCAATCCACTACATGGGCCACGTCAAGATGATGGCAGCAGCGCAGCCGTTTATCTCCGGCGCCATCTCAAAGACCGTGAACCTCCCCGAAGACGCAACCGTAGAAGACGTCGAGCAGTTGCACTTTGACGCCTGGAAACTTGGGGTTAAGGCGATCGCGATCTACCGTGACAACTGCAAAGTTGCACAGCCACTGAGCGTGACCAAGAAAGCCGGCGCCGAGGCAACTGCTGCGAGCACCGCACCGGTTGTTGTGGCGGCACCGTCACGACGCAAACTGCCAAAGACGCGCCCGTCTCAGACAATCTCGTTCCAAGTAGGCGAAGCCAAGGGTTACATCACCGCCGGTGAATACCCAGGCGATGGCATCGGTGAGATTTTCGTCAAACTTGGCAAGCAAGGATCAACGCTGTCTGGTCTGTTAGATGCGTTTGCGATCAGCGTGTCGATCGGCCTGCAGTACGGCGTACCGCTGGAAAGCTACGTATCGAAGTTCATGAATATGCGCTTTGAACCCGCAGGCCTAACCGACGATGAAGAAATTCGCTTCTCAACCTCAATCGTTGACTTTCTCGCACGCAAACTGGCATTGGAATACCTGCCATTTGAGACCCGTGACGCGCTTGGCGTATACACCCTCGAAGAACGCACCAAATTGTTGGATGACGGCTATAGCGACAACGGCTTAGACGTCGAGGTTGCTCCAGCGGCTGAAACTGTGGCAGCAGCAAAGAACATGCCGTTATTTGAAGGATCAAGCGTTCCGGTGGATCATGACGCCCCGATGTGTTTCGAATGCGGCATCAAAATGATTCGCGCCGG
>JBBDST010000061.1:0-15321 GCA_040904765.1 Nitriliruptoraceae bacterium
GATCGGCAACCGGGTGTTCCAAGAGCTCGACCGGATCCGCCAGGTCCCCTTCGACGCTAGCGAGTAGGCCGTCACCGTCATCACCCGACGCAGTCCGTTGCAGCAGCAGATCTTCGCCACACTCGACGTCGACACCCGCGCATGGACCCGGCCCGTCATCCACAACTGATCGCGCCTACCTCCACGCCCCCACAACAACATGTAGTGGCTGTGAAGGCAAACACGTTCCCTGACCGCCCTCTGACCAGACCAAACGCGAATCTCGTGTCAAACTTGCGCCTAAGCGACAACGTCACGTTTCAGGCGGCTGTACCACCAAGCGCCGTAGGTGGCGGCCGCCAGCACCGCAAAAATATGCCACTGCACCGCATACGAACGGTGGTTTCGTTCTTCAAGTACCGGCGCGCCAAGCGTCACCGGCAGTTCATCGACGCTAAATGGGCCTGGTTCAGCATCGATACGAACTACCAATGGAAACAGCCGACCGCTCACCTGCCCGTCAAGCCGTGCTGTGTCGGCGTAAAACACCCGCAACAGGCGTCCGTCTGGGGCATCTTGCGGGCCAAACCGTGGTGGTGACACCGGCAGTTCCAACACACCAGTGACCGTAACTTGCCCTGCAGGTGGTGCTGCGAGCGCTACCGGGGGAGTGTCAAGGGTCGCGGGCACCCAGCCGCGACGTACCAGCACCGTGTCGGTTTCGTTGATGCGCAGGGGAGTGAGTACGTGAAATCCGGCCTGGTTGTTGTACTGCCGATTGCGGTGCAGCACTTCTTCGCCGGGCAGGTACTCGCCAACGACACTCACCCGCCGGTAGGCAAACTGTTCAAGGTCAGCGGCTGACTGCCCGAATAGATCAGTGAGTGCAATCGGCGGGGCAGCAAGCTGCTCGCGCAACATTTGATTTTCGGCCTGCACTTCAGCGAGCCGAGACAACTGCCACTGGCCGGCGGCAAGACACACCACAACCACTGTTCCCACTAGCACGTGGGACAGCATCGCAGCAGGAGTCAACAGACGGTTACGCACGTTACAAAGGGTAGCGGTGTTGCAAGGTGCTACCCGGCCAGGAAAACGGCGACAGTGGCGTGCGCCAATAACACACCAGCTGCAGTCATAGCGGCAGCAAGTAGCCACAGCAGACGTAACGAAACGCTGCGTGTCAGCAGCAGTTTGCCGACCGCAAAACCGGTCAAAAGCCCACCGATGTGTCCGCCAACCGAGATCTGTGGCACCGCAAATGTGATGATGACGTTCACCACCACCAGACCGCCGATGCCGCTACGCCACGGATCAAAACCCTGCGTTTTCATCACCGTAAGGGTCGCACCCATCAGGGCAAACACGGCCCCGCTGGCACCGACAGTGACCGTCACCGGATTCATCCCAAGAAGTTGACCGATACCGGTCTGAGTCAGGCCAAATGCGGCACCCACCCAGGCAAGAAGGAGCACGCCAACGCCACCGCCCAGTGCCCCAGTTGTGAGCAGGGCTGCAAACCGGCTGCTGCTAAGCCGTGGTTCAAGGACGGCACCAAGCTGCCATAACAGCACCCCGTTGAACAGGATGTGCAGCAGGTTGGCATGCAGTAAGGCGCTGGTGATAAGCAGCCACGGTTGACCAACGGGTGTGGGCCAGGCTGCGGGGGCTTGAGTTCCAAACACGAGCGTTAACAGTTCTGGTCCGCGAGGCGCGACACTGATCGGACGCAACCCGAAGACGTTCACGATTGCGGTGGTGTCGACTAGTTGTGTCACGGCAAACACCACAGCTAACACGAAGGTCACGGTTCGGGTGACACGTGCCGGGTTTTTCACCGTGCGCCGTTGTGGGACCATACAGGCAGTGCACTGATAGCCCACGGGTGCGCTGATGGCATGATCAAGACAGATAGGTCGTTGGCAGCGCTGGCAGGTTGTAACCGCAACACTATCAGCATGAAACGCACACGGCAGGGCAGATTCGCCACTCACAGCACACCTTTGTCATAGCAGGGACACAACAGAGCTCTTCGTCAGCATTAAGGTACGCGGTGACGTCACAACAGTGGGCTAGCGTAGAAACATGACCACTCTTGCGATCACTGTTGCGGTACTTGTCGGCCTTGCCGTTGGGGCAGGCATTGTCTGGTTGGTGCTGTCGCGGCGCAACCCGCACGGCAATGACCCGGCGCTGGTTGACGTTGTCATGCGAGTCGATCAGTTGCTCGCCCGACTCTCAGACGCCGAACGACGCAGCGCCAACGAGATGGGGATGGTGAGCGAACAGTTACGCACTATCGCCGATACGCAACGTGACTTGACTGGTGTCACAACGTCATTACGTGACGCGTTGGCGTCATCCCAAACACGCGGCCAATGGGGCGAACGGCTGGTTGCGGATGTGCTGCGAGCAGCCGGCTTTGTCGAAGGGGTGAACTATGTCACCCAACAGACGTTAGCGTCAGGGGCCCGGCCCGATGTCACGTTTTTGCTGCCCGAAGGCAGCGTGTTGCATCTTGACGTCAAATTTCCGTTTGCGAACTATCTGAACATGCTTGAGGCCGACACCCCGGCGCACGAACAGCAGTATGCCGAGGCGTTTATCCGTGACGTACGCGTACAGGTTCGGGATCTGTCTCGCCGCGGCTACATCGATGAGGCCAACGGCACACTGGACTGCGTGCTGCTGTTCATCCCCAACGAACAGATCGCGGCAAGCCTGCATCAACTCGAACCGTCATTGTTTGATGACGCGCTGGCGCTGAGGGTTGTCATCACCTCGCCGGCATCATTGTTTGCCGTGTTGGCGGCCCTGCGCGCCACCATCGATCGGGCAGCACTTGAAGCAACCGGAACGGAAATTTTGCAAGCGTTAACGGCGTTTCGTGACCAGTGGGGACGCTATGAAGAAGTACGCGAACGGCTCGGGCGGGCGTTAACCACCGTCCAACGGGCCTACGATGAACTCGAAGGGGTGCGCAATCAGCAGCTACAGCGGCAACTTGACCGGATCGATGAATTACGGCTGCGGCGTGAAATCAGGCGACCCGAACCGCCCGAAACAGCAACCTGACGTCAGACAGCCCCAGTGTTCTGCCGCTAGCCTACGGCGTTACACCCGTCGAGAAATTGTGTAGCAGCACAAAACTGGAGTAGCACGTGAGCGTCAACTTGGGCGATATCGCCCCCGATTTTGAACTGACCGACCAGACACGCTCACCGATCCGATTGAGTGATTACCGGGGCAAAAAGAACGTGATGTTGGTGTTCTACCCGCTGTCATTCACCGGCGTATGCACCGGCGAAATGTGTGCCATCCGTGACGATCTGCCGGCGTTTCGGAATGACGACGTTGAAACATTAGCCGTATCGGTTGACTCGTCGGCCGTGCATGCCGCATTCGCTACCCAAGAAGGCCTCGATTTTCCGCTTTTGGCTGACTTTTGGCCACACGGCGCCGTTGCCCGCCTCTATGGCGTGTTCAACGACGAACGAGGTTTGGCAGTGCACGGCACATTTGCGATCGACAAAGACGGCGTAGTGCGTTACACCGACATTAACGCAATCCCCGATGCACGCGACCCGAACGCCGGGAAAGACGCACTGGCCGCACTGTAAAACGCAACGGGCCTACCTGACCGCGACAGCGTGTAAGGATGATAACTGTGAGAGAGATTCGTGAAGCACTAAGTTATGACGACGTTCTGCTGACACCGCAGGCCTCAAACGTGCTTCCACGAGATGTTTCGGTCTCAACCGCACTTCATCCACGCGTCATCTTGAACGCGCCGATCTTGTCGGCAGCAATGGATAAAGTCACCGAAGCAGCTATGGCGGTAGCGTTGGCACGTCATGGCGGGATTGGCGTAATCCACAAAAGCTTGCCAATCGCAGGGCAAGCCGCCATGGTTGAGGACGTCAAACGGTCCGAATCTGGCTTCATCTCTGATCCGATCACGCTGGCCCCAGACGACCGTATCGGGCGCGCCTTTGACCTTATGGCCCGGTTTCGTGTCTCAGGTTTTCCGGTTGTGGACACCTCCGGACGGCTTGTTGGTATCGTCACCAACCGTGACCTTCGCCTCGATGTAGATCTTGAGGCAGACGTCGCCCGCTACATGACCCGCGACAACCTCATCACTGCTTCACCAGGCACCACACTCGAGCAGGCACGCGAAGTCATGCAACACCATCGGGTCGAAAAACTGCCGATCGTCGACCCTGACTCCGGCACGCTCACGGGCATGTTCACGTTCAAAGACATCGAAAAGCTCCGCACCTATCCAAACGCTGCCAAAGACGACCGCGGTCGTCTGTTGTGTGCTGCTGCAGTCGGTGTGGCCGCTGACGGTGAAGAACGTGCTGCTGCGCTTGTTGAAGCCGGCGTAGACCTGCTCGCAATCGATTCCGCTCACGGCCACTCGTCGGGGATCTTAACGTTCGCATCACAACTCAAAACCCGTTTCCCCCATGTCGTATTGATGGTCGGCAACGTTGCCACCAGCGATGGGGTTCGTGCCTGTGCCGATCACGGCGCTGACGTCGTCAAAGTCGGGGTTGGGCCTGGTTCGATCTGCACCACTCGGGTCGTGACCGGTGTTGGTGTGCCCCAGTTCACCGCCGTGTGTGACGCGGTTGATGCCGCCGAACAGGCAGGGGTCACGGTTGTTGCTGATGGCGGTGTGCGCTACTCAGGCGACGTCGTAAAAGCACTTGCTGCAGGTGCCAGCGCAGTGATGGTTGGCAACTTGCTCGCCGGCACTGACGAATCCCCAGGAGACCTCGTGCTGGTCGCAGGACGCCGTTACAAGGAATATCGGGGCATGGGTTCCATCGACGCCATGCGGGCCGGATCGGCCGACCGATATTTCCAAAAATTAGACACGTCCGGCAGTGCTGGTGAATCTGACCGGCCAACCAAACTGGTGCCCGAAGGTGTGTCTGGTTTGCTGCCCTACCGGGGCACCGTCGGGGAAGTGATCGCCCAACTTGAAGGTGGCGTTCGTTCCGGGATGGGCTACCTCGGCGCCCACGACCTTGCCAGCTTGAAAGAACGGGCCGTTTTCGTGCGACAGACCGGTGCCGGCATGAACGAATCGCATGTTCACGACCTTGATGTGATGCACGGTGCACCCAACTATCAAGCGCGAGGCGGCAACGACTAGTCCCCGACCGTGCCATCTGCACGGTAACGGGCACCCAAAGCATAAGGACAATGGCGACAGCCACTGTCGCAACAGGTTGCCCGTTCCCACAGGTATGCGGCGGTAAACACCCAGCGGCCAGTGAACGGATCGATGTAGCCGTCACGTCCGTCGATCACGGCCCTGTCATGCACCGGACAGATCGCCGGTGCATGACAGGCGTCAAGCCGTTCGGTGAGCGGGTGACGTTTCGCATCGGGCAGCGGGCGAAGTTGGCTCATCGGATGCTGCCGGTAAGAAACGCTAGTGCGTGGGCAACCCCGTCATCATGCACGTCTGGCACAATCAGATGGGCTTGCGCTTTCACGTCATCGTGTGCCTGACCCATTGCGATTGCGGTACCGGCAACGGCAAACGCCGGCAAATCGTTGCTTTCATCGCCAATCATCACAAGACCTTGTGGCGTGACACCAAGATGTTCGGCGATCACCGTCAGGCCAAAGCCTTTGTTGGCGGTGGCATCAGTGGCATTTACATACGTCAAGTTGGGTGTCTGCGGTGACGTTGCGGTGCCGGCACTCAGACCGCTCGCCGTGACGCTGGCCGCCATCACATGGGCAGCCTCTGTAGTGAACGCAGTTAACGTCACTTTGCGTATCGGCATGCTGTTTAAGGCCGCGGCGGTGTCGATGGTGCCGTCTGGTCTGGTACCAAGAATCTGCCAGTGCGGTTCACTGCGCGGGTCGACACGGGTGACAAAAAACATGTTGTCACCGTAAAACTCGCCTACGACGTCTTGGTTGGTGTGCGCCAACACAAACAGGTCATGAACGGCCGTGTCGGTTAAGCCAAGCACCGACAAGGTTGCCCCGTCGCCGGCTTGGACTTCCGCACCGTTGTGAAAAACGTGTGGGCCGGTGAGTTGAAGTGACGTTATGAGATCGGTAACTGCGTGACGCATCCGGCCGGTCACAATGCCAACATCTACGCCCGTTTGTTGTGCGGTCGCGATCGCTTCACAAACACGTGGGCGCGGCGTTGCTGAGGCCCCCACAAGAGTCCCGTCGACATCAAGTGCAACAAACCGTGGCCGGTGGGCTGTCCATGTGGCAAAGCGCCCACCGGGAAGAATTCCGTCGGGCAACTGTCCAGTCAGCGACACAGCAATTCCCGATCGGTTTACAGCATGTTCTCAGTGGCACTCGTCGCTGCTTAGACTACCGTCGACACTGTGAAGCACGATTGACACCGACGAAATGGACGCATTATCAGCGCCGTACACGACTTCATCGACGATTTCTGTACCGTTTTGCCGCGCGTGTATGACCGCGACTACACCGTGTTTGGTACCGATCCGACTGAACTTTCTGACCGGTTGAATTGGCTGATTGCCCCGACCGTAACGGACGTTGATCTGATTGAACGTTTCACTGAAGACGTTGTGCGTCTTGGTGTCGATGATGTCGTGCTGTGCGGGATGGGTGGCTCGTCGCTGTATCCGCGCACTTTGGTGCCGTTTGCTACCGATCCGAAACGCAAACTTACGGTTGTTGACACCACCGACCCTGACGCGTTGCGTCGGATTGACGCGGCTGTCAACTACGACCGGGCGTTGGTGATTGCCGCATCCAAATCAGGGACGACGATCGAGACAGCTGCCCAACATGCGTTTTTTGCGGATCGTCTGACCCAGCACCATGGGACAGACGCAAACGAGCGTCTTAGCGTCATCACCGACCCCGGATCGTCACTGGCCAGAGATGCTTTGGCTAAGGGCTACCGGCATGTGCTGCTAGCTGACCCGCACGTCGGCGGACGGTTCAGTGCTCATACCGTCTTTGGTGTTGCCCCCGCAGCGCTGGTTGGCGTTGACCCGCTTGGTCATCTAGCGGCGGCACAACAGACCTTCACACAGCTGGCTGAAGCTTCCCAAACCAACGTTGCCGTCATCCTTGGGGCGCACCTTGCTGCCGCCGTGACAGGCCGTAACGGGGTGGCAAATGTAGGCATCGAACTGGCCGATGCGACCGATCCGCTGGGACTATGGATCGAACAGCTGATCGCCGAATCGCTTGGCAAGCATGGCCGCGGGCTACATGTGCTCTTGCGTGCCTCGAGCCCACCTCAACTGACGGTGAAAATTGTCACCGATCCGACTGTGAACTTGCCGCATCTGCACGTTGCTGACAATCCGCAGGTATTGACGTTGACCGTGCCAGATGGTCATAAGTCCGTTGCCGTGACCGCTTCAGTATTCATGCTGGCAACAGCTCTGGCTGGCCGCGGCCTCGCCGTCAACCCGTTTGATCAACCGGACGTCGCCGCCGCCAAGCAGGCCACCGCAGCGGCATTGAACGAACGCACATCCCTCGAGGACCCCGTGCCAATTGCCTCGGCTCTCGAAGGCTGTACTCAAGGGCACAGTGTCGTCGTGTTGGCATACACCGACCCTGACAGTGATCTGGCCGAAGAACTCTGGGCAGCTGCCGCCACGTTGGGTCGCAAACGAAATGTCGCCGCAAGCGTCGGATTTGGCCCCCGCTACCTGCACTCGACTGGACAGCTTCACAAAGGTGCGCTGAGTGACGCTTGCTATCTGATGATCGGCCCAAACGTCACCGGATCTCTTGCCATTCCTGACCGCGATTACGGGTTTGAGACCTTGTTTGCCGCCCAAGCTGCAGGGGATATCGCCGCATTACGTGAGCGTTCGCGCAACGTTTCGGTGATAACTGCCGATGAACTGACTGGCTACGTCTCGTCACTGTAAGGGCTGACACCAGTCGTGCGGCACGCGTCAGCCCACAACTGACCGGCAAGCCCACGGCGCGTAAACGTGTGCGCCAGGCGGTGCTGACGGCGCGGTAAACGATCGTGCCACAGACGGTTGCGCACCGAAGTCACCGGCGCGTTTGTCAGATACAAGATCGTGTCGACGCCCATTGCTGGATCACGTAACAGTGGCCGAAGCCGGCCAGAAAACCCAGGGAGCGAACTGGCAAGTCCTGGCGTGTCTACCCAGCCCGGATGGGTCGCAAAAAACGTCAGGGAGTCCGAACCAAACCGTCGCTGCCACTGGTGGGTCAACACCAGTTGGGCACGTTTTGCCTCCGCATACATTCGGGCGCCGTTGAACCCGTCGGCAGACCGTTCAAACAGCCCACTTGCCAACGGGGTCGTATATAAACCGCCCGATGTGACCGTGATAACCCGGCCATCACCGGAACGTTCAAGGGTGCCGCGCAGCAACGTCGTGAGCACAAACGGTGCCAATACATGCTCCTGCACGGTGCGTTCGAGCCCATCAACCGTATGTGCGAATGTGTGATGGAGCGCGCCAGCGTTATGAATCAGCGTGTCCAGCTTGGTGTCAGCATGGCGTGCCCCAAACGCTCGTACGGAAGCCAGATTATGCAGATCAAGTTCGTCTGTCATGAGCCGATTACCAACCGAAAAACCCAGTGCAGCATCCAGTTGGGCGCGCATGCGGGCGCTTTTGGCAATCGAACGGGTTGTGGCGGTGACATAAGCCCCGTGGCGCAGCAACGACGCGGTTACCGCAAACCCAAGACCCGAATTTGCTCCCGTGACAAGCACCCGGCGTGAGACCACACCATCCAACGGGTTTTGCCAACCAAAGATGCGCGCACGAGTCGAAAAACCGATGCGAGAAAACGACCCGACGACACTTGTTTCCAGCAGCAGGTCGATGACGCGAGCTGCTGCGCTTCGTTGACGCGTCATGCCTGCTCCTGTAGTGGGCGGGGAGGGGCTCGAACCCCCGACCTCCTCGGTGTAAACGAGGCGCTCTAGCCAACTGAGCTACCCGCCCATACTGTGCGACAGTGAAGCGTAGCGCCGACGGCGTAGGCTTTTGACACCAGCGGCGACAAAGTGGACAGTACCGATGACCAAAAACGAGACGGTTGGGGTGTGGCTAAACCTCATCGAACAGCGTTATCCGGCAGGTACGGCCGCACAATGGGACAACAGTGGCTTGCAAGTCGGCGACCCGTCATGGCCGGTCGCACGGGTACTGGTCACCCTCGATGTTACCTCTGCGGTGCTAACCGAAGCGCAGAGCGTCCCACACACGCTGATAGTTGCCCATCATCCGCTGCTCTTTCATCCGCTTCAGCGGCTCACCCCAGACACCGCAGCGGGCAAACTTGCGTTACACGCCGCTGGAGCACACATTGCCGTCACTGCCGTTCACACCAACCTTGATATTGCTCAAGATGGCACCAGCACATCGGCACCACTGGCCAAGCTTTTGGCATTAACGGACCTACAGCCGCTCATGGCAACCCTTGGCGTAAGCGACACGGTGAAACTGGTGACCTTTGTTCCAGAAGATGACGTGACTTGCGTGCGTGACGCACTGACAGCAACTGGGGCAGGCGTTATCGGCGAATACAGCGCCTGCAGCTTCATCAGCCCGGGTACTGGCACGTTTCGCCCGTCAGCTAACGCCCAGCCGGCAATCACCAGCAGTGTTGACCAACAGGCTTTCGTTGCGGAACATCGGCTCGAAATGGTGGTGCCACGCAACCGTCTTGGTGCCGTCATCGTCGAACTGTGCCGCGCCCACCCCTATGAGAAAGTGGCATACGACGTGTATGAACGGGCCGATCAAACCGAAACGTTCGGGCTGATCGGCACCTTAAGTGAACCGGTCACACTTGACACGTTGGCGAAACGAATTACGGGTGACCTGCCGGCACCTGATCTTCGCGTGGCCGGTGACCGTAACACCTTCGTATCTCGGGTGGCCGTTTGCGGCGGTGCCGGTGACAGTCTGATTGGCGCGGCGCTGGCCCACGGTGCGGACGTGTATCTCACCGGCGATCTGCGCCATCATGTGAGCCTTGATGCCCGTGAACTTGGGCTGGCACTGATTGATGTCGGGCATTACGCCAGCGAAGTAGCAGCCTTGCCCGCATTCATCGACGCGCTCACCGCTGACGCGGCGCGCCATGGCCTGGCCACACCGGTGCTAGCGTCACAAGTCAACACATCACCGTGGAGCTAACCGATGGATGAACGCCCGGATGAAGGCGAACTTCTCCTTGCACTACAACGGGCCGACTCGACCGTGCTGCGCCTCACCAAACTGATCGATGATCTGCCCGAACAGCGAGAAATGGCCAGTATCGACGAACGTTTGACCGTGATTGCCAACACCGCCGACGACGTCACGGTTGAACATGCCGAGATTTTGTCGCGGCAGCGACGTGAAGAACGTGAACTTGATCAGCTCGCCGCACGCCTCGATGCCGAATCGGCCCGCCTGTATGACGGCAGCATCACTACGTCACGGGAAAATCAGGCAGTTGAAGCAGAAATTGGTCAGACAACCCGGCGCATCAGTGACCATGAAGATCTGCTGCTTGCCATCATGGAAGAACTGGACACCTCAAGTGCCCAACTCGCGGCGTTACAAAGCGAACGGGATGCGCTTGAAGCACGCAAGGTCTTGCTTGCAGATTCCCTTCAGGTTGCAGCCGCACAGCACCGAGTCGATCGCGACGAAGCGCTCAGCGCCCGCAAAAACCTGTTTTTGCAACTGTCGGCTGAACTCCGTGAACGCTATACGACTATCGCCGAACGCTCCGGCGGGGTAGGAGCAGGAGAACTGATCGACGGGTCATGCTCGGCGTGTCGAATCTCTCTGGCACATGCCGACATGGATGAACTGTTGAAAGGCCCGCCGATCGCAACCTGTCCGTCGTGCCGCCGGCTGCTCGTTATCCCACCATGGAAACCCTAACCCGTCAACGGGGTGCGGGTTACAGCGGATTCGCTCGCTTGGCGGCTTCTTTGGCGTTATCTGCTGCACGTAACACACCGATGATAGAGGTCGCATCGGTGGGATAGTGGGCGATTCCAAACGCTACTTTCACTTCAGATTCGGTGCCGTCGGGCAGTGCAATCAGTTCATTACGGAGTCGCTCAAGAATCCGTTCGCTGATAAGCGCCACTTCAGCATCGGCCACTTTTGGCAGTGCAATCGCAATCTCATCACTACCTAGACGAGACGCTTTGGCTGCGGTTGGAATCTCGCGCCGTAACGCCTGTGCAAAGACACGCATCGCTTCGGTGCCGGTCGGATGCCCGTGACGGTCGTTTAATGCTTTCATGCCACGAATATCCGCCAGCAGAATCGTGAACTCTTCTTTTTGATCGCACAGCGCGCCAAGCGTGTCATAGAACGCTCGCACATTCAACAGGCCTGTCACCGAATCTTCCTCAACCGCACGATGCACTGCCCGGTCATGTTCACGTTCAAGATGTTGCTCGGCCAACCCAACGGCAGCTACCAGCGTAAACACCAGCGCGCGGACAACAAGGCCAAACACATCTGCCGCAGAAGCACCTGCGGCAACATCAATCGCTGTATGGCCGAACGCTGCGATGCCGGCAATAATCAACGGCAGCCGGTTGCTGCCGGCAACGCCAGCCAGAAAAATCAGTGGAACCGCAGCAAACGCAAAGCGTGCGTCACCGGTTAGCAGGTGCAAAGCTAACACCACAATGACTCCGCCCGTGAGCGTTGCCCGGCGGATAGCCGTGTCGGCTAGACGGTGCGTTGCGTTGATGAGAACACGGTGGGTGCGTTCGGACAGCGATTCACGCGACACAGCAAAAACCTTACGATGAGCGAGCGGCCAGAAGAGTAAGAAACGTCGCCACGTCGGCGGGTTCGGCTAGGCGGAACGACGCGCCACTTGAGCGCGGCGTCGTCGCGACAAGAATACCGTGACCGCCGTGCTGAAGCGCAATCACGAATGCGTCCTCATCGGTGACGTCGTCACCGATCGCGATCGGTGTCAGCTCTAAGTGGTCCGTGCATAACGTGGCTAACGCGGCCCCTTTTGACACCGTGTCGGGCAGCAATTCGTCCACCGCATGGCCGTGCAACACCCGAAATTTGGTGTCGCTGGTGCCGGCAGCGTGAAGCAGTTCAAGTACGGCCGGACGATACTTAGCAACCGTGCCGCTTGTGGCATTGCGATGGTGTACGGCAACCCCGGCAGGTTTTCGTTCGATCGTCCAGCCAGACGTGTGCGCTAACAGCGCACACAACGCGTCATACACGCACGCGACCTGCTCGGTATGTAAACGCGTGTCGGTCGTGTCAGTGACACTACCGTCAGGATGTTGCCATACCCGTCCATGCTCACCAATGAGTGTGAGCGCCTTGATGTCGGCAAAACGCGGCGCAAGTTCATCAAGCGGACGCCCGGAGATCACCGCCACGGTGGCGTGTTGGGTCAAGATGTTAAGCGCCTGTGCGGCCTTAGGCAGTAAGGCGGCGTCTGCCGGATTGTTTACGATCGGGGCGAGCGTGCCATCAAAGTCAAGGGCAAACAGCACTGTTGACAACTCAGGGATGCTGCTTGTCAGCGCACGGGCAGTGACAAACTTGGGTGAGTTCTTAGTTTCAGCGGGGATGCTCACGGCGCCAAAATCGCCTGCAGTTCTTCGTTGACCCACCGGTACACGTCATGGTTTCGTACCCGTGTGGCCATACGTTCAAGCCGTCCTTTGCGATCTTCGCGGGTGAAAGCCAATGCTGCCGCGATGTTGGCGCTTTGTCCCGCCACGTCATACGGGTTGGTGAGGACTGCATCGTTGCCAAACACTTCAGCGGTGCCACAAAACTCGCTTAACAGCAGCACCCCGTCACGTTGGGCCGCATGCTGCACCGTGACGAACTCTTTGGCGACTAAGTTCATGCCGTCTTTGAGTGGCGTGACACACATCACGTCGGCAAGCAGGTAGTAGGCGGCTAATTCGTTGCGTGACACCCCCCGAAATAGGTAGTGCACCGGCACGTCATGGCCTGGCGCAGTGAAACGGCCGTTTATGCGCCCAAGTTCCATTTCGACATTGGTACGAAGCGCCTGATATTCGGTTACATCGTCGCGGCTTGGTACCGCAATCTGGATATAAACGACCTGTTTGGCGTAGGTCGGATCGGTTTCATACAGATGTTCGACTGCTCGCAGGCGATGACGGATCCCTTTGGTGTAGTCGAGCCGGTCAACGCCGAGAAGCACCCTTCGGTTCGCAAACTGGGTTTGCAACTGTTCGAAGTGGGAGATTGTTTCCGAAGCGGTAGCAAGGTCGGTAAACATATCGACGTCGATCGATATCGGGTGGGCTTCGATTCGAACCATACGGCCGTCCGCGAGACGCACATGAGAATCTAAGATCGTGACGTCAGGTAGAAATTGAGCCACCGCTCGCAAGAAGTTTTGTCGGTAGGCATCTGTATGAAACGCCACGGCATTCGCGCCAAGCATGCCTCGTAGCAGCGCGACTCGGCCGGGGATGCGTGCAACCAGCTCCGGCGGTGGGAAAGGGATGTGCAGAAAAAAACCGATCGGTGTTTCGGGATAACTGGTCCGAACCATCTCTGGCAGCAGCATCAAGTGATAGTCGTGGATCCACACCAGCGGTTGCGTTTTGGCCGTTGCGATCGCTGCGCTGACTTGAGTGGCAAACTGGCGATTTACGGTCACATATGTGTCCCACCAGGCTTGCTGATACACCGGCGAGACGATCAGATCGTGAAACAGTGGCCATAAGAAACGGTTGGCAAACCCGTGGTAGAAGCCATCAACAAGCGCGTCATCCAAACCGACTGGAAACAGTTGAGCGTTGAGACCGTCCACATGGGAAGGAATGCCGTCGGGATCGTCATCCCAGCCAACCCACATACCGCCCTGCTCGTCAATCACCGGTCGTAAGGCGGTGACAAGCCCGCCGGCTGCAGCAACGAAACCCGAGTCGCTACGAGAGACCGGAAGGCGGTTCGCCACGACCACTAACGGATGCGTGTGTGAACCTTGCGTCATGCTGACGACTCCTTGGTATGCGTCGCCAGTGTAGTTGCGGTCGAACGGCTGTACACCGCTTAGCGCAACGACGGGCGGGTGGCATACGTATCAACATGCGTTTCAAGGGCCGCATGGGCGTCGCAGGTGAGCGGCCCGGGCGCGTCGAATATCCGACTTGACCCGTCAGCAAAACGCAGCCGTGACACGCCTACCGCAAGACGGGTGGCGGACAGCACAAACAGTTCGTCGGCAGTGGCGAGTCGTTCACTTTTCAGCGACTCAAACCGCACCTGAAAAAGCGAAGCTAGCACCGTCAACGTCACCGATTCAAGGATTCCTGCGGTCGTCGGATCCGGAGTGACCAGCGTGCCATCTTCGACCAGGACGACGGCGCCATGGGCAAGTTCACGCACCTGGCCGTCATGCACGATCAACGCGTCGTCACAACCATGTTCTTGAGCCGTCCGCACACAGAACTGGTTGAGCGCGTACGACAACGTTTTTGCACCGGCCAGTGGTCCACCCCACGGCACATCCTGCACGTCAAGGCTCAGTGTGCCTGGCCAAGGGGCCGGGGCCGACACCATCAGGCGCATCGTGCCGCCACGCAACAGCACAATTTTGGCGATGCCGTTATGCGGGCCATAGGCGTCAAGTAGTTCAGCCATCGGGTCGATAACGTCAGGAACCGTTAAACCTAACGTTGCCGCCGATCGCATCAGCCGCGCGTGATGTTCAGGCAAGGCATGGATCAGACCGTTACGCACCAGCATTGTTTCAAACACGCCATCGCCGCGCAGCACCCCGTCGTCGATTAATGGCACGGTCGCATCACGGGCCAAAACGATTGCCCCGTCAACCCATGCCAGCGCATCTGGTGTCGCAGTTTGACTGTCCATAACAGACAGTGTGGCACATCATGGCGTGCAAACCCACTGCCAATGTTGTTCGCGGGTACTGAGCGTTACACTTGCGCTCTGGGAGGAGCCGGCTAGGCGGTCGCGCTGTCGTTTACGGCAGTGAGGAAAGTCCGGACTCCTTAGGGCACGGTGCTGGGTAACACCCAGGCGTGGTGACACGTGGAAAGCGCAACAGAAAGTAAACCGCCCGGATTCGTCTGGGTAAGGGTGAAACGGTGAGGTAAGAGCTCACCAGCGTGACGGGTGACCGTCACGGCTAGGCATGCCCCACCGGGAGCAAGGCCGAGCAGGGATCTGGTGGCCCGTCAGATGATCCCGGGTAGGCTGCATCAGGCGGCAGGTAACTGCCGTCGCAGAGAGATGGTCGCCACCGTTGTGCAAACAGCGGAACAGAATCCGGCTTATCGGCCGACTCCTCCCAGACACCACC
>JBBDST010000062.1:0-14535 GCA_040904765.1 Nitriliruptoraceae bacterium
TGCTCCTTGACGTCCCCGCTCGATGACGAACAGCAGCTGACCGCTTCCAAACACGATTACGCCGGTCATGGCCAGCAAAAACTGCAACCGTCCTGCGAGCAGACCCTGAGCTGTCCCAACTGCGCGATATGAGGAGCCGACAACTCGGGCCGCTGGCAGGACCCGCAACGCGCGGACTGCTCGCACCACCCGCAGCATCCGCAGAGCAGGCAATAGCAGGAACAACACCGACGGCCAGTGCCGAACGATAAAACGGCCAGGATGACCGGACACGATCAGTTTGGCGAGCAGCTCGAGCCCAAAGAGCACCCAGATCACGTTGCTGATAATGGTGAGCGTCGCAACGGCCTCACGGGGCGCCACCAACTCGTAGGCGACCAAGCCAGCCCACATCGCTGCAAGCACCGCCATCGGGATGTCGAGGCGACGTTCTAGCAGCGTGGCCAGACGCTCCCTTGACGTTACCTCGTCATTGGGATCGGGGTCGAGGGTGGAGACAGGTTCGATCATGACACATCCTCCGGCTCGATGGAATGTCCCTGCGGTGCGGCGCACATCCGGATAACGAGTGCAGTAACTGCGAATGGCAGGCTGACTCTAGTGTCGCGATGATCACTTCAAACGCAGAGCTAAAATAGTTAGTATTTTGAGACTAAACTAGTATGCTCCAAGCGATTCCATCCCAACTTAGGTCGAAGTGCCGAGTAAGGTCACGGGAATTTTCACCGTCGGCCAGGCCCTAATCGGCTCAGCGAGATGGCCGAAGCCTTCGTCGGCACCGCTTTGTGGCTGACGATCCAGGGAAAGGGCACTCCGATGCCGCCACATTTACCGGGGAGTGTGCAGTCCGAGGAGTCGGGGTTTCGTCGGGTCTACCTTATGACGATTGCCGTTCCGTTGGTGCTTACGGTCGTCGTGTGGGCGAGGTTTGGAACGCCCAATCCATTTTTGTGGCTCGTGTTTCCCACACTGGTGCTGTACCTAGGCGTGCTGCTCATAGGGGTTTGGAGTCGACGTATCCGGTTGCGCTTGGCCGGCCGCTTGTTGTTTGTGGTGCCCGTGGTGTTGGTGTTTGGCCGCCTCATGCTGTGGAGGCTTGGATTACGCCCAGAGCTCGGGCTGCCAGGCGATGCGATCGCCGGAGCTGTGTGGATCCCTGCCATCTTTCTGCTGGCGTTCATCGTGTTTGGTACGCGACGGGGAATGCAGATCAGCTTTTTGGTCTATCTGGGCTTCGTCGTCATCTACGGGCCTACCGTGTTGGCGGTGCTGCTCGGGGGTACTTCGGATCCGTCGGCCGCCGTTGCCTTTGCCATGGTCATGACCTACTTCGTGCTTGGGCCGTTGATCTGGTTGCTGGCGTCCCGCCTAGAGAGTCTGACCACGGAACGTGTGAGAGCTGATCTGCTGGCGGAGCAGATCAACAAAGAACGTGTGAGAGCCGATCTGCTCGCCGAGCAGGCCAACACTGATGCGCTGACTGAAGTCGCTAATCGTCGGCACCTGGACGACGAGTTCAAGCGGATGATCGCCGAGGCGCACCGTCACGATGTGCCGCTGTCAGTCGTGCTCTTTGATCTGGACAATTTTAAGGATGTCAATGACGAGTATGGGCACAGCGCCGGCGATCGGGTGCTCGTCGAGGTTGCTCAACGGGTCAAGGCTGTGGTGCGAGACACCGATCTGTTCGTTCGTTGGGGCGGTGATGAGTTCCTGCTAGTAGCTCCCCACACGGACTATGCAGCGGCCATGGTGCTTGCGGAGCGCTGCCGTGTGGCGATCGGAGGGTCGCCTATGGAGGTTGGTGAGGTGACTGCTAGTTTTGGGGTGGCCACGCTCGAGGCTGGCGATGACGCGGACGCCCTGTTCCACCGTGCAGACCTTGTGCTTCATAGCGCTAAACAGGCGGATCGCGCGGCCAGTGGCGCTCCACTTGATAGCCCTGATGATGTCGATGGTTCTGAAGCGCGACAGACGTAACCACCCCGATTTAACCAAGATTCTTCACCAGATCTACTGGAAACAAACGCGAACAACATGCTGCCTCTGCCTGATTGGTGGCGGCGATACGTTGGTCGTAGTCGGTCCAACAACGATTGCAAACCAGGTTGTTGCAGGACAGGTGGGCGGGGCTTGGTGGATTGGGCAACTGAGGATTGGGATGGGTCAAGCCATTGGGGCCCGCGTGTCGTTGTCATGGCGCGGTTGCAGCATCGGTTTATAGGTCTGTCTATGCCTGTGCAGGAGTGCGATAGTTAAAAGTGTTTGCGGTTCCGGTTGTAGGACAGCACGATGTATTGCGCGACTGCGAACCGGGCACGCACTTAGGTTGCGAACCGTTGCCGATGGGACGTGTTGCTTTGTAACGGCGCGAAAAGCGATTCAGCTACAGCGTTGTCTCAACAGACGCTGGTGCGTTCCATCGACCTGACGATGTGATGTTCGCCACACCACGTCAAAAAATCGTGGGCGTCATATTGAGCGTCACGGTTGCTGTGAAAAATCGCGTCAGCACGAACTGCCTGTGAGCATGAACCATCTTTAGTGCGTCGATCGCCAGCGATGTGAGCATATGGTCGGCGACCTGCTCGCCGACATCAATACAAAGATGAGCAGTATCGCCTACTAGATGGGTCTTTGACGCCTCGGCGATGAAATCGCCTGCGAGCAAAATAGGGCGGATACCTGGCAGCATCTGAAAGCGCCATGGTGATCCAAAAAGGCACGCGACTAGACCGCTACCAAACCGTGTGTAGGCATAACGTCGGCGAGGAGACGGACACTGCACGCACTCCCGGTCATTTTACTCACGGGTAATCCGACGGCACCGAGAGGCATGTCGGGACTCGTCGAACACCGCAACGACCAACAGCCCCAGTTCGGTCCGACGTGGCACCGTCGAAGTTGCATCCGAGGTCTGGTCCGAGCAAATCGAAGGATGCAGTGCCCGTTGCCCGATGGGTGCTCTCGATTGGACAGTCCCAACAGGATTCCTTCAGGGTAGTGTTTCAGAAAGGACGCGAAAGGGATCTGCATGTCCAAAGTGTTGGCACTGTCACCAGATGAACTGCTCACCACTACCCGTTCGGTGCGTAAACGGCTGGACTATACGCGCGCCATACCACGCGAACTGGTCGTCGATTGTGTTCGCATCGCACAGCAGGCACCGCAAGGCTCAAACATTGCTCAAACACAGTTCGTGTTGATTGATGACAAAGACATGATTGCTGCGGTGGCTGCGATCTATCTCGACGTGTTTGAAACCCAGTATGTCACCGACAGTTTTAGTGTGTTCAACCGTGATGAAGGGGATGACACGGCGAATCAGCAGAACCGCAGGGTTGCAGGTTCTGTTGAGCATCTGGCGCGCACCATGCATCAAGCACCGATGCTTGCGTTGATCTGTGCCCAGCCGCGCTTTGTTCCTGACCCGGTACGGGTTAAATCGCGGATGGGTAGCGTCATGCCAGGGATTTGGAGTTTTATGCTGGCAGCCAGGGCCAGAGGACTTGGCACCTGCTGGACCGGATTTACGAACCGGCGTGAAGCCGAAATGGCTGAACTGTTAGGCATCCCGCTTGCAGATGTGGAACAGGTCGCGTTGACCCCCGTCGCCTACACGATCGGCACGGATTTTCGTCCGGCACGGCGTGACCCGCCCGAAAGCATCATCCACTGGAACAGTTGGTAGGCGCCTAACGGTGCACCGGCACCTGCCAGGTGACGATCGTGCCAACCCCAGGCGTTGCCGTGACGTCACATTGCCCGCCACACGCCTTGGCCCGTTCGACCATGTTGCGCATGCCATGCCCGTGGATACGGCCTTGCACAATTCCAACACCGTCATCGCTCACCGTCAACATCAGCATGTCGCCGACAACTGCAACATCAACGCGCACGGTTGATGCCCCTGCATGTTTCACCACGTTGGTAAGAGCCTCACGCAACACCGGCACAACATGGTGGGCGACCGTGTCGCCAATCAGCGTGTCAACTGCGCCGGTAAACGTGACGCGGATAGGGGATGGCAGTAAGGAACTCATCTCACCTGTGATTTGCATCAGCGCGCTTCGGACACTGGCGTCAGTGGGTAGCTGATGCAGTGAAAAGATGGTGGAGCGGATCTGTTTCACGGTCGCATCAATCTGATCAACAGCGGCGTTGATCGGTCCAACGACGGCGTCGTCGTTTTGGTTGCGCCGGGCTAAGGCTTGTAGCGACAGGCCGGTTGCAAACAGTTCTTGAATCACCGTGTCATGCAGATCGCGGCCGATGCGTTCACGTTCAGCAACAAGCTCTAATGCGGCGACGTCTTCGGCTGCCCGCTGTCGTGCCAACGCCAGCCGGGCGGTACCAACAAAACTGGCCAGTTCTTCGTAGTCGCGTGCGGTGGCTGGCCGTGTCAACCCAACGCCGAGAATAGTGGCAGAGTCACCGTCCTCAAGACGCGTCCACAATGCCTGGCCATCACCAAAAACCTTTGACGTGTTTTCGTCTACCGTGTTGTCGTCCTGCAATTGAGCGAACGGCACCGTTGAAAGCGAAGTGGCGTCTATCGGACCGCACACCGCAGCGATGGCAGCATTGTCAGACTGGTCGTGTGTAAGTATGCAGGCAGCAACACCGCCAAACAAGATATGTGCTGCGGCAGCAATTTCACGTAAAGCATCAGACACCGCACCACCGGAGAGCAAACTCACGGCCAGTTGCAAAACTGCGTCACGCCAACGTTCCCGTTCACGCAACTGCTCCAACTGTCGGGTGTTGGCGATCGCTGAACCGGCAAGCGCACTTAACGCGACAATCCGGGCTTCATCAACGGTGGTGAACGGTGTGCCGTCACGTTTTTCGGTGAGATACAGGTTGCCGAACACTTCGTCTCGCACACGGATCGGCGCGCCAAGAAACGTTCTCATTACCGGATGATGCGCCGGAAATCCGCCTGCGGCTGGATGCGATGAAAGGTCAGCAAGGCGAATCGGGTACGGGTCGGTAAGCAGCAGACCAAGCACACCTCCACCGCGCGGGAGTGCGCCGAGCTGTTGCACCTGCTCGGCGGACATTCCCGTGTGGACAAACTGGGTCAGCTGGCCGTTGTCGCCAACGACGCCAAGGGCGCCGTAACGGGCATCAACGAGGGCGCAGGCCGCCTCGACGATGCGTTGTAAGACGTCGGCTAAACCGGTGTCTTCGGTGACAGCGGTGATCGCATCCAGCAGACTGGTGAGCTCATCGCCACGGTTGTTATCTGTCACGCCACACTTTCGTCTCACAACGGTATGGTCGAACTTTAAGGGCATTGATAGTACGTGTCCGAAGGTCAGTGTCATGCGCGACAACACGCCTAAGTTACGCTACCGTAACTTACGGAGCGCTCGAAGCCGCCGAGCCCGTTTGACAGATTCACCCTAGGCGGCCTACAGGAGGCCGTTGGTGGCAGGAAATACGACGCAGTGGCCAACCATCATCCAAGGCGGGATGGGAGTTGGCGTATCCAGCTGGCAGCTGGCTAAGGCGGTTGCTGAGCACGGCCAACTTGGGGTTATCTCTGGCACGGCTGTGGCCGTGACATTTGCCCGCAGGATGCGTGACGGCGATCCTGATGGAACCTTAAACGCTGCCCTTGACGCGTTTCCGTTCCCAGCCATGGCTCAACGGATCCGTGAACGCCACAAAGAAGGCCATGGCACCAGTCAGCAAGACAAGTATCGCGGTACGCCAATGCCTCGTATTGATAGCAACGCTGCATACCTTGAACTCACCGTTGTTGCCTCATTTGCCGAAGTGTGGCGGGCCAAGCAAGGGCACGACGGTGTTGTTGGCGTCAACCTGCTCGAAAAAATTCAGATTCCCACCGTTCCCTCGCTGTATGGCGCGATCCTTGCTGGGGTCGATTACGTCTTGATGGGTGCGGGCATACCGATTCGTATCCCGGCAATTATCGACGCACTGACACGCCACGAAGACGCCCGCCTGCCCATCAAAATTAGTGGCGACACCACCCAAGACACCACCTACGCGTCGTTCTCGCCCCAAACATTCGCTGCTGGCGAACTGCTCCCAACGCTTACCCGTCCTAACTTCCTTGCGATCGTAAGTTCCCATACGCTCGCAAAACATTTGGCCGGGTCAAGTTATGGCAGCCCTGACGGGTTCATTGTCGAAGCACCAATCGCCGGTGGTCACAACGCTCCGCCGCGCGGCAAAATGGCGTTAAACGACGTTGGTGAGCCGGTGTATGGCTCACGCGACGAGGTCGACCTCGAACAGATCGCCGATCTGGGTAAGCCCTACTGGCTGGCAGGAGGCTATGGCCGTGCCGAACAGGTCAAGCAGGCCCGTGAACGCGGCGCAGCCGGCGTCCAAGTCGGGACTGCTTTTGCGTTCTGTGACGAATCCGGGCTTGATGCAACCGTCAAGGCACAAGTGATTAAAGCCGTCATCAACGGTGAAGCACGCGTGCGCACCGACCCACTCGCCTCGCCAACTGGTTTCCCGTTCAAAGTCGTCGAACTGCCAGGAACCATCGGTGAACCGGCTGTTGGTGAAGCTCGCCAGCGCATCTGTGATTTGGGGTATCTGCGCGAGCCGTACCGCACACCGACGGGCAGCATCGGCTACCGGTGTGCTTCTGAACCGGTCGATGACTATGTCAAAAAAGGTGGCGACATTGCCGATACGGTCGGGCGCCGCTGCCTGTGTAATGGGCTGGTCACCAGCAACGGGCTTGGACAAATCCGTCGTGATGGCAGTGAGGAACTTCCGATTGTTACGGCCGGCGATGACCTGATTGACGTCACTCGATTTCTCAAAGACGGCGCAACCTCATACACCGCCGCCGACGTGTTGCAAGAGCTGTTAGCCCATGTGGGAAACCCTGCCGTTGCCTAGTTCGTTCAAAAAAGGGCAACACTGCCCCTAGCAGCCGGGGACTTTTCGCCCTACGGCGAAATGTTTCACATCCCTACGCTCACCTTTTGTGGAGGTGAGACGATGGCTCGACCAGTACGGGTGTTTCTGCCGGTTCAGGCAGATGGGGGCGCTGTTGCTGCCGTGTTTGCTTCCGATCCGGCACAGTGGCTGCCATCACCCCGCCGCGACAGCAACGATCCAAGTTTTGCTATCCCGGTGCATGCCGGCGGCATTGAACACACCGTACGCACCGACGTTGGGGACGCCTGGCAGCGTGGCACCACCTGGTGGCGAAGCATCGCTTGGGATCCGGTGAGTGACGCGGGCGAGGCTGGTGGACTGAACCGGTTTTTGCCGTCTTTCAGTGGCGAAATTGGCCTTCACACGGGCGACGACGCACGTACCACGCTTATTGTTGATGGCGAGTATGACCCGCCTGGGGGAGTGCTCGGCACAGCCGTTGATGCAGTTGGCTTACGTCGGGTGGCTCGCAGCACCATGACCCGCTTTGCCGCTGATGTGGCCGACAAGTTGATCGCTGCAACGAACGGCGTACACGACGACTGCCGTTAAGCATGCACGTCAACCCGGTTATGGTCGGGTGGCTGTTGAAGATCAGTCGAGTAGGCTTACCGCGAAACGCCTCAAAGCGGAAAGAAGCGCCTGTGAGCATTCGCGTGTTCCTCGTCGACGACCACGAAGTGGTGCGTCGCGGCTTACGTGAACTGTTAAATGCCGAAGATGACTTTGAAGTTGTCGGTGAAGCCGGCACCGCCGGTATGGCGGTCGCAGCGATTGCTGCCGCAAGCCCTGATGTTGCGATCCTTGACGTTCGTCTGCCTGACGGTAACGGGGTCGAAGTATGCCGCGATGTCCGTGCGCGCGATCCAGAACTGGCTTGCCTCATGCTGACCTCATTTTCTGACGATGAGGCCCTGTTTGATGCCATCATGGCAGGCGCATCGGGCTATCTGTTGAAAGATGTCCGCGGCAACGATTTGGTTGATGCGATCCGCCGGGTCGCGGCAGGCGATTCGCTGCTTGATCCGGCGCTTACCGGCAAAGTGCTTGACCGACTGCGTCGCGGGCAAGACGAAGACCCACGTTTAGCGTCGTTGTCTGAGCAAGAACGGCGCATCCTCGTACACATTTCTGAAGGGCTGACGAACCGGCAGATCGCCGAACAGATGCATCTGGCCGAAAAGACCGTCAAAAACTACGTGTCGAATTTGCTGGCAAAACTTGGCATGCAACGGCGCACCGAAGCAGCCGTGTTCTACACCCAGCTGGAACAAAACGGCGAAGTACGTCACGACCACTAACCGTATGGGGCTAAAAGTCCTAGAGAATGGGGCCACAGTCCCAGTTGTAACGTGAACAAAACTTCGTAGGGTTACAGATACCAAGCGAAGGATATGTGCGTATGGGTGCTGACACGGCACTTTTAGGCAGCGACCGCGTCTGCATGGACGCCAACGAAGCAGTCGCGCAGGTCGCCTACAGGTTTAGTGAATCGGTTGCGATCTATCCGATCACTCCTGCTTCACCCATGGGCGAACATGCCGACGCTTGGGCTGCTGCGGGCCGTACCAACATGTTTGGCGTCGTACCGCAAGTGTTCGAGATGCAATCCGAAGGAGGCGCAGCCGGCGCCCTGCACGGCTCTATTCAAGCCGGCTCGCTTGCCACCACCTTCACCGCATCGCAGGGCCTGCTGCTGATGCTGCCAAACATGTTCAAAATTGCCGGCGAGTTAAGCCCCGCTGTGATGCACGTTGCAGCCCGCACACTTGCAACCCACGCGTTGTCCATTTTTGGCGACCATTCAGACGTGATGGCGGTGCGTCCGGCCGGCTGGACGATGCTCGCATCAACCTCACCGCAAGACGCCCACGACATGGCGGCCATCGCACACGCTGCAACGTTGGCGTCACGCGTGCCGGTGTTGCATTTCTTTGACGGCTTTCGCACGTCGCATGAAGTCAACGTCGTCACGCTGCTTGACGAGCCGGATCTTTTGGCGCTGGTCAACGACAGCGACATCATCGCCCACCGAGGTCGAGCCCTTGACCCGAACGCTCCGACGTTGCGTGGTTCAGCGCAAAACCCGGACGTGTTCTTTCAAGCCCGCGAAGCGAGCAACCGGTTCATTGACGCGGTCCCAGAGATCATCGTCGACTTGCTGGGCACCCTTGGTCAACGTACCGGACGCCACTACCAACTGGTCGAATATCACGGTGCAGCAAACGCCACCGACGTGGTGATCGTGATGGGTTCAGCGAGCCACACAGTGCGCGAAGCAGTCGATCAGTTAAACCGTGACGGCAAAGCTGTCGGGATGCTCAACATTCGCCTCTTTCGTCCCTTTCCCCAAGCAGCCTTGTTAGACGCGCTGCCTGCAACCGTTCGACGTATCGCCGTACTTGACCGCACCAAAGAACCCGGCGCGGTGGCAGACCCTTTACAGCTTGATATCACCACATCCATCGCCAACAGTGTCGCCAGCGGCGCACGCCAAACATTGCCGCTCATCATCGGCGGACGTTACGGCCTCTCAAGCAAAGAATTCACCCCGGCAATGGCAAATGCCGTCTTTGTGGAACTCGCCAAAGACACCCCACGGCCACGATTCACGGTCGGTATCACCGACGACGTGACAAACCTGTCATTAGATGTCGATGACACCTTCACGGTGACGCGCGACACCAACGACCTGTCTGCGCTGTTCTTTGGGCTTGGATCTGACGGCACGGTCGGCGCCAATAAAAACACGGCCAAAATTGTTGCCGATCACACCGACCGGTATGTCCAGGCGTACTTCGTATACGACTCGAAAAAGTCGGGCGCAACGACCGTCAGCCACCTGCGTTTCTCAGACACCCAAATCGATCGGCCCTACCTGATTGACCAAGCCGATTTTGTTGCCTGCCACCAGTTCACCATGCTTGACACCCTCAACGTGGTTGAACACCTCAAACCCAACGGCACCCTGTTATTAAACGTCCCGTTTGCACCCGCCGACGTTTTCAACCATCTCAGTCAGCACGTACAACAGATCCTGATCGAACGCAACATTCGCCTCGTCGCCATCGATGGCTACAAGACGGCACGCGACGCCGGACTTGGCGGACGCATTTCGACAGTGATGCAGGTCGCATTTTTTCTCACATCAGGGATTCTCCCCGAAGACGTCGCGATGGCCGCCATCGAACAGGCCACCGAAAAAACGTACGGAGTGCACGGCCCAAACATCGTCAAACGCAACCTGGAGGCGATTCGTGCCGCCGCCAGTGCCGTATTTGACGTACCTATCGCCGACACGATCACTTCCACTCGCGTACAGGTAGCCCCGCTTGAACGGGCTCTTGACCTATTAAGCCCCGCTGCACGAGACACGGTCGATCCGTTGTTCACGCACGTCACCGAACGGATTCTTGCTGGTGACGGCGACCGCATCCCCGTATCGGCTTTTCCGGTCGATGGCATGTTTCCCACCGGCACGGCACGTTTCGAAAAACGCTCGTTGGCCGACGAACTGCCCGTATGGGATCCCAAACTGTGCATCGACTGTGGCAAATGTGCCATTGTGTGTCCGCATGCGGCAATTCAAATCAAAGCGTTTCCCACCGGCACGATCGATGACGCACCAGACGTGTTTAAAACCAAACCGTTCGCCGATCGCAGCCTTGAAGACCACCTGTTAACCGTCCAAGTGGCACCCGATGACTGCACCGGCTGTGGCGTGTGTGCCGAAGTGTGCCCGGCCGTTGACAAAGAAGCTTTCGGGCTGAAAGCATTAATGATGCAGCCGGCAACAGAGCATCGAGACGTTGAGCGTGACCGCTACCGGTTCTTTGAAGGCATCGACTATCTCGACCGCAACGATATCCGTCACGACACGGTGAAACACAGCCAGCTTTTGCAACCGCTCTTCGAATTCTCCGGGGCATGCGCCGGCTGTGGCGAAACCCCCTATTTGAAACTGCTGTCACAACTCTTTGGCGATCGCAGTGTCATCGCCAACGCCACCGGCTGTTCGTCGATTTATGGTGGCAACCTGCCAACGACCCCTTGGGGTACCAACGCTGACGGGCGCGGGCCGGCCTGGGCAAACTCGCTGTTTGAAGACAACGCCGAATTTGGGCTTGGTATCAGGGTCGGATTGAACGAGCAACAGCACCTAGCCGTCCATCTGCTCAAACAATCGGCAGGTCTGGTCGGTGACAAGCGTGTTACCGCACTGATTGACGGCATCGACGCCCGTGACGAAGCTGGCATCACCACCCAACGGGCACGCGTCGATGAACTCGTCACGCTGCTTGACGGCAACACCGATTTTTCCACACGCCACCTGCTCGCCATCGTCGGTTCACTTATACACCGCGACGTATGGATCGTTGGTGGGGACGGCTGGGCGTATGACATCGGCTTTGGTGGGCTCGACCATGTGCTTGCTTCAGGAGCCGACGTGAACGTGCTCGTGTTAGACACCGAGGTGTATTCAAACACCGGCGGGCAGGCATCCAAAGCCACTCCGCGTGGGGCGGTCGCACGGTTTGCCACCTCAGGCAAAGCTTCCCCAAAGAAAGACTTGGGGTTGCTGGCGATGCAGTATGGCACGGTGTATGTCGGTCAGATTGCGATCGGTGCGAATGAACGGCACACCATCAAAACGCTCACCGAAGCCCAAAACTGGCCAGGGCCATCCCTAGTCCTGGCCTATTCGACCTGCATCGCCCACGGGGTTGACATGCGCCAGTCGATGGACCGGATGGATCAGGCAGTCGTAACCGGCTACTGGCCGTTGTTTCGCTTCTCACCGGACACCGATGACGCCGCAACACCGTTAACGCTTGATTCAAAGCCGCCGTCAGGCAAACTTGACGATTTCGTGGCGGCCGAAGGCCGGTTCGCATCGCTCGCACGGAACGATCCCAAAAAAGCCAAACAGTATGTCGCCATGCTCGAAGCTGACGTGAACGAACGGTGGCGCTACTACACCCAACTGGCCGGATTAACCCGACAACATGCCGCAAGCGACGCCGGCATTGAGACCGACAGCGACGAACAGGGGCAGTGATGGGTCCGTGGCCTGACAATAACGACGACGCGCCAGTTGGTGCAAACCAGCGAGTCCTTGCCGGTGTAACCACCACTGGCGCCGTAAGCCTTGAAACGAACTATTTGGGCTTATCGTTACGATCACCGATTGTGGCATCCGCATCCCCACTCACTGCAGATCCCGAAATGTGGGCCGAGTTTGATGCTGCAAACGTCGGCGCAATCGTGCTGCCTTCACTGTTTGAAGAACAACTCGATCAGGAAGCCAGTGAACACGAAGCGTTAAGTCAATTTGCCGACATGAACCCAGAGGCAGTGAGCGGTTATGCCACCACCCCGTATGGCTATGCGCACGGCCTCAACCGGTATCTAGACATCATCACCCAAGCCAAACAAACGCTCAACGCGCCGGTCATCGCCTCGCTCAACGGTGTTACGGTCGGTGGATGGATGAGTTATGCCACAACCTTGGCTGAAGCCGGCGCCGACGCGTTAGAACTTAACGTCTATCGGATTGCGGCCGATCCGACCAAAGACGCGGCTGCGGTCGAACAAGAAACGTTGAAAGTTGTCGAACAAGTCGTCGCGGCCGCCGGCATTCCTGTCGCTGTAAAACTCTCCCCTTACTGGTCGGCACTGGCGAATTTCACCCACCAGCTCGTTGACGCCGGCGCGTCCGGCGTGGTGCTATTCAACCGGTTTTATCAGCCAGATATCAACCTTGACACATTGACTTTGGGCCCACGCCTGGTGCTGTCAACGTCCGATGAACTGCGCCTGCCGCTGCGTTGGGTAGCCCTGCTTCACGGCCGGCTTGAGGCTTCTATTGCGATCACCACCGGCGTACACACGGGCGACGATGCGGTCAAAGCCTTGCTGTCTGGCGCTGACGTTGCCATGACCACTTCGGCATTGTTGCACCACGGGGTTGATCACGTCGCAACGCTCGTCGCTGAGGTGAGCGACTGGCTGACACTCAACGGCTACACGTCCGTTGCACAAGCACGCGGAGCAATGAGCGCCAAAGCAGTTGCTGATCCGGCCGCATATGCCAGAGCGAACTATTTGGATGAGATCACCCGTGCCGCACAACAGTTTCGTCGCCGTTAACTGGCTTGGTGGCTGCGCCGTTGACGACCATCCCACACGGTCAGCAGCGACGGCAACACAAGAATTACTGCCATCACCGCATACACGATCGGATACACGATCACATACCCCAACTGCTCGAATGGTTTCAACGTCGAGGAATGAGCACCAGCTTGCCGATGTGGCCGCCGGATAGGAACGTTGCTTGCGCCCGGTGGATCTGGGAAAGGGGATAGGTCGAGGCGATGAGTGGGGCAAGGTTGCCGGCACGGGCATCTTCGACGAGTCGACGAAACTGCGAAGGTGTGTGCATGGTCGATCCGATCAGCGTTCGCCGCTTGAGGTAGAGCACACGCAGATCGATCTTGACAACTGGCCCGGCAACGGCACCACAGGTGACCAACCGCCCGCCCGTTTCCAGCGCTGCCAACAGTGCTTCGAACGTCGGTCCCCCGACCACATCGGCGATGACAGCGAACGGTTCGGTCCCGGCAAGCTGGTTTTCGAGTGAGATACCGTCACGCAAAAGGATGTCGGAGGCCCCGGCTTGCCGTACAGCGTCGGCAGTCAAACTGTTGGTTAACGCAACCACGTGGATGCCCCGCGCCGCTGCGAGTTGAACGAGGGCGATCCCGACTCCGCCCGATGCGCCCGTCACCAGCATGCGTTCTCCGGCCGTGACGCCGGCACGCTCGAGCATTCCGGTTGCCGTGCCGTAGGCGATCGGCAGGCACGCCAGTTGCTGATCGGACAGCGGCGAGTCGGTCACGTCGTAAACCTGGTGAACGGGAAGACACAGGTATTCGGCGAAGGCGCCGTCTACCTCAGAGCCAAGCACGCCTTGAATCGGGCGCTGATCAGGATCATCGCCTAGTCCGTAGATGATCGGATCTACCAGCACCCGGCGACCCAGTAGCGCGTCTGGGGCACCGTCGCCGAGTTCCACGACCCGGCCGACCGCGTCGCCGCCCTGGATGCGTGGGAAGGTGATCGGTATGCCTTGCCATCCGGCGACAGCGTCAGGATCATCAGGCCTTCCATAGGCACCCTCACGCGTCCACAGATCGGTGTTGTTCACACCTGCCGCGAGGACTTTGATGCGCACCTGTCCGGCAGCGGGCCGGGGTACTGGTACGTCGTCACGCAGCACCAACGTGTCGGGTCCACCATGTGCGACGAGAACCGCCGCCATCATCGTTGCCACCCGTGCCTCTTTGCTCGTCTGAGAGCACAGCCTACGGGCCTTGTCTCCCATTGTGTCTTTGTTTCGGTTCGTTAACACTGAGCAGGTAGGTGCACGTCGCAGCCCGATCAAGGCGCCAAGAGTCGTGGCTGAGTGGTGTGGCCTGGACGCATAAACGCAAGAAACCGGCCGCTTGGGCCGGTTTCTCGGGGTGCGCCGCCAGGGACTTGAACCCCGAACCTGCCGGTTAAGAGCCGGATGCTCTGCCAATTGAGCTAGCGGCGCGTGCG
>JBBDST010000063.1:0-14436 GCA_040904765.1 Nitriliruptoraceae bacterium
GGTGGGAGCCGCAAACTTGCCAAACAGTTGAAATATGCTGACCGCGTCGGTGCAGAACTCGTCGTCTTGTATGGGGCTCACGAACGTGAGGCCGGTACGGTAATCGTAAAAGAGATGCGTTCTGGCGTGCAGCACACGTTCACACCAGACACGGTTGATACGGCCATTCACACCCTGTGGCAAGAACGATCAACCGCCAAACAATCCTGAATTCTTCCTTGCTTAAGGCACACCTGTGAGTATTTCACCTTACGGTTCAATGCGGACCCACGGCGCCGGCACCCTGCGCGCTGACGACGCCGGCACCCTTGTGACTGTCGCCGGTTGGGTTCAAACCCGCCGAGATCATGGCGGCGTCGTTTTTCTTGACCTGCGTGACCGCACCGGACTGGTGCAGATCGTCGTTGATCCAGACCAGTCAGACACGCTCGCCGCCGCCCACCGGGTGCGTTCCGAATGGGTGATCTGTGTCACCGGAACTGTGCGTCCCCGGCCAGAAGGGATGGCAAACGACCGATTTTCGTCTGGTGCGATCGAAATCGCCGCCGAAAACTTTGCCGTCTTAAGTGTTGCCGACACGCCACCGTTTCCCGTCGAAGACGGCCTTGAAGTTGCCGAAGAACTCCGTTTGAAACATCGCTACGTCGATTTGCGCCGCAGTGAAATGGCAAACGTGTTGACGTTACGCTCACGTGCCAATGCGCTCATCCGCCGCGTGCTTGAACGTCACGGTTTCTTAGAAATCGAAACACCGATGCTGACGCGGGCAACCCCAGAAGGCGCACGCGACTTTTTGGTGCCCTCCCGCCTGCAGCCAGGTATGACCTATGCGCTGCCTCAGTCACCGCAACTGTTTAAACAGTTGTTAATGATGTCCGGTTTTGAACGCTACTACCAGATCGCCCGCTGTTTTCGTGACGAAGATCTGCGAGCCGACCGGCAACCCGAATTCACCCAACTAGATATCGAACTGTCATTTGGATCTGAAGAAGACATTTTTGCGCTCGTAGAAGAACTCTTAAGCGAAATGTGGCAAGAACTGCTCGGTGTTACTATCCCTACCCCGTTTCCGCAGATGAGCTATTTCGAAGCGATGCGCCGGTTTGGTTCCGACAAGCCCGACATGCGGATTGCACTGGAACTCACCGATCTCACCGACGTGTTTGCCACCACTGAGGTGGGCGTGTTTCGTCAGGTACTCAACGACGACGGGGTAGTGGTCGCGTTAGCTGTACCTGGCGGCAGCGCACTGAGTCGCCGCGACTTTGACAACTGGGTCACCTGGGCGCAGCAGCGGCGCGCCAAAGGCCTTGCTTGGGGGGTAGTCGAAGCCGACGGCACGTTACGTTCTCCACTTAGCAAATTTATGCGCGAGGATGAACTTGCTGGCCTGCTTGAGCAAACCGGCGCAACAGTTGGCGATGCCGTCTTTTTTGGTGCCGGCGAAGAACACTTCACCCGCACCCTCATGGGCGCCTTACGCGTCGACATCGCCCATGCGCTCAACCTCGTTGATGACAGCCGTTGGGAATTTTTGTGGATCACCCCAATGGCCCTGTTTGAACCGGTCGATGGGGGAGGGTTCAAACCCGGCAACCACCCGTTCACCGCACCAAGTCCCCAATGGGAACAAAACTTTGCCGAGCATCCCAAAGAAGCCACGTCACGCGGCTATGACGTCATTTTGAACGGCGTTGAACTCGGCGGAGGTTCGATTCGTATCCACGACCGTGACCTGCAGTTGAAGATGCTGTCGTTTCTTGGCATCAACGCCGACGACGCCCAAGAACGGTTCGGGTTTCTGCTGCGCGCCCTCTCGCACGGGGCACCACCGCACGGCGGGATCGCTTTTGGTCTTGACCGGCTCGTCATGCTGCTCGCCAATCGGGCAAGCATCCGCGATGCGATCGCATTTCCGAAAACCCAAACGGGCGGCTGTCCGCTCACCGACGCACCCGCAGCGTTTGATGACGAAGCACTGTCCGAACTGGGTTTACGGGTACGTCCACGCAGCTAACGCCAGCACAACGTCGGGTTGTGGTGTACAGGTGCAACCGGCGCTCGCTACGGTTCACCTATGGCCGAACCGGAACTGTCGCTAGACGACAACCCCGCGCAGGAAACTGGCGGGGCAGTGCTCTTCATGTCGGGCATGTCCGGCCAACAGCCGCTCGCTGCCCGCATGCGACCACGCACCCTTGAAGAGTACGTGGGACAGTCCCACGTCATCGGTGAAGACACCGCCCTACGGCGTGCGCTCGCACAAGGACTGCTGCGATCCCTCATCTTGTTTGGCCCGCCTGGGGTTGGCAAGACATCACTGGCACGCGTGCTTGCCCGCCATGTCGATGCCGTCTGGATTGAACTATCAGCCGTATCTGCCGGCGTGAAAGATCTGCGTCGCCACGTCGAAGAAGGCCGTGCCCGCTACGAAATGCGCCAACGGCAAACCGTGCTGTTTGTCGACGAAATCCACCGGTTCTCAACTACCCAGCAGGACGCCCTGCTGCCTGGCGTTGAAGCAGGCTGGGTGACATTGATCGGCGCAACCACCGAAAACCCGTTTTTTGAAGTGACCGCACCGCTCTTATCGCGCTGTCAACTGTTACGCCTTGAACCGTTAACCGCAACCGAAATTTCAACCCTTATCGACCGGGCGTTACAAGACCCCGAACGTGGCTTTGGCGGACGCATCACCCTCACCGACGACGCCTACACGTATCTGACAGACATCGCCGACGGGGATGCCAGAGCCGCGTTAACCGCAATTGATGTTGCCGCGATTGCCGCCGGAGCGGACAGCACTCAAACCACACTGCCGGTACTGCTCGACGTGGAAGACCTTGCCCAGTCGCAGCGACGCTTTCGCTACGACAAAGCCCAAGACAGCCATTACGACCAGGCATCCGCTTTCATCAAAAGTTTGCGCGGTTCAGATCCTGATGCGGCCGTGTACTGGATGCTGCGGATGCTCGAATCCGGCGAAGATCCGCGTTTCATTGCCAGACGCATGGTGATTTTCGCCTCCGAAGACGTTGGTTTAGCCGACCGAGGTGCGTTGGGGGTTGCTACAGCCGCGTTTGACGCGTTGCAGTTCGTCGGATTGCCAGAAGCCCGCTATGCCCTAACCCACGCCGCGTTAGCGTTGGCGACCGCCCCAAAATCAAATAGTGTCGCCCGAGCGCTCACTGCCGGGCTGCGCGCCGTCAACCAGCATGGCAATGCGCCGGTGCCAAATCACTTGCGTGACGGGCATTACGCCGGCGCAAAACAGTTAAACGCCGGAGTGGGCTACCAATATCCCCACGATCACCCGTCAGGTTTCATCGCAAATCAGCAGTATCTGCCCGACGGGTTTGACGGCGTTAGACTCTACCAACCATCAGAACATGGGCATGAAGCCGCGGTGAAAGCTCGGCTTGACACTTTGCGTGCCAGCGTCCAGCAGGCGACTGCGAAACGTCACCGAACCGATAAGCCCCAGGCGCCCCCATACGCTGCCGACAAAGGCCAACAATCGTGAGTATTAGAGACTGGGTAGTCATTTCCGCCACCGTGTTCTTCGCGCTGTTTGTGGTGATTGCCTCTTGGACCTTGATCAAACTGGTCGGGTTACTCGAAGAAGCAACCCGCAGTGTCCGTGAAGCCACCGATCGGATCTTGCCAACGTTAGAGCAACTCACCGACACGGCAGCAGGTGTCAACGTCGAACTCGCACGAGTCGACACGATCCTTGCGGGGGTGCAGTCGATCACCACCACCGGCGAGAAACTAGTGTCTTTGGTGCATGCTGCCGTTGCCAACCCGCTGGTTAAAGTCGCCGGTTTTGCCGCCGGTGCGAGCCGGGCGGCAAAACGTTTCCGCAACCCAAGTTGATTCGGAGTAACAGATGGGGCTTGTGTCTTTTGTTGCCGGTGTCAGTATCGGTGTCGGTATCGGCGTGAACGCGTCGAATCGTCTGCGCCGTGCGGTCGCGCCGGCAACCTATGCGCGGCGCGTTGGAACAACTGCAGCAGTAACCGTCAACCGGTTCACTGATGCGTTTGTTGACGCACGTGAGGCACAACGTGCCCGCGAAGCCGAACTTGGCGACACGTATCTGCGTTAAGGCGTTGTCTGACGTTCTAGGCTTGCCGCACTGACCTTGAGGATTAGCCGTGGATTCCCGAAGTATCCGTGAGACATTTCTGGATTTTTTTGTTGAACGTGGCGCCCAGCGTTACGACTCGGCTTCGCTGATCCCAAACGACCCGTCGTTGCTGCTCACTATTGCGGGCATGGTCCCATTTAAAGCCTATTTCATGGGGGACGCGACTCCGCCAGCAACTCGTGCCGTGAGCTACCAGAAATGTGTACGCACCAACGACATCGAAAACGTTGGCCATACCACCCGCCACCTGTCCTTTTTTGAGATGCTCGGCAACTTCTCGTTCGGCGACTATTTCAAACGTGACGCGATCCGTTGGGCCTACGAACTGGCCGTTGAGAAGTATCAGCTTGACCCAGAGCGCATCTGGGTCACCGTCTACACCGACGATGACGAGACCGCCGCGATCTGGCTTGAAGAAACCGCCATCCCTGCCGAACGCATCCAGCGCCTTGGTGCCGACGATAACTACTGGTGGACGCACGCGGCTGGCCCTGGCGGACCCAACACCGAAATGTATTACGACCGGGGGGATGCTTACGGTCAAGCCGGTGGTCCGGCAGTCAACGATGAGCGTTACCTTGAGTTTTACAACCTCGTTTTTATGCAGCATGCCCTCGATGATGACGGCACCATCTTAGGCGAGCTGCCCGCCAAAAACGTCGATACCGGCCTTGGGTTGGAACGTATGGCTGTGCTGTTGCAAGATGTCGACAACGTGTTTGAAACCGACCTGTTTCGCCCGCTGATCAGCGCCGCAGAAACCCTCTCACAGGTTGTTTATGGCCAAGATAGTGACCGTGACGTGTCGTTGCGGGTTTTGGCCGAACATGCTCGTACGTCCGCATTTTTGATCGCTGACGGGGTGCTGCCCGCCAAAGACGGGCGCGGCTATGTGCTGCGCCGACTGTTGCGACGCGCACTGCGCCACGCCCAACTGCTTGGTGTTGACGTGGCTGAAGGCACCGCGGTACTCGTACCTATGATTGATACGGTCATCGCCACGTTAAGTCCGCTGTATCCCGAACTGGCCGATCAACAGGTACTCATCACGCGCATCGTCGCCGCCGAAGAACGGGACTTTGGTGCACGGCTACGCAGCGGCCTTACCCGTATCGACACGCTGGTTGACAGCTTAAAACCTGGTGAACAACTCTCTGGCGAAGCGGCCTTTGAACTTCACGACACATATGGCTTTCCGATCGATTTGACGCTAGAAATCGCCGCCGATCAGGGGCTTGCCGTTGACCGTGACCGCTTTGTTGTACTGATGGAAGAACAGCGCGACCGGGCCCGCAAGTCGGTCAAACGTGGCGGTGCCGGGGTTGGCGTTGAGGTGTATCGCGATGCGCTTGCGTTAACCGGCGCAACCACGTTTGTTGGCTATGAAGAACTGGCTAGCGAAGCAACCATCGGTGCGCTTGTGGCTACCGGTGGCGTGTTAAACGAAGCATCTGAAGGTGATGAAGTTGAAGTCCTTATGCCACGCACTCCGTTTTATGCTGAAGGTGGTGGGCAGGTGGGCGATCAAGGCATCATCGAAACCGAAACGGGTCGACTTGAAGTACTCGACACCCAGCTGGCACTCGATGGGGTTACAACGCACCGGGCACGGGTCGTTGCCGGTGAAGTGCGTCAAGGCCAAGGCGCCTACGCGACCGTTGACGGGACACTGCGAGCAGCGACAGCCCGCAGCCACTCAGCTACCCACCTGCTGCACGCAACCATCAAAGAACTGCTTGGTCCGCATGCCCAACAGGCCGGCTCGCTGGTGTCTCCGGGACGGTTTCGTTTCGACTTCCCACATTTTGCGCCGGTAAGCGGCGAAGAACTTGCCCACATCGAAGCGGTCGTGAACGCCCGCGTGCTCGCCGATCCGTATGTCACCACGCAAGTGATGTCGCTGGCAGATGCCAAGGATGCCGGTGCGGTTGCGAACTTCGGCGACAAATACGGTGAAGTTGTGCGGGTCGTTACGATCGGTGACTACTCCAAAGAACTGTGTGGAGGGACCCATGCGCCGCGTGGGGCAACTATTGGCACGATTGCTGTGGTCAAAGAAGAATCGATCGGTTCCAACACCCGCCGGATCGAAGCATTAACCGGCGAAGATGCGCTCACTTTCTTTGGGAAAGAACGGATCGTCGCCCAAGATGTAGCCCGACTCCTTGATGTTCCAACCGACGAAACCGTCGATCGGGTCACCAACCTCATCAAACGTCTGCGCGACGCCGAAAAACAACTCGCCACGTTACGTGAAGCAGGCCTTGCCAAACAGGCCGAAACGCTGGCCAAAACGGCTGTGCAGCACGACGGCTTGGCACTGGTGAAACACCGGCAAGACGGCCTGTCAGCCGACGAACTACGCAGCCTCGCGTTGTCTATACGCAGCCACCTCGCCGACCCTGCAGTAGTGATCGTCGGGACGTTCACCAACGACGCCAAAGCAATGCTCGTCACCGCCGTCACACCATCTATAGTCGACGGTGGGGTAACGGCACGTGACATTCTGGCTGATGCTGCCAGCTGTGTCGGTGGTGGTGCTGGCGGGAAAGGCGACGTCGCTCAAGCCGGCGGACGTGACGGAACGAAACTCGACGAGGCGTTAACCGTGGCTGTCAACGCCGCTCACACGCTGATTACACGCGCGTGACCGACCAGGCGATCCTGCCGTTAGACGGGCGCCTGCTTGGCGTTGATCTTGGTGAGGTGCGGGTCGGTATTGCGCTGAGTGATCCAGGTCAGATCATTGCCCAGGCAGTTGCCACCTGTGTCGTGCCACGCAACGACATGGAGGCAATGCTTGAAGCGGTGATGGCGGCCGTGAAAGAACACGACCCCGTCGGGGTGGTTGTTGGTCATCCTCGTCAACTCGACGGGCGAGAAGGGGCGAAAGCCACCATGGCACGTCGGTTTGCCAAGTCGCTCAGCGAGGCGATTGAACGACCGGTAGTGCTGATCGACGAACGTTTCTCCACCGTTGAAGCTGAACGGGTACTGATCGATGCGGACCTGTCACGAGCCAAACGAAAAACGGTGATCGACCAGGTCGCGGCAAGTGTCGTGTTGCAGCATGCCTTAGAACGGCAACGCATCCGCCGTAGTCAACAAAACCCGCCAGCGTCGTAACGGAGGACCGTGTGGGAACAGCCAACCTCAGCCGCACGTCGCGCTATTTTCTCGTTGCGATCGCCGTCGTGCTTGTGATCGCACTTGCCGCGGTCACGCTGGTCGCAACGATGATGGACCAAAGCAGAAACGCTGTCCAAGACGGTCAAGAAGTTACCTATACGATTCCCCAAGGCCGATCGTTTCGGGCGGTCAGCGATGATCTGCAAGCCCTGTCCGTCATTCGCAGCGCCGGGCGTCTGCGCTCAATGGTCGATGATGCACTGGCTCGAAGTTTACGCCCCGGCACCTACACGTTTCTCACCGGCAGCGACTATGAGACGGTACTTGACGTGCTTGCTCAAGGCCCCGACACGCCCATCCTTGCCGACACGCAACGGTTCACCGTCCAAGAAGGACTCACGGTTGTTCAAACGCTTGAACGGCTCGCTGACAGCTTTGCCGCGTTTGACGTTGCTGACTTTGAAGCCGTCCTTGCCAAACGTACTGCCGCTGGAGCCAACGACGAAGGAGTGCTGCAACTGCCCGACTGGTTTCCTGAACCCGCCGAAGCGCCAGCCGACGTGTTTGCCTACGAAGGGGTGTTCATGCCCCAAACTTACGACGTCCGGTTGAACGCCACACCGCTCACGATCCTGCAACGCATGGTCGATCAACTCGAACGCGAATTTGCTGTCCACACAGTGAACGACAGTGACCGTTACCGGCTCTTGACGATTGCCAGCCTGATCGAACGGGAAACCCGCATCGATTCGGAACGGCCAATCGTTGCTGGTGTTATCAATAACCGCCTAACCCGCCCCATGCGTTTACAAATCGACGCGACCGTCGTATTTGCTTTAGGCGGCGGAGCACGCCAGCGCGTCTTGTATGAGGATCTTGAAATTGACAGTCCTTACAACACCTACCGGATCAATGGCTTGCCGCCAGGGCCTATCGCCGGTGTCGGCGCAGCTTCGCTTGATGCTGCCGTGAACCCCCAAACGGTGAGTTATTTTTATTACGTGTTAGATCCGGCATGTGACGGCACCCACCGCTTTGCTGACACGTTGAACGAACACAACCAAAACGTTGCCGCCTTTCGACAAGCAGGTCGGTGCGAGTAACCCGTCTGTCACGATTGGAATCGGAGAAGTGATGCTGCCACCGCCCCCTGTCGAGCACGCCTGGCCGACTGCAGCAACCCGCCTGTTTGTCGTGTTTGGCGACCCCGTCAACCATTCGCTCTCACCAACCATCCACAACGCCGCGTTTCGCGCAGACGGACTCGACTGCGTGTATCTGGCCTGGTTCACCCCCAAAGAACTCTTCACCCGCACCATCGACGTGTGTGTCGCGGCAGGCGTTGCCGGCGCGAACGTCACAGTCCCGCACAAACAGGCCGCATTTGCCCGCTGCGACACGGTCAGTGACGACGCACAACTGATCGGTGCGGTGAACACACTCGTGTTCACCGACGGACATGTGCACGGCGACAACACCGACGTGGGCGGGTTTGGTGACGACCTTGACACGTTCAACGACACTTACGACAACACTCCGGTGGTGGTGTTTGGAACCGGCGGGGCTGCTCGTGCGGTCGTAGTTGCACTTGGGCGCAGGCATGCGGAAGTGATCGTGGTCGGCCGCAGACGTGACGCCGCCCAAGAACTGGCACAGCTTGCCTTAACCGCCGGAGCAGCCAACATAACCGCATGCCACGTCGATGACGTCGACGTAGGCGCACACGTGCAGCGTGCAACCGTGATCGTCAACGCGTCATCGCTTGGGTTACGCGGCGAAACACTCCCAGATGCCTTCACACAACTGGCACCAAACCAGCTCGCCTATGACCTCATTTATGCGCCCGAAATCACCCCATTTTTGGCTTCCGCAGCACACGCCGGTGCAACCCACCAAAACGGTTTGGCGATGCTTCTTAACCAGGCAGCCCGCGCCTACACGCTGTTTACCGGCAGATCAGCACCAACCGACACGATGCGTGCGGCGTTAACCCGTCAGTTGACCTAAGGGCAAGCGATGATGATGCTCGCCATAGTTGCCATAGGCGTCGGCTTTGTTGGTGCCGTCTTTGCGCGCACAATCGCTGTACGCATCGCACCTGGCCCACTGACGCTTGGCGCACGGCACGTGGCTTTCGACACCCTCCTGATAAGTGCCGCGGTTGTGACCGCAGTCACCCATGCCCCGAGCATCACCGCCGGCGCCGGCGGCATTAGCGCGCTTGTGGCAGCACAGATCGCAGCGCATATCGATCAGACCTACCGGGTGATTCCAAACGCGTTGACCTACCGGATGCCGATCGTGTTCGCTGTGGTCACTGCGGTTGGTGTAAGCATTCAACGAAGTGTTGACGGGATGCTCCTTGCGGTGACCTTGGCCGTCATCGCACCCCTTTTGCTGTACAGCATCTCGGCGGTGTACGCCCGCTTCACCGGCCTTGACGGCTTTGGTATGGGGGACCTCAAACTGGTCGGATCAACTACGTTTGGGGTAGCACTGTGGGGCAGTGACGCGGCCGTCGTGTATGCGTACGCAACGTTTCTGTCGGCTGCGCTCATGTCGTCAATGCTGCTGGTCACCGGCCGGGCTTCGCGCAGTTCACGGGTCGCGTTCGCCCCGTATTTTGTGGTTGGTGTCGCAACCGGCGTGATTCTGTGGCCACTGGTAACTGCCTGACACCAAGTCAGAGATAAAAACGCTTCAGCGCCGCCAGGTGGTGCTACCACCATGCAATCGGGAGCGCGCAAGGGCTACCCTTAACTAATGCCAAACGTCTACCGTCCTAGTGAGGATGCCTGTGTCCCGTCTGCGATTCCTCACAGCAGGAGAATCCCACGGTCCTGCCCTTGTTGCCATCGTTGAAGGTGTGCCGGCAGGACTGACGTTGACCGCCGACATGTTTGATCGTGAACTGACGCGCCGTCGTCTAGGGCACGGACGTTCGCCACGGATGGATTTTGAAATCGACCGCATCGAAATTCTTGGCGGTATCCGTCACGGGCGCACGCTTGGTTCACCGATCGCCGTGCTGATCCACAACACCGAATGGCCCAAATGGGTGAACGCGATGGACCCGGCGCCGCGTGACGACCTTGCCGCGATTGAAGAATCTGGCCGTGGACAACCCCTAACCCGGCCACGGCCAGGCCATGCAGATCTTGCTGCAGCGATGAAATATGACTACACCGATGTGCGTGACGCCCTGGAACGGGCCTCTGCGCGTGAAACCGCTGCCCGTGTGGTGATTGGCGTGATCGCCAAAGAACTGCTTGGCACCGTTGGCATCACGGTCATGTCACATATCGTCAATATCGGCGGAGAGATGCTGCCTGACGACATTGCCGCCCCAACACCAAACGACATCCAAAACATTGACGCCTCGCCGGTTCGCTGTATCGATGCCGACACGCAAGGCCGGATGGTCGCCCGTATCGATCGGGCTCATGCCGAAAACGACACGCTTGGCGGCACCATCGAAGTGCTCGCCTACGGCGTCCCGGTTGGGCTTGGCAGTCACGTGCATGCCGATCGGAAACTTGACGCCCGTCTGGCTGCTGCCTGCCTGGGTGTGCAAGCCATGAAAGGGGTCGAGTTTGGTGAGGGTTTCACGCTGGCCTCAACCCCAGGATCGTTCGCGCACGACGAAATTGGTTACGTCGATGGCCGTTATGTGCGGCTTACTCAGCGTGCCGGAGGACTTGAAGCAGGTATCACTACCGGCGATCCACTGCGTCTAAGGGTCGCCATGAAACCGTTGTCGAGCTTGCCGCGACCCCTACAAACCGTCGATATCGCCACCCATGAAGCAGCCGAGGCGATCACCCAACGTTCGGACGCGTGTGCGGTGCCGCGTGGTGGTGTTGTCATTGAAGCAGTCGTTGCGTTTGAACTTGCTGATGCCCTGTTAGAAAAAACTGGAGGCGACACGGTCCAAGAAATGACACGCAACTTAGACGCCTACCTGGCGCAAGTGGCTGGCCGGTGACAGGACGCAGCATCTGCCTGATCGGCATGCCAGGGGCCGGCAAATCGCGGGTTGCAGCCATGCTGGCTGAACGACTTGGCCGTCGGGCGGTTGACACCGACGATGAGATTGTCAACTGGGTCGGTCAAGACATCCCAACCATTTTTGAACGTGAAGGCGAAGCTGCGTTTCGCCGTTACGAACATGAAGTCATTCGTAACCTTGCCACCATCAACGATCTAGTGATTGCGCTTGGTGGCGGTGCCGTATTAAACGACGCAAACGTGGCCGAACTGCTGCTCACCGGCACACTCGTGCACCTCGACTGTCCCGTTCACGTGTTGGCGTCACGACTGAAAAACGCGACCGACCGGCCACTATTAGCCGGAGACGTCGCGACCAAACTCGAACAGACATACACCGCCCGTGACGCCATCTACCGTCACGTTTCTGACATCACCGTCAACGCCGCCCAAGAACCGCATAGGGTGGCTGAAGAGATCCTTCAGTGGGCGATCGGCGCAGGTGACATCCTGACCCCTTCAGAACATGAGCAGGTGATGACGTGACAGCCACGTTCAAGCAGATTCCTGTGGCGTTAACCACAAACCCGTACACGATCACGGTCGGTCACGAAATCTTAACCGACCCGACTTTTGTGCTCCCACGACCTGCCGGCGCTACCAAAGCCCTCGTGATTACTCAAGCTGCCGTGCGTCAAGCCGGGCATGTCGATGCGGTGATCGCCAAACTTGAACGCGACGGGCTTGACGTCACGATCGTTGACGTTCCGGCAGGCGAAAACGCCAAACAAGTTGGAGTGCTTGAACACCTGTGGCGTGCCGCGGCAACCACGGCGCTGAGTCGCAGCGACGTGATCGTTGCGATCGGCGGCGGCGTCGTAGGCGACCTTGCCGGTTTTGTCGCCGCGACCTACAACCGTGGTATTGCCGTCGTACAGATACCCACCACCCTGCTTGCTCAAGTTGACGCGGCGATTGGCGGCAAAACGGGCATCAACCTGCCCGAAGGCAAAAACCTCGTCGGTGCATTTCATCAGCCCTACGCCGTCATTTGTGACATCGCAACCCTAGCTACTCTGCCTGAACGGATCTACCGTGAAGGGTTTGGCGAAGTCGTAAAATATGCGTTTATTCGCGACACCGACATGATCGCCGTGCTGACGGCAAACAACGACGCACGCACACAACGCGACCCCATTTTTCTCACCGGCATCGTGGCACGCTGCGCGCAAGTGAAAGCCGACATTGTCGCCGCAGACGAACGCGAATCATCCATTCGTGCCCACCTCAATTTCGGCCACACTTATGCCCATGCATTAGAAACCCTGGGGGAGTACGGCACGATTCTGCACGGCGAAGCCGTCGCCGTCGGCATGGTCGCAGCACTGCGGATCGGGGTCGCGATTGGCGTCACCCCGCCAGACGTTGCCCGCGACGCCGAAATACTCATCGCAGCGCTTGACCTTCCAACCACCGCACCCGCATACAACCGTGAAGCAGTGTGGACACTGATGACACGCGACAAAAAAGTCGCCAACGGTGCAGTGCGATTCATCCTGTTGAAAGCCGTCGGCGAACCAGAACTGTTCACCCCGTCGCGCGACATCGTCGATTCGGTGCTTGATGCCCTGTAGCGTGCACCTACACGTAAAAAGAAGGGCCACCAATGAACCTTGTACTGCTGCACGGACCCAACTTGTCGCAGTTAGGCGCACGCGACCCGGCCCAGTACGGCACCGACACCCTCGCTGACGTGGTTGTCGCCGCCGAAACCGAAGCAACCCAAAACGGCGCGACCCTCACACACCTTCAAACCGAACACGAAGGTGAACTCATCGAGCGTATCCACCTTGCCAACACCGACGGCAGTGCCGCACTCATCATCAACGCTGGCGCCTGGACCCACACCAGTGTGGCGTTGCGCGACGCGTTGGAAATCCTGACGATCCCAAAAATCGAACTGCATTTAAGCAACATTTACGCCCGTGAAGCGTTTCGTGCCCAATCGCTGCTCGCTGCCGTATGTACCGGCAGTATCTGCGGCTTTGGGATTGACGGCTACCCGCTGGCGGTACGTGCCGCCATCGCCTGCGCCCGTCGGTTGTGACCGACTCCAGCCGCTATCACGCCCGCCGGAGCCGCTTAAAAGCGGCAATAGCAGCAAACGATCTTGACGCGCTGGTTGTCACCCATCCGGTAAACGTCACCTATCTCACGGGCTTTACCGGCAGCAACGGTCAAATTGTCGTCACCGCAGCCGATAGCAGCGTTGACACGCTGTTCACTGACCGACGCTATGAAGGTCGCGTCCAAACCGACACGGACCTTAACGTCACCTATGGGCCGTTTCTGCCGGCAATCCTTGCCACACCGGGCACGGTCGGCATGGAAGCACAGCATGTCAGTTGGGCCAGTGCACGCCAGCTGCTCGTCGACAGCCAAGCCAAACGGGTGACGCTCAGCCCAACAACCAACATGGTTGAAGAACTTCGGCAGTATAAAGACAGCTATGAACATGCACAGCTGACAGCCGCCTGCCAAATCACTGTGGATGCGTTAAACCACCTGTTTGAACATACCCGTCTTGAAGGGGTAAGCGAACGCGCCATCGCCCATACCCTGCAACAGATCATGCAGGACTTTGGTGCTGACGGCGACGCGTTTGCGCCGATCGTTGCTACCGGCGTCAACGGTGCGATACCGCACCACAGCCCGACCGATCGGATCGTTGCCAAAGGCGAACTGTTAACCATCGATTGTGGCGCACGCCTAAACGGCTATCACGCAGACTGCACCCGCACCGTTGCGATTGGTACGGCACCAAACAGCGAACTGGCGGCCATCTATGCGGTTGTTCGTGATGCTCAACAGGCCGCAACAGCCGCACTCACCGCCAACACGACCGCGGGCGAAGTTGATGACGCTGCCCGTAGCGTGATCGAAACGGCCGGTTACGGTGCCGCGTTTGTGCATGGCACCGGACATGGGGTGGGACTGGAAATTCATGAAGCGCCGCTGATCGGCCCCAAGGCAACTGCTAGGCTTCAGGCGACGGTGGTATGCACGAGCGAACCGGGGATTTATCTTCCTGGCGTCGGTGGTGTCCGGATCGAAGACACGGTCGTTGTGACTGCAAGCGGTGCACCGCAGATCCTCACCGACTGCCCGCG
>JBBDST010000064.1:0-47511 GCA_040904765.1 Nitriliruptoraceae bacterium
ATGCACCTGCCAGCTGCATGCCGACCGGCATCCCGTCGGCAAAACCGACCGGGACCGACATTGCGGGAACTTGTGCTAGCGCCCAGCCAAAGCTGAATTGCCCTAGCCGGTGGGTTGTCGCCAGAAAATCGACGGCGTCAACCCGTGGGGTACGCACACGCACCATTGGAGAGGCGATGACATCGACCTGTCGAAAAACTTGCTGTAACTGGCGCACCCAGCTGTAGCGCCATGTCATCGAGTCGCCGTACTGTGGGGCTGTCATATTCACCCCGAGCATCAAACGTTCCAGCCCGTTCTGATCAAACCGGTCGGCTTCATTGGCGATCCGTTCAGCATGCACAGCTGCCGCGTCGCTGTAAATGATCGGCAAGGTGCGTGCCATCGCTTCTTCTACGCCGGGCACATGAATTTCAACCAGTTCGGCGCCAAGTGACGCAAGTACGTTGAGGGCGTCACGGACTCGCTGCTCAATCTGTGGATCAACATCGTCAAAAAAGAAATTGGTCGGAACACCGATTTTTAGCCCGTCGATGCCGTCGTGCAGACCGCGCAACAGTTCATCGCACGGCCCTTTTTTCGAACTTGTATCGGTGGGGTCATAGCCTTCCATCACCGCCAACATGCGAGCGACGTCTTCGGCGTGGTATGCCATCGGCCCGACCGTGTCAAGGAAATGACTCACCGGGAAAACGCCACCGTTTGATACCCGACCCATCGTTGGACGGATCCCAACGATGCCGTTTAACGACGACGGGTTGCGCACCGAACCGGCTGTGTCGGTGCCAAGCGCACCGATACACATTTCGGCGGCGACCGCGGCCCCCGATCCGCCCGACGAACCACCAGGAATGTGGTCGGTGTTCCACGGGTTGCGGCAGGAACCGAAATTGAGGTTTTGCGTGGTCCCCCCAAACGCAAACTCGTGCAGATTCACTTTTGACAGGATGATTGCACCGGCTGCTTTCAGTCTTTGCGCCACCGTCGCGTCCGTGTCTGGCACATGGTCGGAAAAAAACTTTGATCCCATCGTGGTGCGGACGCCGGCCGTGTTGATGTTGTCTTTCACACCAATTGTCATGCCATGCAAAGGACCTACCCACTGGCCTTGTTCGGCAGCCTGGTCGAGACGGTTAGCGTCCGCCAGTGCCTGTTCACCCATCACCGTAATGGTGGCTTTGATCGCGTCGTCGTTCGCTGCGATCCGTGCCAGATTGTGTTCGACTGTCGCAACGGCCGAACGGATCTCATGTGCATCACTCACAAACGCGCCTTTCGTGGCGTACGGCCTAGCCGCATCGAAGACTTTGACCGCCATCAACCGGTAACGACACGCCGGTGATGAATCCGGCGTTATCTGAGGCAAGGAACACGGCCGCACGACCGATATCCCAGCCGGTACCCATCCGGCCGCCAAGCGGCACTTTGGCGTTTCGTTGGGCCCGCACTTCGTCGCGCGGCGTGCCTTTAGCAGCGCGGGCCTCAATTGCGATCGGGGTGTCCATTAATCCTGGCAGGATCACGTTCGCACGGATCCCGTATTCGGCGTTGGCAATCGCGACGTTGGTAGTTAACGACACCACACCGGCTTTAGTGGTCTGATACGCAATATTTGGATAATCAATTAAGACCGCGTTTGACGCGATATGGATGATGTTGCCAGAACCTTGCTTGCGCATGATCGGCAACACATGTTTGCAGGCCAACACCATCGACGTGAGGTTGATGCGGGTCATGTTCGAAAACACCGCTTCGGTAATGTCATATACCGGCGCGTCACCGGCTGCGATCGACACGCCCACATTGTTGTGCAAAATGTCGATGCGTCCGTGGGTGTCGGTGACGGTGGCAAACAGGTCGATGAGTTGCTGTTCGTCGGTGACATCCACCGCAAACGCTTCAGCTTTGCCACCTTCAGCCAAAATCTCAGCCACCGTGTCATCTGCTCTATCTGCATACAAGTCGGCGCAGATCACGGTTGCGCCCTCCCGGGCAAACAGCACGGCCGTTGCCCGGCCGTTTCCGATCGTCTCGCCAGGGGTCTGCCCAGCCCCCAACACGATCGCAATTTTTCCTGCCAATTGCCCATCCATGCGTGACACCTTTAGGTAGTAGTAAGCAACGCCGGGCGTGCCAGATGCCATGATGTCACCGACTGGTAGGCGGTTGCAGCCCTCAGCAGCAGCCCGTCTGCAAAACGCGGGCCGACAAGTTGCATGCCGGTTGGCATCCCCTCAACAAACCCGACCGGGACGGAAACCGCCGGTACACCGGCAATCCCAAAGCCGTAGGTGAGTTCACTCAGCCGGTGAGTGATTGTCACCAGGTCATCGCCTTGAGCCTTCGGGGTTTTCACCCGAGTCGTTGGCGTGACGATCAAATCGACATCACGGAACATCGCAGCCAGTTTGATACGCCACCGCCGATGCCAATACACCGCGTCGGCATACTGTGCCCCGGTCGTATTCACACCAATCTGCATCCGCTCATACACGTCCGGATCGAAGGTGTCTTTCGCGTTTGCGAGCCGGTCCGCGTGGAACGCTGCCGCTTCGGAATACATGATGTTCAGCGCTTTTGCCTGCGACTGGGCGATATCAGGCACATCCACATCAACCAAGGTTGCGCCGAGTGTGGCGAACACGTCGATTGCGTCACGAACGCGCGCTAAGACATCCGGATGCACCTCATCGAAAAAGAACGAGGTTGGAACTCCGATCCGTAAACCCTCAACGCCATCGTGAAGGGTGCGCACCAGCTCGTCATACGGGCCGGGTTCTGACACTGGGTCGTCTGCGACATACCCCTCTATCACTGCCAGTGTGCGCGCCACATCTTCAGCCCGGTATGCCATTGGCCCGATCGTGTCCAGCGTCTCACTTACCGGGATGGAACCTTTGTTGGCGACCCGCCCGACGGTTGGACGGATTCCAACGATTCCGTTGATGCAGGCCGGCAAACGCACGGACCCGCCAGTGTCGGTGCCTAAGGCAACGGTTGCCATTTCGGTTGCTACTGCCGCTCCCGAACCGCCAGATGAACCACCAGGGATGTAGTCGGTGTCCCACGGGTTACGACACAAACCGTACGTGATGTTTTGGGTGGTGCCACCGAACGCAAACTCATGCATGTTTGTTTTAGAAATGATGATCGCGCCGGCTGCTTTCAATTTTTGAACAACCGGCGCGTCGACGGTTGGGACGTGGTCGGCAAAAAACTTTGATCCGCTGGTGGTGCGCACACCGGCCGTGTCAATGTTGTCTTTTACCGCGACGGTCACGCCGTGCAAGAGACCGCGCCACTGTCCTTGGTCAGCTGCCACATCAAGTTCTCGTGCTCGTGCTCGTGCTTGCTCGGCACACACGGTGATGGTGGCTTTAATCACATCATCGTGCGCTGCGATCCGTGCAAGATTGTGTTCAACTCCATGTGCAGCTGACGTTTCCACCGTGGTCCTTTACTGACATGCCATGGTCAAACGTGGCTCGGTTAGCCGCGTCGTAAACTTTGTCCACCGTCAATAACCAGCGACACGCCAGTGATAAATCCGGCGTCGTCCGATGCCAAAAATAGTGCCGCGTTGGCGACATCCCAGGCCGTGCCCATACGGCCACCAAGCGGAACTTTGCTGTTACGCATGGTGCGCACATCATCACGTGGCGTGCCTGCAGCTACCCGTGATTCGATCGCCATTGGGGTGTCCATCAACCCAGGGCAGACCACGTTCGCACGAATACCGTAGGGAGCATTGGCGATCGCAAGGTTGGTGGTGAGCGCAATCACCCCAGTTTTGGAGGTCTGATAGGCGATCCCTGGATGGTTCACAATCGCCGCATGTGACGCAATATTCACGATCACACCACTGTTTTGGGCTCGCATTACCGGCAGCACATGCTTGCAGGTCATCACCATGCCGGTGAGGTTGATTGTCGTGATGCGCTCGAATGCTTCGACGTCAATTTCCGTTACGGGCGCGTCACCTGCAGCAATCGACACGCCGACGTTGTTGTGCAGAATGTCGATGCGTCCATGCGCGTTCGTGACCGTGTTGATAAGCGCAATGATCTGCTGCTCATCGGTGATGTCACACGCGATCGCTTCGGCGTTGCCACCGTCAGCACGCACCAGATCGACGGTGTCCTGTGCGCTGTCAAGCCGGCGGTCAACGCAGATGACCGTTGCTCCTTCGCGGGCGAACGTCAGGGCGGTTGCACGACCGTTGCCAATCGTTTCTCCGTCGGTTTGACCTGCCCCGACGATCACCGCAATTTTTCCAGCCAGTTTGCCTGTCACGATGGTCACTTTCCGTCAGAGCCGTGAGGATTTTCAACATATTTTTCGATGCAACGCATCAGATCGATGGCGGCCGGAATCCCGGCGTATGGCGCCATGTGCATCGCCAGTTCACGCAGTTCATCAAACGTCACACCGTTACGTACAGCACCGGGCAGGTGCAACGCCAGTTCGTGTTCGCGTCCAAGTACTGCGATGGTGGTAACTGAAATGATGCTGCGCGTACGGGCATCAAGTCCTGGACGGGTCCACACTTGTCCCCATGCGGCGTCCGTAACGTAACGCTGAAATTCCTGCCAGAACGGGTCATCGAGACGGCGCGCTTCTCGTTCTTTCACGTACTCCTCCCCGAGCACGTCCATGCGCTTTTGCCGGCCTTTTTCGAAGTAATCCATCGGTCTCCCTATGTTGTTGTCTGGACGGTTCATCCCCCGTCCTCAAGCCTCACGGTAAAACTCTTTTTTGAAACTTAGCGACCCAACAGTTGTTCGGACGAAGAAAAAACTGGCGGCCTCTCAGGCGGCCGCCAGTCAACAGATCTAGGTGGTGCTTTTCTTTACCACGGGTCGAGCAGTATGCCAATCGGTGGCGCCCTGGTAGGCGACTGCGGTACGCAGCAGCAACCCGTCACGCCAGGGGCTTGCTGCAAGTTGCATGCCGACGGGCAAACCGTCCACAAACCCAACCGGTACCGACACTGCCGGGGCAGCTGCCATCGACCATGCGAATGTCTTTTCGGTGAGACGGTGGGTCGTTTTGATCATGTCGGCTCCGACAATCGGCGGAGTCAACACTGGTGTTGACGGTGCAGCGACGATATCGACTTCGGCAAACACGCTTTCGGACTGCCGAATCCAACTGTTGCGCCAATCAAGAGCCTCGGCATACTGCATGCCGGTGGTGTTCACCCCAAACTGCAGCCGGTCGAATTCGGGTTTACCAAAACCGTCCGGGTTGGTCTCGAGCCGTTCTTTATGGAACGCAGCCGCATCCGAATACAGCAGGGATTTCATCTGATCCTGGGCCTGTTCGGCGTTCGGGATCGTAATTTCACGCAGGCTTGCCCCAAGTGATTCGAGCGTCTCTAAGGCTTGATGTACTCGGGTTGTGATGGCCGGATCGACGTTTTCGAAAAAGAAATTCGTGGGAATGCCGATACGTACGCCAGCGATGCCCTGATGCAAGCCGCGCAGCAGCTCGTCGCCTGGTCCTGACCGTGAACTGCTGTCGTCTGCGTCATAGCCTTCCATAGCGGCCAGCATGCGTGCGACGTCTTCAGCCCGGTAGGCCATCGGCCCGATCGTGTCAAACGACAGGCTGACCCGTACCGAACCACCGTTTGATACCCGGCCAAGCGTCGGTCGAATCCCAACGACGCCGTTGATAGTTGCCGGCAGCCGCACGGAACCGCCAGTGTCGGTACCAAGTGCACCGTCACACATTTGGGCGGCAACCGCCGCACCGGAACCACCCGACGATCCGCCGGGGATGTGGTCGGTGTTCCACGGATTACGGCAGGGCCCAAAGTGGGCGTTTTGCGTTGTCCCGCCAAACGCAAACTCGTGCAGGTTGGTTTTGCCGATGATGATTGCGCCGGCTGCTTTGAGTTTGGTGATGACGGTCGCGTCAGTTTGTGGCACGTAATCTTTAAAAAACGACGACCCGCTGGTTGTACGCACCCCGGCCGTATCAATATTGTCTTTCACCGCGATCGTCATGCCGTGCAGCACACCGAGCCACTGGCCACGTTCAGCGGCTTGATCGAGACGCTCGGCGTCTTGGCGAGCCGCATCGTCCATCACCGTGATGAACGCGTTTATGGCCGGGTTATCTGTTTCGATGGCGGCAAGTTGGGTGGCAACAGTGTCCGCTGCGCTGGCGTTTGATAAGGGCATTACACGCTCGTTTCATAGTTGTCGGGGGAACGGTTGGCGGCAGGTTTAGGCGTCGTATTTCTTGACGACTTCACGTGCCAAGAAGTCGACCTGCTGTGCGAACGTGTCCGGCCCAACAACCGGAATAAACACAATGTGCTGCAATCCTGCTTCTTCATATTCTTTAATGCGGTTACGCGCATATTCGGGATCACCGGCAAGGAAGATGCGCCGGATCTGGTCGTCGTTGAACTCCATCCCGTAGCGTTTTGCGAGGTGAAATTTCGCGTGGTTAAACGCATGTTCGCCGTCTTCGTCGATGAACGTGTGAATCGCCATAGAGCGAGTGATCTTGTCAAAATCGCGCCCGTACTCGGCTGTCTGTGTTTGCATCTGTGCAACCCCGCGGGCGTATCCGTTTGGGGACACGAACGACGGGAACCAGCCGTCACCAAGTTGGGCGGTGCGTTGCACAGCTCGTTCAGATTTGCCGCCAATCCAGATCGGCGGGCCTCCTGGCTGTACGGGACGTGGCTCCATAGTGATGTCTTCAAACTGGAAGAATTCGCCTTGATGGGTGACGTTTGGCCCGGCCCACAGTTTGCGAATTGCGGCCACAGCTTCGTCGGTGCGGACACCACGGCGGGCCTTTGGGATGCCGACTGCTTCGAAGTCTTTATCGCCCTCACCGCCAACACCGATACCAAAAATGAACCGGCCGCCAGACAGGTGGTCGATCGTGGTCGTCTGTTTGGCTACCAAACTGGGGTGTTTTAACGGCAGCAGCACGATGCCCGAACCAAGCTGCACCCGGTGGGTTGCTCCGGCAAAGAAACCAAGCGTGGTGATGCAATCCATGATTGGGTTTTCGAACGCGATGTGTTCACCGGCCCACAACGAGTCGTATCCGGCTTCTTCCACTTGGATGGCAACATCACGGAAAAACTCGCCGTCTGGCATTCCTTCGGGATACTGGCCTGCACCTTGGATTCCGAACTTCATCTGTTGCCTCCCGGTGAGTTATGTGAATTTTTATGCCACATATTCCGCAGTATGGTCGCATAACCACCTGCGGCACAACTTTAGTCCTGTTCGTGGACATCAGCTGACCAACATGAGCTGTCACCTCGCGCCGGCAACAAATGAGCCGACAAAACCGTCACGTTTCCGCCACGAGCGTAAGTTCGTCGATGCAACAAGACCCACGGCAGGTATTACTTGCGCCCGTTGTTCACCGCGTCCGTCCGCAATTTAACGTCATTCGTATTTCGTGATCACTTCACGAGACAAGTAGTCGACCTGCTGCTGGAACATGTCGGGCCCAACCACCGGAATAAACACGATGTGTTCCATACCTGCCGCCTCGTACTCTTTAATCCGGCTACGGGCATAGTCAGGGTCACCGGCAAGGAAGATGCGGCGGATCTGTTCGTCGGTGAACTCCATGCCATAACGTTTCGCTAGGTGGGACTGGGCATGATTGAACGCATGCTCACCGTCATCATCCACAAACGTGTGAATCGCCATAGCCCGCGTAATCTTGTCAAAATCACGGCCATATTGGGCGGTTTGTTGGCGCAGTTGAGCCACACCACGGGCGTACCCGTTTGGTGACACGAACCCGGGAAACCATCCGTCCCCGAGTTGGGCGGTGCGGCGCACTGCACGTTCGGACTTACCACCCACCCAGATTGGTGGCCCGCCCAGCTGCACGGGCCGTGGCTCCATAGTGATCTCTTCAAACTGAAAAAATTCGCCCTGATGAGTTGCGTTTGGACCCGCCCACAAGGCACGGATCGCCGCCACAGCCTCATCGGTACGCAACCCGCGGCGGGCCTTTGAGATACCGACTGCCTCGAAGTCTTTGTCTCCCTCGCCTCCAACCCCGATCCCGAAAATGAACCGGCCGCCAGAGAGATGATCGATCGTGGTGGTTTGTTTCGCCACCAAACTCGGATGTTTTAATGGCAGCAGGATGATGCCTGAACCAAGCTGCACCCGGCGTGTAACCGCCGCAAAAAACCCCAGCGTTGTGACCGCGTCAAGCAACGGGTTTTTGAATGCGACGTGTTCACCGACCCACAACGAGTCGTACCCGGCCTCTTCCACCTGGATGGCAACATCACGGAAAAACCCGCCGTCTGGCATTCCTTCAGGATACGCACCTGCACCTTGAATACCGAACTTCACCTTCTGCCTTCCGGTCGGTGAAGTGACGTGGTGCACCGTTAGCGCCGGGTGGCTTCTACCACGTCGTCGAAACGCACATCCATCTGTTCGGTCACCTTAACACTGACCCGCACGTCACGGGAAGCAATCGGTCGCGTCACATCCCCAGTTGTGGGCAATGTCGTTAGCGCATGCACCATGCAACCGGCCCACAAGAACTGCCATGCAGCGGCGATAAAGAAAGACCCGGCGAAACCGGAACGTTCGGCTGCTCAAGCGAGAAACGTAACGGGGGCACGCACACAACATCGCCTGATCGTCTCGTTCGGGTAGGGACGGGACGATCACCTACCGTCCTCGTAGTTCACTTTTCGCCGTAGGACACCCTGTTTTTGGGCACGTGATGTGACCGCTTCGCCTCTCCAACAACGATGTTCACTGCGCACTACAGGGTCACATTCCTAGCTGTCGATAACGGCGTTTCGCATACAGAAAAAACCCGATCGCGGCGACCTGCATCGCAGCACCAATAAAAAACGAGACGGTGAATCCATAGCGATCGGCAATCCCACCAAAACTCAACGGCCCAAGGACCCCGCCGACCCACACACCCGACTGAGCGATGCTTGTCGCTACAGCAGTCTGGCTTTCGTTCTTGATCGCGACCGTGAACTGAAACAGGCCTTGCCAGCTCCAGCCGATCGCGAACCCGACAATCAACACGGTCGCAAAGAACGCCGACTGCTGGCTAAAGCCCATCGTATAAAAGGTGACAGCCCCCACCCCAGTGCACGCCACAATGCCCAGGATGCCGTCGGAATGGAGCCGGTCCGCTAGACCTCCAATCAGTACCCGAAGCACGATGGCCAGCAAACTTGACCCAAAAAGCATCCGGCCAGCGGAGATCTCTCCCCAACCAATGGAGACGGCAGCCGGCACAAAAAAGATGCTAAAGGCGTTCACCGCAGCAGCAGCCAAACCTCCACCGATAGCGACCATGATGAGCGGAAGCATCACAAGTTCGCCACGTTGACCACTTGCCGTCACCCGTTGACGGATCATGTCGGGTGGCAGTTGGCGGATTGTTGAGGTAAATAATCCGGCGATGACCGTGCCGAAACCCACGGCAATAAAGACGGTGCGCCACGGGACATACAGGGCCGCCACCGGTACAGCCATGCCCGCCACCAGCGTTGCCATCGGCACTGCTGCCTGTTTTACGCCAAACGCCAACCCGCGCGCTGTGGATACACCTTGAGCAATCGCCAGGTTGCCTGCCGGGTGAACGATCGCGTTGGCGCAGCCGACCACCCCAAGGCAAACAAATAATCCCCGCCAACTTTGCACCACAAGTCCGATTGCGAGGTATCCCGCGAACGCTGTCATGCCAGCGAGTCGCAAACTTTTGATCGGCCCCCAGCGCTGCGCAAGTCGACCGAGCGGGATCGACGCGACGGCCGACATGAGGAAAAATACGCTGGCGACCAGTCCAAACTGTCCTGGGGTGATGGCGACGTCTTGACGCACCTGCAACGACAGGGCGCCGACGAGAAACACTGGCAGCATTACAAACGACACCATCGCGACTACTACCGCGACCGTGCGTATTTCGTCTTTGCGCGTCATACTGCCACCCACAACTTTCAGAATTTTGCGCGCGGCTGTCCCTATAACAGAATAACAGACGCGACAGCGCGACTCCCTGCGCCGCCCAACAGGACGTTCGTCCCATCGTGTGGTGCTTTCGTAAAACTATAGGGTCATAAACCCAAACGCTGGTAACACCGTTTTGCATACACAATGAACCCGACCGATATCACCTGCAAAACAGCGGCAGTGAAAAACGAAATGGCAAAGCCATACCGCTCGGCGATTAAACCAAAACTGAGCGGTCCAGCGACACCGCCAACCCACACACCAGACTGCACAATGCCTGCCGCAACCGCCGTCTGACTTTCATTTTTGATCGCCACTGCGAACTGGAACAGCCCCGGCCAACCCCAGCCGATTCCAAACGCAAGCACAAACACGCCCGCATAAAACAACGAAAAGCGACTAAACCCAAGGAGGAAAAAAGTAACTGCGCCAACTGCGATGAAGGTCGCGACCCATGTCAGACCGTCCGACTTGAACCGGTCCGCTAACCCGCCAATAATGATTCGTACTGCGATCGACAGGGAACTGGCCACAGCAAGGAGTTGTCCGGCAGAGATCTCCTCCCAACCGGTCGCCACAGCAGCCGGCACGAAAAAGATGCCAAGCGCATTCACTGCTGCCGCTGCCAGTGCTCCGCCAATCGAAAGCATGATTAACGGATACAACACAACCTTTTTCGGTTGACCGGTCGCGGTCATCCGCCGCTGGATCTGCTCGGCTGGCAGTTCGGTGATCATTGACGCGAACATGCCGGTGATTACAGCACCAAATCCGACCGTGATAAACACGCTGCGCCACGGCATAAGGGTTGCTGCGACCGGCACAGCCATCCCGGCAGTCAGCGTTGCGAGCGGCACGGCAGCCTGTTTTACACCGAACGCCAATCCGCGCGCTTTGGAAACACCGCGGGTAATAGCAAGGTTTCCTGCCGGCTGAGCCAGCGCGTTCGCACACCCGACCACACCGAGACAGACAAAGAAAAACTGCCAACTTTCGGCGATTATGCCAATACCCAGATAGCCGCTTAGCGCCAACACGCCAGCGACACGAAAGCTACGAATCGGACCCCACCTTTGCGCGACGCGACCTAAAGGAATCGAGGCGACGGCCGACACTAAGAAAAACACGCCGGCGACAAGCCCGAACTGTGCAGGCGTAATCGCAAGGTCTTGACGGATTTGAAGCGATAAGGCGCCCACCAGATACACGGGTAGCATCACAAACGCCACCATCGACACGACGACGCCGACGGTTCGTGTCTCGTGTATTCGTGCCATCTCACCTGTCCTACGTCAACCGTGCCGCAAAAACCGCGCGTGACCTCATATACGACACGTTTGGCTCGGCGCTATCCACAACTGCCCTAGCCCTGGCTTACCCATTGAGCCGGTCAGGGCAGTTCTTTCTTTTCGGTACCTTAGTGGGGGCACGGTACGTCTCTTTTCACTCCCTTAGCTCAAACGCTGAAAGGTGTTCTTATGCGCGTACGGTTGCTTCTCGCCACATCTCTTCTGGCTGTTGGTCTCGCTGCTTGTGGTGGCGACGACAGTTCAGAAACCTCCAACGGCACGGCAGCCACGGCCGTGACGATTGAAGCTGGCGACCTGTTCTTCGCCCCCGAAACACTGAACGTTTCGGCTGAAGGCGTGGCAATCACTTTGGAAAATATTGGCCTGGTCGAACATAACCTGGTGATTGACGAAGTCGGACTTGAGATGTATGTCGACGTCAACGACACCGCCATCGAAACGGTGGTGTTGTCGCCCGGCTCATACGACTTTTACTGCTCCATCCCTGGCCACCGTGAAGCCGGCATGGAAGGCGTCATCACCGCGTCGTGATGACTGAGGCTTAAACGAACATGATGGCGGCGAAGCGCATATGCCCTTCGCCGCCATCATGTTGTCGTGTTCAAGCTGTTGCGCGCTGGGAGGGATTCGAACCCCCGACCTTTTGATCCGTAGTCAAATGCTCTATCCAGGCTGAGCTACCAGCGCAATACGTGTTTCGCGGAGGCTGAGGGATTTGAACCCTCGAGGGCCTTAAAAGACCCAACGGGATTAGCAATCCCGCGCCATAGACCAGACTAGGCGAAGCCTCCAGGCGCGCCTGCGTCGCCGCAGCAGCGCAGAGTGCATGAAGCGTAGCAGCGTAACACGTTCGCGCAGAACGCTACGCCGCTACAGCGTGACCAACAGCTCCCACAGGTCACGTTTATGCTCCACCCCGATACCCGGATGTGCGCCCATCGCAACATGCCCGTCGATCACCGGCGTGTCATCAAGAAAACCACCGATCGGTCCAAACACGCCCGGGTAACATTCGGTGCCGCCAAGCCCTAAGCCGGCAACTAACGCCAAGTTCAGTTGATGTCCCCCGTGGGGAACGAACTGGGTGCGTGACCAGCCAAGTGCTTCTGCTTGCGTAAGAATACTGACAAATTCGCTTGGCCCGTAGCTCAACGCCGGATCGATCTGGATCACGTCGATCGCGGGGCGCAAACCGCCGTAACGCAACAGGTTCAACGCGTCTGGCCACGAGAACAGGTTTTCGCCGGTGGCAAGTGGTTGGGGGTACACCGCTGCGATCTGCGCCAACGTGTCAAAATCAAGCGGGTCGCACGGTTCTTCATACCAGCGCACGTTATGAGGCGACAACACCTCGGCGTACGCCAGTGCGGTAGGTAGATCAAAACGGCCGTTAGCATCCACGGCTACATGCGCGCCACCGCCAGCGACCTTAACAGCAGCTGCGATACGTTCACTATCAAGCGCTAGCGCGGCCCCGCCGATCTTGATTTTCACGTCGTTGAAACCGGTTGCGAGATAGCCAGACAACTCGTCTTCTAACGCTGCCACGGCATCATTTGGCGTGTAATAGCCGCCGGCTGCATACACCCAAGTGCGAGGCGCTACGTGACCGTTGCCAAAACGGTTGGCAAACAAGGCCGCCAGTGGCAGGTCGTAAAGTTTCGCAGCTAAGTCCCATAACGCCACATCAACTGCGCCGATTGCGACACTGCGGTCACCATGGCCACCTGGCTTCTCGCCATACAGCATGGCCTTATTCGCTTTCAGCGGATCAATGATGCCATTGTCGTCTACGAGTTCTTGCGGCTCGACGGCAAACAGGCGTGGTACAGCACGGTCGCGAATAATTTCGCCTTGCCCGTAACGGCCCGGGGACGTGAAGCCGTATCCGGTTACCGGTTTACCGTCACGGATGACGTCTGATTCGACGGCGACCAACGATGCGGTCATCATCGAAAAACTCATGTACGCATTCGTCATCTGTGACGACAACGGGATCGTGCGTTCACGGATCTGCCGGATTTTCATTGTTTCTCCCTTGCCCCGCGCCACAGACGTGACGGTAACCAGCATAGGCAACGTCACCCGCGCTGCACCGGCCTGACTTCGTGTCTAGGCGATCCGGTCGCCGTCTCGCACCGCCACCGCACGGTTGTCGACAGCAGGCAGCATCTGGGCGGGGTCGCGGGTCACCACCACGTCGACAACGGACGGTCCTGGTGTGTGCATGGCCTCAACGAGTGCATCAGCGAGCGCTGCCGGGTCCTCGACACGGATGCCGTGACAGCCCATGGCGGTCGCGATTGCCGCATAGTTCAGTTCCGTCAGATCAGAAGCGTGGCTCGCCCCCTCTCCATACATCGCATACTGCAGCGCTTTGACGTATCCCGACGCGGCGTTATTCACCACAATAATGGCGCAGGTCACTGAAAGCCGGCGTGCGGTTTCAAGTTCACCAAGCGACATGTTCATGCCACCGTCACCGGTAAGGCTAAACACCGTACGGCCCGGTGCGGCCAAGGCTGCACCGATCGCCCCGGGGACGCCGTAGCCGATCGAGGCAAACCCTCGATCGGGCACAAAGCCTCGACCGGCCTGTTTCGTGTCAAAGAGCAGTCCGCCCCAGTGTGCGGCGAAACCACCGTCGGCGACAAGGATCCCATCGGCAGGCAGTACCGCGTTGATCTCGGTCAACAGTCTTGGCATGCCGATGGGAACTTCATCGGAAGTGAGCCGTTGGGCAACGCCCGTACGCCACTTCTCCATCCGCTCAGCTACCTCACAGGCGTATGGAGCCAAACGTCGACCTAGCGTGTCAACGGCTGCACCCAGGGTGCTTGCCAGATCTTCGATACCAAGGCGCACATCGCCCCACAGGGCGACCTGCGGATGCACGATGCGGTCAAATTCTTCAGCCAAAACATCCAGATGAATCACCGGTGTCGCAACGTCAGGCAACACGTAGCGTTTCGTGGCGATCTCCCCAAGTTTGCAACCCACAACAAACAACACGTCCGCCTCGTCGATAAGCGCATTAGCGATCCGGTCGTAACGCCCAAACAGTCCGGCATTCAACGGATCGGTGCAAGGAAGCGACCCCTTGCCCGTCAGGGTGTGCGCGACCGGAATATTGCAGCTGCGTGCAAAAGCGGTCACCGCCGCCGAAGCATCGGAGAGATGCACACCGCCACCGGCGAGCAGCACCGGTCGTTTCGACGACGCAAGTAGCTCGGCTGCCGCTGCCGTCTGGGCCGCATCGGGCCGACTACGGATCGCTGGCACGCCGCGACTACGCACCGGAGCAAAAAACGCGTCGATCGCAAAGCTGGCCTTGGCATGCGCGATGTCTTCGGGTACATCGACGATGACCGGGCCTGGCCGGCCGGAAGTCGCCACCACGAACGCCCGACGGATCAGTTCAGGGATCCGCTCGACCATCTCTACACGCAACACTTCTTTGCATGCCGGCCGAAGTATGTCTAACTGCCGACTCTCTTGAGTCATGTTCTTCCAGGAGTGCTGGCGGTGAGTGTCGCCAATCACTGCGATTAGCGCCGTGCCGGCATTGAGTGCTTCGACAAGTCCGGTCACCAGGTTGGTTGCCCCTGGGCCAAGGGTTGCGTCGACAAGCCCCACGCCCCCGGAAACCTTGGCGTAGGCGTCGGCGGCAAACACCCCGGCCCGTTCATCGTTGATCAGGTGGTGTGCCAGCCCGAGCCGACGCGCCGCGTCGTAGAACGGCAGCAACTGAAACCCGCCCATGCCAAACATCGGTCCTGCGTCACAGGCCAAAAGCATTCGAGCGATCGCTTCGCCCCCGGTGATCTCGACGGTGTCTGGAGGCGAGGTGGCCATAGGTCGTCCTCTTGATCGCAATGGCCGAACCTGACGTTCGGCACGTACGTACGAAACCGGATCCGTTCACAAACACTTACGCAACGGCGCTGCGGTACGGCGACGTCGCGAGGCCCTCAACACGCTCCCACGAAAAGGACATTTGGATCCTACCGATTGGCTTAACACCCCCGCAAGAGTGCCCCATTTGGGTCGGTCGTGTCATAAAACGTTTCCGTCTAAATCAGCTGTTGTGGGCTTCATTGGCGAACGCACCGCCGCAGCGTTAAGCAGCAAATCGATAAACGTCTTCGCCGGCATGCCAACGACGGCCCCGTACGCAGTCGCACGTCGGTTCACATGCGAGATCACCCCATCGGCGTACGACGACGCGGCACTGCCGATAACTGCCGAGTGTGCACTGACCGTTACCGCAGCGATCTGGCGGTCATCGAGCGCGGCAAGCCGCGAGCGGCCACGGCCATCGGGTCCTGCCCCAGCATCGTTAAACACGGCCGCATACGCGTCTGCTTTGAGGGCCGTTTCGGGCCGGTCGCCAAGCAGTGCGCCGTGTGAGCCGGTCACAAGTATGGCGCCACGATCCGTCTCAACAGCAAGCGAGGCCGAGTCGATCCCCCACACGGGGATCGGGGCTTTCGGGTCCGTTATGGCAAACCGTGCCTCAGCTAAAGACACCTGCTGGGGTGCGACTGCTGTGGCATGCATCATGCGCCGTGCGGTGTCGTAAGCCGTGTCGCCAGGGGCGCAGTCAAGCCGACGCGCCGCGTCATTAACGAAACTCACGATGCCATGTTCGGCGCAGTCTTTGCCCTGGCCAATCCTGCTGCTGCGGTAGTCGAGGGTCGCTGCAGCCAAACCGACGTCATCAGCCAGTACCAAAACGGCGATGCCGGCCTGGTCGCGCCCAACGCCAGCATCACTTGCAATCAGTCCGCGTAACCCGACGCTGATTGCAACCTTCGCGGTGTAGCCGCCTCCGTGCGACGCGGCGATCGCGACACTGCCTTGGTGGGATGCATCAAGGTGAGTGATCGAGTCGAGCACGACGATGTCCGGCGGGTGTCCGTCATGTTGGTGTGTCGCGTCGAGACTCATCGTTCGGCGCCGACCACCTGGGTGATCGCAGTTACCAAGTCATCGACCGAAGGGGTAGCCAACGCCTCAAGAGCAATGTTGAACGCCGTTGGTGCATCAGCACCGCACACCCGACGCATCGGTGCGCGCAAGCAAGCGAACGTGTCGGCGTGTTCGCCGACAACAGCCAACACTTCGGAAGTGAACGAACACATCGGCGGCGCATCATCGGTGGCGATAAGGCGGCCTGTCTTTTGCACTGAACGTCGGATCATCTCGATGTCAAGAGGGGTTACCGTCCGGGGATCGATGATCTCCACTTCGATGCCATCGCGGGCAAGAATTTCCGCCGCCGCAACGGCCACCTGAACCATGTAGCCAAGCGCCACGACGGTGATTGTCGTGCCCTGGCGTGCGAACCGGCCCGTCCCAAGCGGGATCGGGGCGGTTTCGCTCACAGGCACGTTTTCAACCTGCGATTGGCAGCGCAACGGCTCGAGCACGACGACCGGGTTGTCGTCACGGATCGCCGCTTTCATCAAACCCAGTGCATCAGATGCACACGAGGGCATCACGACCTTAAGACCTGGGGCGTGCGCATAAATGCTGTGCATGCTTGCGGCATGCTGCGCAGCTGACTGGTTGCCTGCACCCGACGTTGCCCGCATCACCATAGGAACGCGGACCTGACCGCCAGTCATGTAGTGCAGTTTCGCGGCGTGATTCACCACCTGATCAAAAGCGACCAGAGAGAATGCAGCGGTGCGCCACCACACGATCGGTCGCAAACCTCGCACAGCTGCGCCGACCGCAGCGCCAGTAAACCCGTTTTCCGAAATTGGGGTGCGACGGATCCGTCGTGCACCAAACTCGTCCAACAGGCCGCCAGGTGGCGTCGCTGTTGCAAGAAAAAACACGTCGTCGTCGCGGCGCATCTCTTCAGCGATGGCCCGCTCAACCGCTTGGGCATACGTCATCGCGACGACGTCAGCACCGTTGTCGCCTTTGGTGTCTGTCATGTGCTTCTCCCTACTCACATCCGTGACGACGCGGCGACTAGGCGAACACGCCCGCATGGACCCCAGCCACATCAGGCTCAGGCCCTGCTTCAGCAAACGCCACAGCTGCGTCGAGGGTCGCGGCGACTTCGTCGTCGATCGCAGCAAAAGTGGCCTCGTCGATCTGACCGGTCTCTACGAGTTCGGTGTAGAGCAGGGTGATGGGATCGCGTGCCCGCCAACGAGCCCGCTCTGCGGCCGGTCGCGTGTCTTGCACCCCGGCGCTCCCACGGACCGCATGGGGCATAAACCGGTAGACCCGAGCTTCAATGAAACTTGGCCCGTCCCCAGCTCGTGCACGTGCTACCGCTTCGGTCGCGACCGCGCTGACTTCGGCGATGCTCGTGCCATCCACGACGTAACTAGGAATCCCGTAAGACCCTCCCAGTTGAGCGATGCTTGTCGCCGCAAAGTTTTCGGCACGTGGCGTGCCGCTGGCGTACTGGTTGTTCTCACAGACCCAGACCATCGGTGCGTCCCACAGTGCCGAGAGATTCAACGCTTCATGTATGGCACCCTGGCCGGTGGCGCCGTCGCTGGTAAAGCACACCGTGACCGCATCGTCGCCGCGATACAGCGACGCCAGAGCCGACCCGACCGCATATGGCCCGTTCGCACCGACGATTCCATCTGCGCCAAGAATGCCACGTTCGATGTCCACTAGGTGCATCGATCCGCCCTTGCCGCCGCAGTAGCCGTTGGCACGTCCGAGAAGTTCAGCCATCATCCGTTTCGGGTCGGCCCCGTGAGCGAGGCAGTGGCCATGGTTGCGATGGTTGCTCATCACAAAGTCGGATGACCGAAGTGCCCCACACACCCCCATCGCGACGGCTTCTTGCCCGATATAAGGGTGAACAACCCCATAGATCTTGCCTTCGCGCTGCAACGCCAACGCTCGCTCCTCAAACCGGCGGATACGTAACATGCCCGTTAACGCATACACTGCGGCATCGAAGTCTGCGTTGGCTGCCGTGGTCATCGTCGCCCCTGTCACTGCTCGATGGCGGCCATGCACGCCTCGAAGACACGTTGGCACTACGCGAACATGTCCGCTTGACACTGCCCAGCCGGCCCGCGTTGACGCTTCTCCCCGCGCCAACCCACGCTAACGGCAGCCTAGTTTGGGCCATAGGCTTGTCAACAGTTCTCCTCTTTCGCAACGGCCGGCCACACGTCCACCCATTTCACGCACCGGCAGCATCCTTTACCGATAAGACTATGCAATCCAAAGTAAGTTCCCCATCTGCTGTTTCCAGCAAACACAAAGGCCGCCCTATGCATCAGCGCAGCCAGAGCACGTCACGCTCCAGTTTGTTTGTCATCGTCCTGGCAGCGCTTCTTGCCTTTGCCGCCTGCAGCGAGGAACAACCTGTCGCCACTGACCGTGGCGACACCGACACCACTGCCCAACCCGATCAGCCAGCGACCGAAACTGGCCCCAGCGATGGCACCCAGACACTCGACACGCCGACTGCGACCAGCGCGCAACGTGATGGCCAGGCAGGTGTTGTCGCCGTCACCGATGTGCGTGTGGCCACTCACGAAAACTTTACGCGGATCGTGTTCGAACTCGCCGGTGACGGTGTCGCCGGATGGGATTTACGTTACGTCGATAGCGCGCGTTCGCAAGGCTCAGGCTATGAAATCGAAGTTGCCGGCGATGCTGTGCTCGCGATTGCTCTACACAACATCACCCTGCCGCCCGAACTTCCTGATGACATCGATCGCTGGCAAGAAGACTCCGTGACGCCACCGCCAGACAGCATGATTCGTGGATTCGTCCACGACACCATCTTTGAAGGAACCCAACTGTTCTTTGTCGGTCTTGACGAACAACGAGCGTTTCGCATCGACCGATTCAGTGACCCTCAACGCATCGTCATCGACATCCCACACGAAGGGTGAGTCGGGCACAAGAACCACACACCATGCTGTCTGTCACCGTGAGACCCGCCCAAAGTAGGGGATTAAGCCCCAGCGCGAGTCACTACCCAAGACGGTTTTCAAGCGCGTTACATTCGTTCGCTCTATCTCCCCGCCAAAACCACTCCGACCAGTATGACCAAGTTCCACCTCTTGTGGCCAGCCAGCGCGATATCCGTGCCCGAGCTACTCACTACAGGCTTCACAGCGCCCCGTCGCGCAGCAGGTCAGCGGGTGCTTCTAGAGCATGAGAGCCACGGCCGACCGCATCCGCGTCGACAATCTGGCGACCTCTGCTCTATTCAGCAAGTGCGGTTCGAGTCGGCTCGGCGCTCGTCACCAGCCGGTCTCCTCACAGCCTCCGTCCTCGTCTGGCTCCACCTGGACGGTGAGGTGTTCGATGCCATAGCGGGTTCGCAGCAACTGGCGGGTCTCATCAAGCGTGCGGTGGCTGTCTGCGCCCGGTTGCAGCCGGACATGGACGGAGGCGACATCCATGCCAGAGGTGAGCGTCCACACGTGCAGGTCGTGGACCTCTGCGATGCCGTCAAGCTCGGCAAGTTCGGTGTTTAGGCCGGCGACATCGACTCCAGCGGGGGCGGCCTGAATCAGCACCCGAAGGGCCTTGGTTCCCAGTTTCCAGGCGCGCGGCAGGATGAACACGCCGATGGCGATCGCAAAGATCGGGTCGGCCCGCGTGAACCCGGTCAACAGCAGGACCCCCGCGGCGATCACCACTCCGACCGAGGCGACGAGGTCGGCTAGGACTTCGAGGTAGGCGCCCTCAATGTTGAGTGAAGCATCCTTGCCGCCGCGCAGCAGCCAGAAGGCGACCACGTTCACCAACAGGCCGAGCGTACCGATGATCAGCATTGGCAGAGCGAGCACTTCCGGCGGTTCGTTCAGCCGCCGGATGGACTCGTAAATGACATAGCCGGAGACGCCGGTGAGTAAAACCGCGTTCGCTAGAGCAGCCAGAATCTCGAGCCGGTACAGCCCAAAGCTGCGCTGTGGTGCGGCTCGCAGGGTGCCTGCCGCCTGAATGGCGGCCAACGCCATCCCGATGCCAAGCACATCGGTGAACATGTGGCCGGCATCGGAAAGCAACGCGAGCGAGTTGGTTAGCACGCCGCCCACCAGCTCGACTAGGAAGAACCCACCGATGAGACAGAAGACTGCGAGCAGCCGTCGCTTGTAGGCCGCACCGGCGTGCTGGGCGAGCGCGGCGCTGCCGTGGTCGTGACCATCAGCCATCGCTGCTGCCTTTTGTAGGATCCGCTCAGGAGCCGTGTACGAGCTGTTGAAGCGCGTCGGTAGTGACGGGTGGTTCGGGTTGCCAGGGCACAATAGCCAGGGACGCATGGCGGGTGAGGACTTCGGCGAGCCAGCGTTGTTCGTGGGCTGCACGTGCGAGCAGAATCGGATCTGAGGTGGGGGTGGCTTGCAAACTCTGGTTGACGACCCATGCGGTCGGGCGTATTCCGGCCCGCTCGAGATCGGCTTGTAGCGCTGCTGCTTCGTGAACCGGGGTGGGTTCGGGCAGGGTCACGATGAGCACGCGCGTAAAGTCCGGGTCGCGGAGACGGTCGAGCAGTGCTGCGACATCTGGTGGTGCCTGATCACCGTGACGCAGCAGTTCGCGGTGGTAGCTCTCGGCGGCATCCAGCAGCAGCAGCGTGTGGCCGGTCGGGGCGGTGTCGAGCACGACGATGCGCTCGGCCGCGTGCGAGACGGTGGCCGCGAACGCGCGGAACACCGCGATCTCCTCGGTGCAGGGTGAGCGCAGGTCCTCGTCGAGCACCGCGAGGCCGTCGGGGTCGAGGTCGGCACCTGCGGTCGCCAGCACCTCCTCGACGTAGGCGGCGGTGGCCGCCGCTGGGTCGATGCGCTCGACCATCAGATCGGCCGGGCGGTCGGCGTCGCCGAGCACGGCGTCCACGTGTGCGGCCGGGTCGGTGGTCGACAGTGTCACGGGCAGGCCGCGCCGGGCGAGGTCGACGGCGAGGGCGGCGGCGATGGTGGTCTTTCCCACGCCTCCCTTGCCCATCGTCATGACCAGCCCGTGACCGGTGGCGGCCATGTCGTCGGCGAGTTCGGTCAGGCTGGTGGTGGCCAGGTCGGTCGCGGCACCGTGTGCGCCGGCGGGGCTGACGCCGTCGAGCAGATCACGCAGTGCAGGCGCGCCGAGCGGCGCGCCGGACAGCAACGGCAGCCGGTCGCTCGGAAGCTCCGCCAGGCCCGCAGGCAGCGCCTGGAGCACCTGGTTGTGGCGACGTTCGAGGCCGGCTGCAGTCTCATCGTCCGGATCAGATGCTTCGAACACCCCGTTGAGGATCAGGTGCTGGTTGGCGATCCCGAGTGCGCGCAGCTCCGAGGCAGCACGGCCGGCCTCGGCGACCGCCCCGGTGTCGGGGCGGGTGACCAGCACCAGGGTGGTCTGGGCCGGGTCGGCCAACGCCTCGAGCGCGATCCGGTAGCGGTCCTGCGCCTGGGTGAGCCCCGACAGCGGACCGATACAGCTCACCCCGGTCGTGCTGGTGTCGAGGAACCCCGTCCATGCCGAGGGCAGCGCGAGCAGCCGCAGCGTGTGCCCGGTCGGCGCGGTGTCGAACACGACATGGTCGTAGCCAGCCGTCGCATCCGGGTCCGCCAGCAGGCCGGTGAACTCGTCGAACGCCGCGATCTCGACCGTGCAGGCACCGGAGAGCTGCTCCTCGATCCCGGCGATCGTGGCGTCGGGCAGGATCCCACGATACGGGCCCACGACCCGGTCCCGGTAGGCCGCAGCCGCAGCCGCCGGGTCGATGTCCAACGCATCCAGACCGTCCGCCCCGGCGACCGCGCCCGGCTGCTGGCCGACCGCGGTCGCCAGCACCTCGGACAGGTTGGACGCCGGGTCGGTACTGACTAGCAGGACCCGCTTGCCGGTGTCAGCCAACGCGATCGCGGTGGCCGACGACAACGAGGTCTTGCCCACCCCGCCCTTGCCGGTGAAGAACAGGAACCTCGTCGGCTCATCGAGCAGCCGCTTGAGCGCGACCATCAGCAGCACCCACCCGACTCGGAAGCGGCGCCGGCACCGGCCATGGGCAGCTCGGAAGCCTCAGCAGCATCGGGTCCACAGCAGGCATCGCCGTCAGCGTCATCCGAGGCGGCCCCACCCAACTCCGAGCGGTCGACGTGGAGCAGCTTGGCTGCCAGATCGAGCATCTTGCCCGCCGGGGTGTCCTTGACCATCTGCGCGGTGCGCACCGCGACCGCCAGCTGCTCGTTGGTCAGACCCAGCTTGCGGGCCGCGTTGTAGTGGTACTTGAAACACGGCTCACAGTTCGACCCCACGGCCGCGCCGATGGCAGCGAGCTCCGCGATCAACTCCGTGGACACGGCCGGCTCCGACACCGGAACCCCGGCGAGGCCAGCGATGCCAACGAGTTCGTCACGTGACGGGAAGCTCCCGGTAGCCTGCACTTGTCCGTCGACCAGCACGACCGGCAGAACGTCCTCGCCCTTGTCGTGCAGCAGCGTCCGCACCGCCTCGTTGTCGGCGAACGCGCCAGGTTCCTGCCCCAGGTTGTAGCGCCGCACCTGCGCCCCCTGCTCACCCAGCCAATCCAGATCCGACGCAAACCGCGCTAGCGCCGGGTCCACCGTCGGGCCACACACCCCCGTCGAACAGCACATTGCCGGGTCAAACACCTCAACGGTCACCATCAGATTGCCTTTCAGTCAACGTCACGATCAGAGTTAATCGCGTATCGGCGATAAACGATACAACTGTTTGGGTCTTTGTGCAATCTGCGCCGTACAGCGGGCTGCTTCAGAACGAAGCGATCGCTCGCTGCAACGCTTCGAGCCCTAACGGGTTGACGCAGTACCGGGTGCGCGGCCCGTCGAAGACGCCCTGTACCAGGCCCGCATCGCGCAGGATTCGCAGATGGCCCGACACGGTCGACTGAGCGACGCCCAACACATCGACGAGCTCCCCTGTAATGCAGTCTGGCCGTACCTCGAGCAGACGCAGGATTCGCACCCGGGCAGGATGTGCAATGGCTTTGGCCAACGCGGCCACCTGCTCATCGTCAAGAACCAGGTCGGGGGCGGGTCTGGTTGCAGGTGCACAGCAGACGCTCTGCCCGGATTGATGCAGGGCAGCAACGGCATCGACGGTGTCATTCATCTCAGAAACCATACCTCATACCCATCGCTACCGGACCGTACAAGTTTACGCTTAGGAACGTGAACGGCGGCGTTGCTTCGCGCTGGCAGTGTTTCCGCTACATGGTGCTGCCGGAGGCCCGCAGCATTGTTGGGCCTAGTCATCAGCTTTTTCGGTGGATGGCCTAAACTCACGTTTCGTCACGGCCGTTGGCGTTACCAAGCCATATTGGAGCAGCTGATGTCATCAAGTTCGAGTTCGCAGATGCATCCCACAGGGTGGCATGACGGTGAGCAGCATGACGGATCGACAGTCGCCCGGTTGAACTGGCTTCGTGCCGGCGTTTTGGGGGCGAACGACGGCATCGTTTCTACCGCTGCGCTGGTAGTTGGTGTCGCAGCGGCAACAAGTGATGTTGGTGCTATCGCAACTGCCGGCACTGCCGGACTTTTAGCTGGCGCCGTGTCGATGGCGCTTGGCGAGTATGTCTCGGTTAGTACCCAACGCGACACCGAACGGGCGTTGATCGCAAAAGAGACCGATGAACTGAAAAACATGCCGGCAGAAGAACTTGCTGAACTTACCCAGTTGTTGCAGGCCAAAGGATTAAGTTTTGAGACCGCGCGAGCCGCAGCGGTGGAACTCACTGCCAACGATGCGCTGGCAGCTCATCTTGATATCGAGCTTGGTATTGATCGTGATGATCTTGTGAGCCCGTGGGCGGCAGCGTTTGCTTCGGCGGTGGCGTTTAGCGCCGGGGCGATTCTGCCGCTTGGTGCCATCTTGCTTTCGCCTGTTTCCACGCGTGTTGGGATCACTTATGTCAGTGTGATGGTGGCCCTGATTGTTACTGGGGCGTTAAGCGCACGGCTGGGTGGTTCACCGTTACGCCCAGCCATCATCCGTCTGGTTACCGGGGGGACACTTGCGATGGCGCTCACGTTTGGAATCGGTGCCCTCTTCAACGCCAATGTGAGCTGAAACACTCGCGTTAGCCAAGCCTCCTGCCGCGCTCGTGGTCAAACTTTCACCGAACTCCCAGGATCCTAATCCAGTAAAACCTAACCTCATCGTGCGCCTGCGGCGTCAGGTCGTAGCCGGTACCAGACACAAGTAGCGATCACGAAAGGACAACACACGATGGCTGCAACGACACACACCTACACCGTCGATGCTCAGGTAGCGTCAGGCGGCGAAGCATCAGTCGCCCCCAAGGGACGGAAGATCTTATTTGATGGAAGCGCCGAGCAGGGTGATGAGCTGCCCGGCCCTGCCGACCTGCTGATCGCCGCGTTTGCCGCCTGTGCGATGAAGAACGTCGAGCGCTTCTCCCACCTGCTGCCCTTCGCCTACGAACAGGCATCCATCACCGTACGGGCGGAACGCCAGGACGCTCCTCCCAAGATCATCGCCGTGCATTACGAACTGCGGGTGACTACCAACGAGCCTTCAAAACGTGTCGAGCTTCTGCACGACAACATCCGCCGCCACGGCACGATCTTCAACACTTTGGCGGCCGTATGCAAGGTCACCGGCGGCATTGTCACTGTCCCCGTCTAAAAACTCCTCGCCCTTGTCATCTCTTAAAGCCGAGCGACACAAGAGCTACCCCGTTGGGCCTGATCGGACCTCCTAAGTGGCTCAAACCGCAAAGTCGCGTTCGCGTTGCGGTTTGAGTTCGCGATGCGGCGATCGGCGCTCGAATCAGCCCAAAGACCGATATTCCAAACGGGGTTGGAAAGTCCTCCGTTATCGTGTATATTCCAATTATGGTTGGAACAACGCTCGCGGAGGCCGGCACGTCGGCTGACCGCACATCACTGGACATGCGGCTCAAGTTGCTAAAGGCAGTCGCCGATCCGACACGCCTGGCGGTGCTCGACAGCCTGGCGACGGATGGCGCGCGGTGTCATGGCGACCTGGAAGCTCAGTTGGGGGTGCCAGCTAACCGGCTCTCATTCCACCTCAAAGTGTTGCGGGACGCCGGGCTGGTCCGGGCGAACCGTCAGGGTCGCCGGGTGCGCTACTGCCTCGAGTTTGGGGCGACCGATGCTGTGCGTGCTGCGCTACCTCAACTGCTGTCGATCGACAACCTCGACCCGAGCTGCTCTGCCTGTGAGCGAGCAGACCGAGAGGTACGACGATGAGCACCACCGACCACACTGCAGCCGGGCAGGCAGGCCCAGACAAGACGGTTGCCGACCCGCAGTCGGCACTTGCTTCCGATTCGTCCATCGAAAGGCCCGACGGGTCATCGGATCGCCCGCCGGCCCGCCGACTCATCTCCGGGCTCATCGCGGCTGCCGTGGCCTGGGCTGGGCTGTACGCGTTTAACGAGTGGGTATGGGACGTCGTCATCTATGACCTGATGGGATTAGATCCTGTATCCAAGGTCGGCAGCGCGATCCACTTCTTCCTGTACGACACCGCAAAGATCATGCTGCTGATCGTTGGGCTCATCTTCGCGATCAGCCTGGCGCGATCGTCAGTCCCCCCAGAACGGGTCCGCAATCTGATCGTCAACCGACACGTCGCAGTCGGGTTTTTGCTGGCCGCCGGGTTTGGGGCAATCACGCCGTTTTGTTCGTGCTCATCGGTGCCGCTGTTTATCGGATTTGTCGCCGCAGGCGTGCCTTTGGGGGTGACACTGACGTTCTTGATCGCCAGCCCGTTGATCAACGAGATCGGGATCGTGATGCTTGCCGGCATGGTGGGCTGGGAGATCGCAGCGCTGTACTTGCTGACCGGCCTGACTTTGGCGATCGCGGCCGGCGCGTTGCTGTCCCGGCTAAAACTTGAGCGGTGGATCGATCCGTTCGTGACTGAACTTAAGGTGCCAACCGGGATCGATGGGGGCAAACCGAGTCTGGCCGAACGCATCGACTTCGCGAAGATCGAAACGATCGACATCGTGCGCAGCGTCTGGGTGTACGTGCTCATCGGCATCGCGATCGGTGCGGCCATGCACGGCTGGGTTCCGGCGGACTTCTTTATCACCAGCGGGATCGCCGACAGCCCCTGGGCGGTGCCGGCCGCCACCATCATCGGTGTCCCGCTCTACGCCAACGTCGCCGGGGTCGTCCCGCTGATCGAGGCGGTCTACACCAAGGGCCTTGGTCTAGGTACCGCGATGGCTTTCATGATGAGCATCGTCGCCCTGTCACTACCCGCCATGATCCTGCTCAAGCGTGTCATGCGTCTCCCGTTGCTGGCGATCTACGTCGCCACCGTGACCGTAGGAATCATCGCTATCGGCTATCTGTTCGACCTGATCGTCTAACCGTCAACCATCGCAGCGTCATACGACCCGATGAACGATCGCTGACCGACCTATCGCACGACCCAGACAACAAACAAAGAAGGAATCACCATGGACATCAAAGTGCTCGGACCGGGCTGCAACAACTGTGTAACCCTCGAGGCGCGTACCCGTGAGGCCCTCGCCGAACTCGGTGAGGACGTGACGATCGAAAAAATCACCGACACCGCACAGATCATGGGCTACGGCGTTATGTCCACCCCGGGGCTCGTCGTCGACGGCCAAGTCGTCCTCTCCGGTCGAGTCCCAAGCGTCAAGCAGTTAACCAAGCTGCTCAACCCGTGAGTCGGCGCGGCAACCGGCTTGGTTTTTACCCCCGCACCTGGCGCTATGCGACGTCCAACAACGTTTTAAGCGTCCGCTCAAAGTTGTCGCCCTAATCGGAAAAATTATGCGCAAGATCAGACGCGCTCCTTTTGGCGTCGCAACGCTTAGGTCCCCCGCACCGCCATCTCACGTGACTCTGATAACTCGTCAGCGCGGCACTTACACGAGCGCGCAGGCCAGACGGTGTAGCGCCACACGCCAATGCATTGCCAAAGCGGGAGAAACCCGCCTCGGATGGAATGCACAGGCAGCGGAGGGTGGGGGATTCGAACCCCCGGTGCGAGTCGCCCCGCACGACGGTTTTCAAGACCGTTGCATTCGTCCGCTCTGCCAACCCTCCGTGACCTCGCCGCAAACTGACATCTTGGTGACAGACACCATAAGATGCCAAACTGTGGGAGACACCTGTGAAAGCCTAGCGATGAGTGGAGCAGCTAATGAACGGCGACCCTGACACGCTGCGGGCAAGACGCCTTTTTGGCCGGCTTGAAGCCATCCATACAATCGCCTATTTCGCACCCCATGTACTTGATACGCAACAGCGTCATGGGTTCACCGACCGGTCAGTGGGCTATGTCGCTGCCCGCAGTTCAGCGCTAGGGCAGGTCCCCGCCGAAGTGGTCACCGCCCTGTTTTACAGCTTCTCTCATCGGGCGATTGCCCGCGCTATCCCTCACGCTTACAGCATTGCTGAACCCTCAGCGACACTTGCGATGATGTCAACGGCGGTACGTGAGGTGCTTGAACCGCTGTTTGCTGACGTGCCGGACTTGATGGAGGTGGCTGATGCCGCCTACGACGCGGCCGCGTTGCATCCGCTCATCGGCGCACCCCTTGGTGCTGCGTGGGCTTCTGTTGCGGTGAGTGACAATCCGGCGTTGAAACTATGGCAGGCAGCAACGATTATCCGTGAAGTACGCGGCGACACACATATTGCGCTGCTTATGGCCAACGGGTTGGACGGAGTTGAAGCGCATCTGACAACCCGCGGCGACACACCCAAACTGCGAGAAATTATCGGCCAACAACGACTCATCACCGACGACGAGTTCGATCAGGCGGTGGCACGTCTGCAGGCCCGGGGCCTACTTGAAACTGATGGTTCGTTAAGCGCCGAAGGCGAAACGTTACGCGCGAAAATCGAACACGACACCGACCAGCTGTTGGCTCGACCATGGCAAGCGTTTGGTGACGTCCGAGCAGATGCGCTGATCGCTCAACTTGATCCGCTGGTTGCTCGCATCATCGAAGCGAAACTGGTTCCTGGCATTGTGGCGCGTGCCGCCACCGTGTGAGCGACCGAAACGACGGTGCTGCACATTGCATCTACTGGCGATTAGACGTAAGCATCACCTCACGCCCAAAATAGGGCTTAAGGGCCTCTGGAACCGCGACTGTGCCATCAGCCCGCTGATGTTGCTCAACCACCGCGATAATGGCCCGCTGCACGGCAAGGGCAGTGCCATTGAGCGTGTGCACCAGCATGTTTGGACCATCTGCCTGTTTTAGGCGTGTTCGCAGCCGACGCGCCTGATAGTCGGTTGTGTTCGAACACGACGTCACTTCTCGGTAGGCGTCTTGACCGGGCAGCCATGCTTCCAGGTCAAATTTGCGGGCTGCTGACGAACCCAAATCTCCTACCGGAATGTCAACGATCTGAGCGTGAATGTCTAGCCCGGTAAAGATCTCTTCTTGAATCCCAAGGATGCGTTCGTGTTCGGCGTCGGCATCGTCAGGATGTACGAGCGAGAACATCTCCACTTTTTCAAACTGATGGACCCGCAAAATGCCGCGCGTGTCTTTGCCGTGCGCGCCAGCTTCTCGGCGGAAACAGGGCGAGTATGCGACGTAGCGTAACGGCAGCTCGGTGGCGTCAAGAATCTCATCCATGTGCAGCCCCGCCAGCGGCACTTCAGAAGTCCCGACCAGATACAAGTCATCGTCGCGAGTGCGAAATAGCTGCTGTTCGTCGGTGGGCAAAAACCCGGTGCCATACATCGCGTCTTCGCGCACCAAAACGGGCGGGATAACCGGGATGTGGCCGTGGCTCATGGCCACATCGATGGCGTAACGGACCAGCGCAAATTCAAGCAGTGCCGCATCGTTTTTCAGGTAGGCAAACCGTGCACCGGACACTTTCGCACCCCGGGCAAGATCCAGTGCGTCGGCGGCTTCGAGCAAGGCGACATGATCTTGCGGGGGGAACGCAAACGTCGGTTTGACGCCAAACGTACGCACAACCACGCCGTCGCCTTCATCGCCATCAGGCGCGTCCGGATGGGGCAGGTTGGGAACACGCGCAAACGCATCATGATGCTCGGCGTCAAGTACTGCGAGCTGCTCTTCGGCGGCCGCAACCCTGGCTTTTAACGTCTGGGCTGCATCAATTAAGGCCGGCCGTTCTTCAGGTGTGGCGGTTGAGATCTGCTGTGAAGCTGTGCGCTGTGCGGCGCGTAGCTCGTTTAAGGCATGGACTGCTTCACGACGTTTGTGTTCAAGCTGGCGCAACGCCTCAAGGGCATCGCGACTGACATTACGGCGTGCAAGCGCAGTCGCATAGGTCTCAAAGTTTTCGTCAAGAGCACGCGCATCAATCACGCTAACGGTCCTTTCGTTGCGTCGCGCCCGGTCGCAGAGGCTCGCCATGCCTGAAGCCATGCGGTGGCGTCGCGATGTTTCACATCGTCGACCTTGGCATGTTGGGCAGCGGCCGCATCAAACGGTGTGGCACGCGGGTAGGACCCAAGGATGGTGATGTCACGCTGCGTACGACGTACCGCAGCCAAGGCATCGCCAACTCTCGCGTCAAGCACATGGCCTTCAACATCCACAAAGAAGCAGTATTCGCCCAGTTCTGCTTTCGTTGGGCGCGATTCGATCTTCGTTAAGTTCAAATCGCGTTCAGCAAACACTTCCAGCAGTTTCAACAACGCCCCTGGACGGTTCGTGTCGATGTACACCACAACCGACGTTTTGTCCCAGCCGGTCGGGGCAGGAAGTTCTGTACCGACCACCACAAACCGGGTGGTGTTCGTGTCACGATCAGTGATCGCGTCGGCCAGCACGCTCAGTCCGTAACGTTCTGCCGCCAGCCGGTTCACGATCGCTACATGGCCGATGCCCTGCTCGGCTGCATGTTCGGCGGCGCGAGCCGTTGAGGACATGCTCACCCGTTCGACTGAACCAGTCAAGCGCGACAGCCACTGGCTGCAACCGGCCAACGGCACCGGATGTGAATACACGGCTGTGACTGCGTCAAGCGTCGTGCCGTTGGGAGCGGCTGCGACCAGTTCGACAGCAAGTTCATGTTCGGCGGTGATCAGCAGGTCCGTGTGGGCTGCGAGCGCGTCAAGGGTGGCCGTAACGGAGCCTTCAAGCGTGTTTTCGATCGGAACGACACCTTGCGTTGCCAGGCCGTCTGAAACGTGACGGAATACTTGGGGAATATCGTGACAGGCCAACAGTTTCGCCGTCGTGTCATGTTTGGTAACAGCGCGGGCTGCCGTTTCGGTGAAGGTTCCTTCGGGCCCAAGATAGGCGGTGATGTGTGCCGTCACGACGTTGCCATCCGTGCGGTTTGGTGGCGTTCTTGGGACGCGGTAATGGCTTGCTGTTCTTCGGCGCTTAACGCCGCATCGGAAACGCCGTTACGTACCGGCTTGGCGTATACGCGCGTGTCGGAACGGCCGTTGATTGCCGAAATCACGGCACCGGTGCCGTGTGCGTCAAGGAGCGCAAGGGAAAACGACTGATCGCCGCCCATGTAAGAAAACGCGTCGTAGCGCACCACTGTGGCGTGCGACACGGTGTAGCTGAGCGTGTCCGCCAGTCGATGCACGGTGCCGTCTTGTGCGGCCGCATGTGCTTCGGCGCGTTCGAGTCGTGACGCAAACGCGGCTAACGCTCGAACGACGTCATGTTCGCCATTGGCGAACGCTTTGACGTAACGGCGGTCAAGGCGTCTTAGCCGCAGTGTCAACACTGTGACAAAGAACGCCAGTATCACTGCAACACTGGCCACAATAACGACCAGCAGTGCAACGATTTCGGGCTCAAGATTCACAGGTATCTCCAAAGATGTGGCAAGGCAACGTTAGCGACTGACCGCCTTAGGGCTGGTCTAGCCATGCTGCAAACGGCATCTGTGTCAGTGTCTCATACACCGACACGTAAGTTGCGGCCGTGTGGGCAACCACGTCGGCGGGAAGGGCTGGAGCTGGGGGACGTTTGTCCCACCCGGTGGTTTGTGCAAAGTCGCGCACAAACTGTTTGTCGAAACTTGGCGGAGTGGCGCCAGGCTGCCATTTGTCTTTGGGCCAGTAGCGTGACGAATCGGGGGTCATCACCTCGTCAGCTAACACCAGTTCGCCGTCGCGCAAGCCAAATTCAAATTTGGTGTCAGCCAAAATGATGCCGCGGGTCGCCGCATGGGCTGCACCGAGGTTATAGAGCGCAATTGCCCGTTCTTTCATGGTGGTGGCAAGGCCTTCACCCAGCGCATCAACCATCACGGCAAACGGGACGTTCTCGTCGTGCGTGCCCGCCTCGTTTTTGGTTGCCGGAGTGAAGATCGGCGTGTCCAAACGATCTGCTTCACGTAACCCTGGCGGCAGTTCAACCCCACACACGGCCCCGCCGTCACGATATTCGCTCCAGCCTGAACCAGCCAGATAGCCACGTACAACACATTCAAACGGAATGATGTCAACCGTTTTGCACAACATAAACCGACCACGCAAGAACTCGACGTCTGCCTGCAGATGTTCTGGCAAATCAAGGGTAGAGGTAGACAACAGATGATTTGGCATCACTTGGGCGACCTGCTGAAACCAAAACGCGCTCAGTGCCGTCAACACCCGGCCTTTGTTGGGTACCGGGGTCGGGTGCACCACATCGAAGGTCGACACACGATCGGAAGCAACCAGCAGCAGCGTGTCTTGATCAACGACATACAGGTCGCGTACTTTGCCCGAACGCAGATGGGTTAAGTCAGACAGTGCCATACGTACGCCTTTCACCCGTATTGAAAGGGTGCCGGTGGCGTCTGCCCCGTCCCCACTATGCCACGCGACGTCTCGTCGTTAAGCGATCGTCACCGCATCGTCTAAATACACGTCTTGAATGGCGTTGAGTAGCGCCACACCTTCGGCGCGCTCACGCTGAAACGCCTTACGGCCCGAAATCAGACCCATGCCGCCACCGCGCTTGTTCACCACCGCCGTACGGACCGCCTCAGCCAGATCAGATGCGCCAGATGATGCGCCGCCACTGTTGATCAGTCCGCTGCGCCCCATGTAACAGTTGGCGACCTGCCAGCGGGTCCAGTCGATCACATGTGGGGTCGTGAGCCCATCTTCCACCAGCTTATGGGTTTTACCAAACCCAACCGAAGTGAAACCGCCGTTTGATTCGGGAGCTTTTTGTTTGATGATGTCCGCACCGATCGTGACCCCAATGTGGTTGGCTTGACCGGTCAAGTCCGCTGCCGCATGGTGGTCACCGTCCGCATTTTTGAAAGCGTCGTTGCGCAGGTAGCACCACAGCACAGTGAACATGCCCAACTGGTGGGCTTGTTCAAAGGCATCTTTGACTTCGCCAAGTTGCCGCATCGACTCTTCGGAACCAAAATAGATCGTCGCGCCAACCCCAACCGCACCTAAGTCGGAGGCCTTTTCAACCGAACCAAACATCACCTGGTCGTAACGGTTGGGGTAGGTGAGCAGTTCGTTGTGGTTGATTTTGGCAATGAACGGGATGCGGTGCGCATACGAGCGCGAAACCGACGCCAGCACACCCATTGTTGACGCAACTGCGTTGCAGCCGCCTTCAATGGCGAGTTCCACAATGTTCTTCGGATCAAAATAGGTCGGATTCGGTGCGAATGATGCAGCCGCTGAATGCTCAATACCTTGGTCAACCGGCAGAATCGACAGATACCCGGTGCCTCCTAGACGGCCCGCATCAAACAGACTCTGCATACTGCGTAGCACCGGCACAGGCCGGTCTGTTTGCGCAAACACGTCGTCAACAAACCGCGGTGACGGCAGGTGCAGTGACGATTTAGGAATCCCGGTGCATGTGTGCGTCAACAAATCGTTGGCGTCATCTCCGAGCAGCGCTTCAAGATTCACAGCTACGGCCTTCCGGTTGGCTGGATGCGTCGTCCTACCTTGAGCGCACCAACTCTAGACGTGCGCCAATTAGGAGATTAGCGTCCACACGGTTGAACGAGAAGACTGCCCTAACATTAAGGAGCGTCACATGATCGATACGGGACAGTACGAAGGGATGATCGCCGAAACGGTGACGGTGCGTCACGCAGACGGCAGCTGGCTGCCCGCCTACAGCGCACGCCCACTTGGCAGCGGACCATTTCCCGCAGTGGTGCTGTTCCACCATCGGCCAGGCTGGGACGAGTACTACCGCGAAGCAACCCGCAAACTGGCGCAACATGGCTTTTTTGCGGTGTGTCCTGACCTGTATTCGCGGTTTGGTCAGGGCGATCCAGACGACGTCTCTGCCATGGTGCGTGCCGCCGGCGACGTCTCCGATCAGGCCGTTATCGATGACGGCAAGGCCTGTGTTGCCTGGCTCAAAAACCATCCGGTGACCAACGGCAACGTGGCGGTAATGGGTTCATGCTCTGGAGGCCGTCATGCACTACTCACGGCCTGCAACGACCAAAACGTTGCCGCGGTGGTCGACTTGTGGGGCGGACGGGTCGTGATGGCGCCAGAAGAATTGAATGACCGTTACCCGGTAGCACCGATTGATTTAACCGAGCAACTGTCCTGCCCGGTGCTTGGACTGTTTGGCGACAAAGATACGGCCCCAACCCCGGCCGAAGTGGACCAGCATGAAGCAGTGCTCGTTGCGGCGGGCAAAACGTTTGAATTTCACCGTTATCCCGAGGCTGGTCATGGCTTTTTCTATTACGACCGTCCGGCGATGTACCACGCAGAATCAGCGGTTGACGGCTGGCGCAAAATACTGACGTTTTTGAACAACACGCTGCGCTAACAACCAAACGGAGACAGTGATGTGCACCAGTATCAGCGGACAGATTCAAACCACCGGCAGCGCCAAGGGCGCATCAGGTTGGTTTTCGTTGGCAAACATTACGGTCGGGTATGACCATCCGGCTCATCTGCACGACAACCACGCCATATTGCTTGATTTTGTGAATCATGATCTAGGGCCAGGCGGACGGGTCGCCGTTGAACTCACTGCCGAAAGTGCCCGTGAACTGATCAAAGCGTTGGGTGCAACGCTGGCAGACGGTGAAGCTTACGAAGTACACGTCAGCCAATAGTTGGTCGCAGTCACTGTTTGAGTAGGGTGTCCTTCTTGCAGGTTTAGGGATACGACCCGGGAGACGTCGATGAAATTTGCGCTCTTTGTCAGTAACCAGCATCCGGCTGGTACCAACATGCTGACCGCGTTAGATGAACAGATTCAGATGGTGCATGCGATCCGCGACCACGGTTGGGACACCGTGTGGGTCGGCCAACATTTCTTGTCCACGTTGTCGCAAACCCAGCCGGTACCGTTTATGGCGCGGCTTGCAACCGAAGTAGGCGATATGGATTTGGGGCTTGGAATCCAACTGATCGCCCTACTAAACCCGGTGCATGTGGCCGAAGAAATCGCAACCCTTGACATCATGTGTCGGGGCAAATTCATCTACGGCATTGGGCTTGGCTACCGCGATGTGGAGTACAACGCGTTTGCGATCCCCGATGGCACCCGGGTAGAACGGTTCGAAAAGAACTGGGAGATCATTTCGCAACTGTGGGCCGGCGAAAGCGTTACGGTCGATCTGCCATGGTGCAAACTGGATAACGCGTCACTCACCACCTTGCCGTTGCAACGCCCACGGCCACAAATGTGGGTTGCAGCCAACAGTGACAAAGCCGTGCTGCGTGCTGCCAGGATCGGTGATACCTGGATGATCAATCCACACGCGCGGATGGAAACAGTCGCCAATCAGCTCGAACTGTTCCATACCGAACGTGCCGCACACAACCTGCCCCCGGCAACGGAACTGCCGGCGTTCAAAGAGATTTTTTGTGCGCCTAGCCGCAAAGAAGCAATCGAACTTGCCGCACCGTTTTTGGGCGAGAAGTACCAGACCTACCAGTCGTGGGGTCAGCACAAGGCCCTGCCAGGAGATGAGTCATTCGATCTGCCGTTTGAACAGTTGGAAGAAGACCGGTTCATTATCGGCTCGCCAGAAGACTGCATCCGACAGTTACTGCCGTGGCGTGACGAACTCAACATCAACAATTTCGTGTTTCGCACCCACTGGTCGGGGATGCCGGCAACCTCGGCACTACAGTCGATCGATCTACTCAGCCGCGAAGTCATCCCGGTGTTAAAAGGCTGACACCGTCCGTTCATGCCAGTGGGCCCGGCGTAACTGCCGGGGCCCACTGGTGTGACGTGGCAAAAGTTAACGAACGTCGATGATGCCGACGCCATTTTCGTTGCGAATGGTGGTACCAAACGGGTCGGACAGCTCCTGCTCGTAGGCAATCAACGCATCTGCTTGCTCGCCTTCGATGGCCAAAGGAATACCGACGTGGCCGGCCTGTTCTTTGCTCATTGACCAGTCGTAGGGGTGAAGTTCGATCTGGTCAATCGCACCGGAGGCGTTGATGTTGCAGATCGGCACGAAACCGCCCTCAACTTTGCCGCAGAAGTAGCCCCCCGGTGGGTTCTCCGGGTTGTCCGCACCAGAGTTTTTCCGGGCCGTGATGCCTTCTTCAACGGTCGCAGTTTGGTAGTTCGGCAGGTTGAAGTGGGTGCGTTCAAAAAAGTCGGTTGGGAACTTCGTCACGTTGTCAGACATGCGGAAGAAGTCACCTGGATCATAAAACACTGGCTTGCCGTTATACACCTCGATGCCCCGCAACGATGCGTGTCCACCTTCGGCCACAAACAGGTCACAGCCAGCGTCAACGCTGGCGCGTGCGAACTGTTTGGAGAACTCTGGTGGCGCATGGATGCCCTGCTTTGGGTCCCATTCGTGGTTGTGTACGTGCACCATCACAAAGTCACACATTGCTTTGGCTTTTTCGATGCTGCGACGGTGACGTTCAAGGTCGAGCGGATCAACGTCAGTTACAAGCCCGTCGACGTCACCTAAACGCACTTTGGTGACACTGACGTGAAGCCCGGCCGGGTGGGCCCACCATTCGTCGTCAGCGACTTGCAGGATCCACCAGCCCATCGACTTCCACATGTCGCGCAGTTGAGCAAGTTTTTCTTCGTCCGCGACGTAACGAAACCGCAACGGGTTCAGACCGGGGCGGCCTTTAATGTCTGGCCGTGGTTGACCTGCGCGACTAAACGGCTGAAACGACGACGCCATTGAAATCACGCCGACTTTAAAGTCGTCTGTGCCGATGATTGCCGGCGCGGATGCTTCTTCAAGGTCGTTGCCTGCACCGGCGTGTGCCAGGCCGGCGTCTTGCAACGCAGCGATGGTGCTTTTCATGCCACCGTAGGAGTAGTCAAGCGTGTGGTTCGACGCAAGCGTCACGCCTTGGAACCCCATCCAACTCAGTTCGTCCAGGATGGAGCGGGGTGAACGCATCCACGTCCAGCCTGCTTCGGCCGCCGGATACACCTCGGGGCCGTCGTAGTCATGGATGAGCGTCTCAAGGTGGGTGAGCGTGATATCGGCCGACTGGGTGCGTTTAACGATCTCATGGAACCGATCGGATGTGGCGTCACGCACGACGCCGTTTAAAATCGAGTCGCCGGTGAAAGCAAACTTCATGGTGTCTCCCAACAGGTGGTATGGGTAGCGGTGGTAAAACGTGGCGGCAGGGCACCGGCATGTGCCAGCCGGTTCGACGGGCAGCAAACGGCTGCGCCCTAGCACCCTTGTACCCTAGTCAACAGTTGCTATGCGCCGAAGCGAAATCTGTGAAACCGGTTCACGTCAGGCTGTTCGATTCCGCGGGCCACACAAAAACTGTGAGCAACTTCAGCCAGCAGCACGCTGCCATCGGCAGCTACTGCAAGCCCGTGTGGTGCGATGAACTCGCCATCACCCGTGCCATCCCCGCCACTGACATGACGGTGCAGCAGCACACCATTTGGCGAAAACACGCTGATACGCGCCGGTGCTTGGGCATAGTTGACGCCGTGGCGAAACGACCGGTCGGCCGGCCACCAGGTAAGTTCGCCGACATACACGTTGCCGGTCGCATCAAGGCCTAACGCGCACGGACGCTGCACGTCGTTCCACACGTCAATCACTGCCCCGGTGGCATCGAACACTTGCAGCCGATCGTTTTCACGATCTGCCACCACCACCTGGCTATGTGCCGTCACGACCAGTGCATGCGGCAGGCGAAACTGGCCTGGCGCTGATCCAGGTCCACCAAATGACTGCAGCAACGTCCCGTTAGCATCAAAACGGTGGACGGCTGCGTTGCCATACCCGTCGGTCACATAGCGGTCGCCGTTGGGGGCGACCGCAAGGGCTGTTGGCCGATGAAACGGTGCTCCGGCCCGTACGATCGACAACGTCCGGGCATAGATACTGCCCTCATGCGCATAGCCGGTGTCACTGGGCGTATCGGGCTCACCAAGCGTTGCCGTATGGGTGCCATCAGCCGTAAAACACCAGACGGCGTGCGCTAGCTCGTCAACCACATACACCGTGTCATCAAATCCGACCGCAATGCCGTGTGGACGTGGACTGAACAGGCCGGCACCAAACTGGCGTACAAACTGGCCTGAAACGTCAAACACGGTCACAACCGACGGGTTACGGGTGAGCAGCAAAACGTCACCGTTTGGCGCCACGGCAACATCAGCAACGTCAGGTGCGCCAGGGGCCTCACGCGCGTCAAGAAACGTGCCGGTAGCAAGTGGTGCCACACTGAACGTCGCCACAGGCTTCACCTTCACATTGCTGGCCGACAAGTCGTCGGCAAAGCATAAGGGTGACGCGTAGACTTCCCGCATCTACCCCGCCAAACTAAGGACCTGCCATGCGCCGCGTCGCTGCGTTGGTTGCCGCCATCGTGCCGTTTTTGCTGCTGGCTTCACGCGACAGCCAAACCCCCGGGGTCCGTCGCGTTTCGGTTGAAGACATTGCCGCCACCCTCGAACACGACAGCCCGGTGCTGTTAGACGTTCGCACGCAAGAAGAAGTTGCTCAGGCACGCCTGGCAGACACGGTCGTCAACATCGATTTTTATGCGCCCGGGTTTACCAGCGACATTGCCGCACTTGATCGCGATCAGACGTACGTGCTGTACTGCCGCAGTGGTCAACGCACCAGTCACGTCACAACGTTGATGACTGACCTTGGATTCACCGACGTGCGTGAACTGGCCGGCGGGCTTATTCGCTGGGTTGACGCCGGCAAACCTTTAAGCGCCTAGCGGCTCAAGTGGCGATGTCGCTGCGGTAAGTCGCGCCATGAAAACGAATCTTGGCGGCAGCCGCGTACGCCCGTTGACGCGCCTCAGCGCGGTCGCGACCAACTGCGGTGACGTTTAATACCCGTCCGCCGCTAGTGACAAGCGCCCCATCGTCACGACGGGTCGTGCCGGCATGAAACACGACCACATTCGGATCGACTTCGGCGGCATCAATGCCGGTGATCACTTCACCGGTCGTGTAGGCCCCGGGGTAACCAGCTGACGTCAATGCCACGGTCACTGCCGCCTCATCCCGCCAGCCAACCGGCACGTCACTGACTTGCCCGGTTGCTGCCGCATACAACAGGGCCGCAAAGTCGCCTTCGAAACGCGGCAAAATCGCCTGTGTTTCCGGATCTCCAAAGCGTGCGTTGAACTCAAGCAGTTTTGGCCCGTTGACGGTTAGAACAATACCGGCGTACAGCAACCCACGAAACGGCGTGCCCCGTTGGGCCAGTTCGGCTAACACCGGTCGAAAAACGCTTTCAGCAAGCTCCTGCACGTCGTCAACGTCAAAGCCGGCAACCGGCGAGAACGCCCCCATACCGCCGGTGTTTGGTCCTTCGTCACCGTCGTAGGCCCGTTTGTAGTCTTGTGCTGGGCAGAGCAACACCACGTCAGTGCCGTCACACACTCCAAACACGCTGCGTTCTGGCCCATCCAAAAACTCTTCAATGACCAAGGTGGTGCCGGCATCTCCAAACGTCCGCTCGATAAGGGCCGCATGAACCGCTTTGTGGGCCTCGACCAGTGACGTTGTAACGGTCACTCCTTTGCCTTGCGCAAGCCCGTTAGCTTTCACCACATGTGGGGCACCGAAACGTTCTAACGCCGCGTACGCAGCCGCAACGTCGCTGACCGCAACACTGCCGGCGGTTGGCACGTTGGCTGCTGCCATCACCTGTTTCGCAAACGTCTTGGACGCTTCGATCTGTGCCCCATTGGCGTCAGGTCCAAACACGGCGATCGCGTTTGCGCGCAAGGCGTCCGCAACGCCGGCAACCAGAGGCGCTTCAGGTCCGACAACAACCAGATCGATCGTTTCACGTTGCGCCAAGGCAACAACCGCTTCGGGCTTAAGCATGTCAAGCGCAAACACGGGCCCAAGCGTTTCCATCCCCGGGTTTCCTGGGGCAGAACACAGGTAGGTCACCGATGGCGAACGGTTCAGCCGCCACGCCAAGGCATGTTCTCGTCCACCACTGCCAATCACCATCACCCGCATGTTCACTTACCCCTTGGTTTCGGTGAGTATGGCCTGTGCGGCCCGTCGCCCCGACACCAGAGCGCCTTGAATAGTGCCGGTGTCGCGATGGTCACCTGCGACATACAACCGTGAAGTGAGTTTCACGTCACGGGCCATCACCGCCAAATCGTTTGGTTGTTGGCGCGGCTGCGCATAGGCAATTTCATACACAGCCAGCTGCTGCCAGTTGGCAACTTCAGGGCTGTACCACGTAGCCAGCTGGCGGCGTAACGTTTGGTCTGTTTTGGTCGCGTCGTGGCCCACTCCAAGCAGTGACACGGAAATCAACGTTTTGCCCTCTGGTGCATACGAGGGCGCAATGTTGGTCACCACGGCGCAAGTAGTGATCGGCCCTTCGCTTGGCAAACCCAAATCGAGCGTGCGGGCGTAGGTGGGCGCTTCGTCTGTGACGTAATACACGGTGGTGGTGCCAAGACCTGGCGCCACGTGACCGAGCTGACCGTCAGTAAGCAAAGCTTTAGCGTTGGGCGGATCGGTTGCGACAACCACGCGGTCGGCATGCACCGTGTCGCCATCTGCCAACGCGACGATCACCCGGTCGGTGGTTTCCTCGATGCGCACAATGCGGGTGTTTAACCGGACGTGTTCGTTGATGGGGGCCGCCAGTTGTGCCGAAAGTGCCCCCATCCCTGCGGCAGGGACTGCCACGTCGCCGGTGAAGAAACTCCGAAACACCAGTTCGGTCAGACGTGATGAGGTTGACAAGTCCGGGTCAAAAAACACGCCGGCGAGAAACGGCTGAAAGAACCGTTCGATGCTGCGCGACGAGAACCGCAGCGCCTCAAACAGTTGTGCGGTGGTGCCTTGCCCCCGGTTCGCAAGCGTCTGGCCAGGCGGACGAGTGATGGCACGACGCCAAAACATGAGCCGTGCCAGATCATTTATCGTAAAGATTGGGGCCCGCAACGTGGCAAACGCCGAGCTAGGTTCCCGAAACGGATCGCCGATGCGGTGCACATCGCCGTCAACGTGAATACGTACCCCTGGGGCGAATGCCTGCAAGTCAAGTGCGTGATAGTCAAAACGTCGTTTCGCTGCCGGATAGCCGGTGAGCAGCACCTGAAAGCCACGGTCAAGAATAAAGCCGTCCACGTGGTCGCTACGGACACGCCCGCCAACACACGGGTTGGTGTCAAACACGACAACGGAGCGTCCTTGGTCGATCAGGTCTCGGGCGCAAGTAAGCCCGGCAAGGCCAGCACCGATGACGGCAACGTCGAAACGTTCAGGCATGACTGACCAGCGGCACGTCCCGACGAATCAACGTTTGGGACCGTTTCGGGCCGATCGACACCCACGTGATGGGGGTGTCTGATTCGCCTTCCAACGCGTCGACATAGTCGCGGGCTTCTTGTGGCAAATCGCCGTAGGCGCTGATGTTGGAGATGTCTCCGGTCCAGCCGGCAAAGTCTTGATACACCGGTTCGGCATGATGGAAGATGCTTTGGTGGGGCGGGAAATGGCGGTATTCCTCGCCGTTGTAGCGATATGCGGTTGCCACTTTCAACGTGGGAAACTGTGACAGGACATCCAGTTTGGTGAGGAAAATGTCGGTGAATCCGTTCACCCGGTTGGCGTAGCGTGACAGCACAGCGTCAAACCATCCGACCCGGCGGGTGCGCCCGGTGGTGGTGCCAAACTCGCCACCGATATCCGTGATTTTCGCGCCGATGTCATCAAACAGTTCGGTTGGAAACGGTCCAGCCCCAACTCGGGTGACATACGCCTTGGTGATACCAATAACCCGGTCAACGTGTTTTGGGCCAAGGCCGGCACCGGTCAACGCACCGCCTGCGACCGGATTCGATGAGGTCACAAACGGATAGGTGCCGTGGTCGAGGTCAAGCAGGGTGCCTTGGGCTCCTTCGAGGATGATGTGTTTGCCGCTTTCTAGGGCCGTGTGGATCAGATCGGTCGTGTCGGCATGCAGCGGAGCGAGCCGTTTGGCGTAACCCAGATATTCGGTAGCGATGTCATCGGCACTCATCGGCAGCCGGTTGTAGATTTTGGCGAGCTGCTCGTTTTTGTGTTCCAGCGCCGCTTCAAGTTTTTTACGGAAAATGTTTTCGTCAAACAGATCCTGAAACCGTAAACCCACTCGGGCGGCTTTATCGGCGTAGGCCGGACCGATTCCACGGCGGGTCGTGCCCAGATTGTTGCTGCCAAGCCGACGTTCGGTGAGCAGGTCAAGTTCGCGGTGATACGGCATGATCAGGTGCGCGTTGCCAGAAACTTTAATGCGACTAAACGGGTCAAGGCCGCGTGCGGTGAGCCCGTCGAGTTCTTCCAGCAACACCTTAGGATCGATAACGACCCCGTCGGCAATCACCGGGGTCACATGCGGATAAAGGATGCCTGAAGGGATGAGATGCAGTTTGAACACTTCATCGCCGACAATGACGGTGTGTCCGGCGTTATTTCCGCCTTGGTAGCGCACCACAAGGTCGGTTGCATCGGCCAAGAGGTCGGTTGCTTTCCCCTTGCCTTCGTCACCCCATTGGGCACCAACGATGATCGTTACCGGCACACCTTGTCCTTCACATCAGAGTCCCCGCACGCAACGTTTGGGGCTGCTTTCTTCACGACACGGCCAGTTGCTTGCCACAGCCGATAACCGTAGCGCACCCCACGACTGTAACTGTAGGTGTGGTCTTAGCGAGACACCTGCGGATCATGCTGCCGGACCCGGTACCGCATCGTCGCAATGCTCTCACCGGTGAGGATGCCGCCGCGCGCCAACAGCCGGCCACGTTCCCAGTTCGACAAGCCAAGTTCTGGCACACCCAACGCATACTGGCCATCCACCCAACGGGTGAACCCGTCACCAACATAGGGGGCTTCGGCCGTATTAAACGCCAACACATGGTCGTCTTCGTCGCGACTGATCACCGACAACACAAACCGAGGCGCGTAGGTATTAAACAAGCCGATCGCCTCGACAAGATCGTCACACAGCACGACGCTCATTTCGGGCGCGTCTTCCCATTCCCATTCGGTTGCCAACACCGCCATATCGCTTTGTTCTGCCCGGGTTTCTTGATGGGTGCCATCAGCCCGCGCAACTGCGACCGGCACATCAAACCAATCAACGGGAACATAGTTGGCTGCGTCACCAACCACATGCAGTTTCGGCACGCTGTCACGCCGCGAAGCAGCATCGGTAAGCGCATCGATAACAACCGGCATCAGCGTGTCCGCATGCGACCGAGGCACCACAACGACATTCAACGTGTTACACACTTTGCGATCCAACGAATGAACGATCACCGCCTGTAACCGCCCCACATCGGCAGTGCCAGTAGCGATAAGCCACGCCCCACCAGTGCCGTGAGCAGACACCGGCACGCCTGCCTGCAAAGCCACTGCAGAAAGGTCCTTAACCGCTTTGCCTGAACCGCGCGCTACCGCCAAAGCCAGCCGCGGATCACTAAACAGCGCCCAGCCGGCGGCATGGGAAGCCGCATCCACCAGCGACACCACCCCTTTAGGCAGTCCGGCCTGTTCGCGGGCCGGTTCAAGCACATGAGTGACAATCGCCCGGGCCGTGTTTAACGCGTCCGAACCGATCCGAAACACCACCGTGTTGCCGGAACGCAACACCCCAAGCGCATCAGCAAACACGTTGGGTCGGCCTTCAAACACAAACGCAATCACTCCGAGCCGGTCGATGACTTCATCAAGCGTGAATCCGTCGTGGGTGATGGTGCGCCGCACGTGGCCACGCAGCGACGGCGTCACAACCCAGTTGTCAAGCCCCGCGATCATGTCGCGACGCATCGCTTCGGTGATCACCAGCCGGGTGGTTGAACGCCCCCGTGCTTTGGCCTGTTCGACGTCAGTGTCATTTGCCGCCACTATCTGGGCGAACACGGTGTCATCACCGAGCCGATCGGCAAACGCAGCAAAAAACGTGTCAAGCGCGTGATCATCTATTTCACCCAGCGCACGAAACGCACCGGCGGCGGCACCGACCGCGTCCGCTGCTGCAGCCCGATCGCTTTTTTTAATGTGCAGCAGTTCGCCTGTATCTGGCACCACAATCAGCGCATCGCCGGCACCAAACGCGTTCGCTAACGCCTCATCAACTTGCACCCTGCGATCACCACCAACAATCAGGGTCATCCCTGCAGTAAGCGTTGTGAGAGGTTCAACCATCCCGCTCACACGCCTGCCCTTTCATCCACTTCACACGTCACTTAACGCGAAATCCGAAAACGGACACTGACGTGCGTGTGAAATTCGATAACCGCGTTGTCGTCCACCATGGCGGACATTTCAAGCACGGTGAACCCTTCGACGTTGCGTAACGTCTTAGTGGCTTCACTCACCGCCTGATCGGCCGCATCCACCCACGATTCAGTCGAAACCCCGACCAGATCGATCGTTTTGATCACCGCCATGACACGTCCTTTGTAAGGCGCCTTTTCGTCCGGCCGCCATTTCGTTGGGCCGTAGCTGTGCTACCTGATAACGGGCAGCGTAACGGTTCTGTCAGCGCAAATACATTGTCAATGACATACCAATAATCATGCCAACAGCGGCAACGACCGTGCTTGGCATGCCAAATCGGCTGCCTTTCACATGCGCAACCAACCCCAAGGCCATCCCGATCGGACCGGCAAACGGTGCGATCAGTCCGACTATAGAAACAACGCCGAGCAGCGCTGCGATCGCCGCATACGCGTGAGCAAACCGAGGTGAGGCTTCAATCGGCGCAAACGGGTCGTGCGCCTCATCTTTTGCACTGTCGTGCGGGGACACAACCGCTCCGTTCGTCAACCAAAGCAAACGTTTTTAAGCGTAGCGGTCAACGGTTCAACACGCGTAACGCCGAACGGGCCGCATGCACGCCACACATCCCGTGCACGCCAGGGCCTGGCGGGGTTGCGGCTGAACACAGCCACACACCAGGCATCCCTGTCCGGTACGGATCTGGATGCATCTTGGGTCGGGCCAGCAACTGCCGTGGAGTGGTCGCGCCAACGGCAATGTCACCCCCAACATAGTTTGCATTGCCGGCAGCGAAATCGGCCGGTGTGGTCACCGTCTCGTTGACAATCTGACCGGCAAAACCCGGCGCAAACCGTTCAATTTGTGCGCGGATACGGGCCGACACGTCAGTCGGATCGTTGTGGGGCACATGTGTGTATGCCCACAGTGGGGTGATGCCGTCCACTTGACGTGACGGATCTGCCACGTGCGGTTGGCTGACCAGCGTAAAGGGCCGATCTGCCAGTTCACCGTTCACACATCCCCGTTCGCCGTCAACTATTTCTTCTGCTGTGCCGCCAAGATGCAGCGTGCCGGCTTGGCGTGCCTGCTCAGAAGCCCACGGAACCGCACCACGCACCGCAAAATCGACTTTGAACGCCGATGGGCCGTAACGCCAACGGGCAAACCGTTGCCGATCCGCACGAGGCAGCGCCTCGCCGGTGATGGCAGCTAGTGCGGTTGGTGATGTGGCAAACAGCGCGACTCTGGCACGCGGCAGATCCTGCATCTGTGTCACCGTATGTCCGGTAATGATCTCACCACCATGAGCCTGCAACGCCGCCGCCAACGCGTCACTTAGCGCCTGTGAACCGCCTTGAATCACCGGCCAGCCGCCAGCATGCGCGGCTAGGCCTAACGTCAAGCCGACTCCTGCCGTGAACGGCCAAGCAAGATTGGCCATTCCGTGGGCGGCCAGCCCTACAAACATCGCGGCACCACGTCCGGTGGCAAACCGTCGTGCCACAGTGGTTGCCGGCAACAACGCGTTCATACCAAAGCGTGCTGTCAACACCGGGTTCGCCGGAAAGCGCACCAACGGACCTAACACCTGCTCGATCAGCTGATCAAACCGTGGCAGAAACGGGGCGGTGAGGTTGTGCCAGGCCGACCCGTCTGGACCAAGCTCGGCCACCGTCTCGTCAAGATCGTTGGTCAGCACCGCAGCTGACCCGTCATCGAACGGATGCGCCAACGCAACTGGCGCATGGGCGTAAGTCAGTCCGTAACGGTGCAACGCAAACTGGTTGAACGCAGGCGAGGCGAGCGCGAGCGGATGCACGGCTGAACAATGGTCATGCAGCAACCCTTCAACGTGGCTGTCAGCCACCGTGCGGGCCCCGCCACCGATCGTGTCGGAGGCTTCACACACGATGACACGTTGACCGGCCAGTGCCAACGTAAGCGCAGCACTTAATCCGTTGGGGCCTGAACCGACAACCACCGCATCGGCATCTACACGGTCCATCTGTCCTCCGGGTTGTGAAGCGACGGTCAGTGTGCCCACATTTTGTGCGGTTGGCATCCTAAGGTGCCCCGCATGTCGGGAGCTTGGGCCTTTCGACGTGCGCCCGCGCGCATACTGCGCGCCGTTGGCGCCCACCACCAAGGAGAGTCCTGTGGCAAAAACATCTGCAGGCAGTCGTTCGGCACTTGCCGAGGGACTGAACCGTTATTTCAAGATCCGCGAAAAAGGCAGCAATGTCCGCACCGAAATCACCGCCGGAGTGACAACGTTCCTTGCGATGGCATATATCGTGTTTGTGAACCCCGGTATTTTGGGTGACGCCGGGATGGATTCTGGTGCCGTGTTTGTCGCAACCTGTCTGGCCGCGGCGATCGGCACGCTCATCATGGGCCTGTATGCGAGGCTTCCCATCGCACAGGCGCCAGGGATGGGACTCAATGCGTTCTTTGCCTACACGGTCGTGTTGGGTATGGGTATCCCTTGGGAAACCGCGTTGGCCGCAACGTTGGTTTCTGGTGTGCTGTTCTTGCTGCTGGCAGTGACTGGCGCAAGGCGTGCGGTCATTAATGCGATTCCGCTGCCGCTAAAACTTGCGGTTGGTGCCGGAATCGGTCTGTTCATCGCATTCATCGGGTTGAAAAATGCCGGCATCATCGTCGCAAACCCCGCCACTTTGGTTGGTCTAGGTGAGCTTGGCGAGAACTCCACGCTGCTGGCAATTTTCGGAATTCTGGTCACATCGTTGTTCTTGATGCGCAAACTCCGTGGCGCAGTGTTTTACGGCATCGTCGTCACCGCAATCGTTGGCGTGGCGTTTGGAATCGCTGATGCGCCAAGCGCGCTCGTATCAAGCCCGCCGTCGCTCGCACCAACGTTTGGTGCGGCGTTTGCAGAAATTCCGTCGCTGTTCACCGTCGAACTGCTTGTGGTCGTTTTCACTATGCTATTTGTTGATTTCTTTGACACTGCCGGCACGCTGATTGCCGTAACCAACCAGGCTGGTCTGCTTGACCGTGACGGCAACCTGCCAAATGGCAACAAAGCGCTGGTAGCCGACTCAACCGCAACGATCGCTGGTGCGGCACTTGGCACCTCAACCACGACCTCATACATCGAATCTGCTGCCGGTGTTGGGGCCGGTGGTCGCACCGGATTGACGTCGGTTATGACCGCCGTCTTGTTCCTGTTGACCTTGTTCTTCTCACCCCTGTTGAGTGTGGTTACCCCGGCGGTGACGGCACCTGCACTGATAATTGTTGGCGTGATGATGGCGCGCGGTTTAAGTGACATCCCGTGGGACGACATGGCGTATGCCATCCCGGCATTCGTGACCATCATCGCAATGCCGTTGACCTATTCAATCGCTACCGGTATTGCCCTTGGGCTCGTGCTGTTCCCACTGATGCTGCTGTTTAAAGGTCGCATCAAGCAAGTATCGCCGGTGATGATCGGGCTGTTTGTTGCATTCGTTGCCTACTTCATCTGGCTTGTCGAATAGCCGCAAAAACGCCGACTAAGGAGGCGGGGGGGGGGGGGGGGGGGGGGGGG
>JBBDST010000064.1:47521-67709 GCA_040904765.1 Nitriliruptoraceae bacterium
ACCACCCCCCCCCCCGCCTCCTATACGTACTGCCTGGCGTCCTGTCTGGCGCTGTTAGGAAGTAATAACTTCAAGTGTGCCGTCAGTCGCACGATCGATCGTCGCAGTCATACCAGACTGGATGGTGCCGTTCACTAGTGCGCTTGCAAGCAGATCCTCAAGTTCTTTTTGAATGGCCCGTTTCAATGGTCGCGCCCCATACAGCGGGTCATAGCCAACCGCAGCCAGGTGGTCACGGACTGCGTCAGCAACTACCAACGTGACTTCTTGTTCGGCAAGCCGTTTCACAAGCCGTTGCAGCTGAATGTCAACAATCTGGCGCAACTCATCGCGCGTTAACCGCTCAAAAATCACCAGCTCATCGATCCGGTTCAAAAACTCCGGTTTGAACTGGCTACGCACATCATCCAGCACCGATGCGGCGATCTGATCTGTGTTTAAGGCCGGATCAAGGATGTGTGATGAACCAAGGTTCGAAGTCATGATCACCACAACATTTCGAAAATCGACGGTGCGTCCCTGACCATCAGTAAGCCGACCGTCATCGAGCAGTTGCAACAGCACGTTAAACACATCCGGATGGGCTTTCTCCACCTCATCAAGCAGCACCACCCGGTAGGGGCGACGGCGCACCGCTTCGGTAAGCTGCCCGCCCTCGTCGTAACCGACATATCCAGGTGGCGCACCGATCAGGCGAGACACCGTGTGTTTCTCTTGAAACTCGCCCATGTCGATACGCACCATGGCGCGTTCATCATCGAACAGAAACTGTGCCAGCGCGCGAGCCAGTTCCGTTTTACCAACCCCGGTTGGACCAAGAAACAAAAACGAGCCCAACGGACGATCCGGGTCGCTAATGCCAGCACGTGCCCGACGCACCGCGTTTGCAACCGCACGCACAGCCACGTCCTGGCCGATGACTCGGGCATGCAGCGCTTCATCAAGATTTGCCAGTTTGCTCGCTTCAGATGCGATCAGTTTCGCCGCTGGAATGCCAGTCCAGCGGCCCACTACTTCGGCGATATCTTGCTCACCGACTTCTTCTTCCAACAGGCTTTCTCCGCTGGCACGCAGCTCTTCGATCGCTTCTTGCGTATTTTTCTGAGTCTGTTCAAGCTCGGGAATCTGGCCGTATCGAAGCTCTGACGCTTTTGTAAAATCGCCGTCACGTTCGGCCTGATCGGCTTGATCACGTAACTGTTCCAGTTGTTCTTTGGTGCGTCGCAACGCATCGATCAGTGCTTTTTCGCGTTCCCAACGTTGCCGTAACGCCGCGTCAGTTGCTGACAGTGTGGCCAGTTCTGCGTCCAAGTCGGCCAGTCGTGTGCGCGCCGAATCCGTATCGTCTTTGGCGACCGACACCCGTTCGATCTGTAGTTGACGCATCCGCCGATCCACCTCGTCAATCTCTGGCGGCAGCGAGTCAATCGCGATGCGTAACCGTGCCATCGACTCGTCCATTAAGTCGATCGCTTTGTCCGGCAAAAATCGGTCGGTGAGGTAACGGTCAGACAGAGTCGCTGCGGCAACGATCGCATCATCAGTAATCCGTACCCCGTGGTGCACCTCGTAGCGTTCCCGTAACCCCCGCAAAATCCCAATGGTGTCAGGGACACTTGGTTCGGCGACGTGCACCGGCTGGAAGCGGCGTTCAAGCGCCGCATCTTTTTCGATTGAGCGGTACTCGGTTAACGTCGTGGCGCCGATCATGTGCAACTCACCGCGCGCCAACATGGGTTTGAGCATGTTGGCCGCGTCCATGGCACCTTCAGCGCCGCCAGCACCAATCATCGTGTGGAGCTCATCGATGAAGGTGATGATGCCCCCCTGAGCGTCTTGAATTGCTTTTAAGACCGCTTTGAGGCGCTCTTCGAATTCGCCGCGATACTTCGCGCCGGCGACCATCGCTGAAAGGTCAAGTTCCACCACACGCTTGTCAGCCAGCACGGTTGGGACATCGCCCTCAACGATCCGTCGGGCGAGACCTTCAACAATCGCGGTTTTGCCTACACCAGGTTCGCCGATCAGCACCGGATTATTTTTGGTACGGCGCACCAGCACCTGGATGGTGCGCCGGATCTCTTCATCCCGACCGATCACCGGATCAAGTTTTCCGTCGCGCGCCATGGCCGTTAAATCTTTCGCATATTTTTCTAACGGGTCGATGGTTGCTTCTGGGTCGTCGGTATCCACGGTTTGTCCCTTTCGTACTTTGGCGATCGCTGCCGTTAAAACATCGGTTGTAGCCCCTAGAGCATGCAATGCCCGTTGGGCGTCTGATTCGCACTGGCTAATTGCCCACAACAGATGGTCGGTTGAGACGTAACGGTCGTTAACAGTTTTTGCATAGTCGCTTGCGGCAACGACCACGTCGCTGATAGGGCGCGCAAACGGTGTTGTGGTGGTCGTGCCGGTGACGACCGGATACGCCGATGTGATTCGGGTCAGTTCATCCGCAAGTGTCGTGACATCAATCGCTGCCGCCCCAAGTACCGCAACTGGTAGTCCGTCGGCATCGGCGAGCAGCGCAACCAACAGATGGGCAGGGGCGACTTCAGGATGGCCCGCTTGGCGTGCATCTTGCTCTGCTAGCCCAAGCGCAGCCGAAGCGCGCGTTGTGAACGGTAAACGATCCATCAAGCACACCTCCTAGCTTCGTTGTCATCCGGCGGTGTCCGGTGGAGGCACGACCCGGGCACGGCCAACCGGTCCGCCACGAGAGGCGTGTGGTCGTGACGAGCGATGCACTTGGATGGTGGCTGGCGAAGATTTCACCACCGCCCCTATTTTGGTTGGTTCCAAGCGGTCAGCTAAGGCCCGCACCATCTCTTCAAGTTCACGTACCCGACGACGGGAACCCTCCAACTTTTCGCCCAGGTCAAGCACGATGCGTACCCCGGCCAGATTCAGCCCTTCGTCTTGGGTAAGGGTGCGAATGAACTGCAGCCGTTCCACATCTTTGGCGCTGTAGCGGCGCGTTCCGCCTTGCGTTCGCGCCGGAGTGACCAGGCCTTCACGTTCATACGCTCGCAACGTTTGTGGATGGAGTTCGGAGAGTTCTGCGGCAACGGAAATGACATAGATCGGTTCGGTATCGTTGGGCATCGTGAACGATTCATCGTCTCGGGGCGGGTCGTTCTTGGCGTTGCCTCGATTCGACCAAGACCATCCGCGATTGGTTGCCGCGTACGGCTCAAGCGCGTGCGATTCTTCGCGTCTGGTCATCGCTCACTCCGTTTGATTGGTTACGCCAAACAGGCGTTCCGTACGGTCACGATGGTCGTCATGGGTCGCAAGTTCGGTGATGAGCCGGCGCGCCTCGTCGTTGAGTTGGCTCGGAACGGTGATTGTGACGGTCACGATCAAGTCACCGACGCCACCGCGACGGCGGGCGGCACCGGCGCCTTTCACGCGGAAACGGCGTCCTGATGTTGTTCCTTTCGGAACCCGGATCGTTCGTGTCTCGCCATTTACTAACGGAATTTTTAGATCAGTGCCAAGTGCCGCTTCGGCATAACTAATCGGTACTTCAAGCGTGACATCGTCACCGATTCGGCCATACAACGGATGCTCGCCGACCCGAACCGTGATCAGCACGTCGCCTGCCGGCCCACCGTTGACGCCTGGTCCGCCTCGACCGGCGGCACGAATCACCGCCCCGTCAGATACTCCGGCGGGAATATTGATGGTGAGTGAGCGTGGCGCGATCACGCGACCACGGCCGCCGCAGCGTGAACAGGGCGTGTCGATAACACTGCCGCGCCCTTGACAGGTGGGGCAGGGTTGTGCGAACGAGAACATGCCCTGGTCAACGTTAATTTCTCCACGCCCACCACAGCTATCGCACGTGCGTGGGCTGGTGCCTTTTGCGGCACCAGTTCCATCACATGCGTCACAGGGCGCTTCGCCGGTCACCGTGACTGACGTGCGCACGCCACTTAATGCATCTTCAAAACTGACATACACGTCAGCTTGGATGTCGTCACCACGGCGAGCTTGACGTGGCCGTTGCCGCCCGTTTTTGAACCCACCTGTGTTAAACAGTGACCCAAACAGGTCCGAAAAATCATCAGTTCCGCCGGTGCGTGGGCCACCGCCAAAGGCGTTTGGTCCTAAACGCTGCAGTTCGTCATATTCACGGCGTTTCGTGTCGTCAGACAGTACGGAGAATGCTTCACCGACCTCTTTGAAACGACGTTCGGCCTCTGTGCTATTTGGGTTGGCATCGGGATGGTTTTCGCGCGCCAGTTTGCGATAGGCCTTTTTTATTTCTGCAGCCGTGGCAGTTTTGGACACACCAAGCGTGCGATAGAAGTCTTTGTCGAGCCATTCACGCTGTGGAGCCATGTCACCTGCCTTTCTGCTTCTCCTTAACGATACGGATGAAGTACAAACGGGTCACTGTGCGACTACCACCATGGCGGGCCGCAAGACCCGATCACCGCTGCGATACCCGACTCGCATGATCTGGGCAACCACAGGCGTGTCGATTGGTTCCTCGGCAGCAACTTGACTCACCGCATCATGCTGGGTGGGGTCAAACGCCACTCCGGTCGCATCGATGCGTTCGACGTTGAGTCCGTTTAACGCGTGCCGCCATTTGCTATCGAGCAGGGTGATGGCCCGGGCAACATCGCCCGTGTCGGTTTCTTCAGTTGTTTGTGTCGCGGTAACGAGACGATCAAGGTCGTCGGCAACTTCAAAAAGGGCCATAATCGTTTCGTGTCGGCCATGTGCTCGCTGGATAGCGCTGTCGTTTGCCATGCGTTTGCGATAGTTCTCAAACTCGGCGCGGGCGCGGCGCAGATCATCCAGATATTCGTCACGTTCTTGGGTGACTTGGGTGAGCGGATCGATCGTGTCACCATCGTCGGTTTCGACCGGTACGTCACTTGCGCTTTGGGTGTTTGACGGTTCCGTCTCGGCAGTGATTTCGTCCGTGACCGGTTCCGTCTCAGGAGTGGGGGTTGTCACAGTTGTACTTTCTTGCCGTTCGGGTGGTAGTTGCGGTGGGTTGGGGTCGCCAGCCCACCGCAACGGTTTACGACGACAGGCTGTTTAGGTGGTCTGCTCGTCTGCATCGTCAACAATTTCAGCGTCGATCACGTCATCGTCGCCGCCCTCACTGGGTGTTTCGTTTTCGGTCGTTTGGCCGGCCTTATAAATCGCTTCGGCGAGCACTTGACTGTGCTGACCAAGCGTCTCCATCGCTGTTTTCACGGCCGCAATATCTTCACCATTGAGCGCTTCGCGCAGTGCAGTCAATGCCTCGTCGATACTGGTACGGGTGGCTTCATCAACTTTCTCACCGTGTTCTTTCAACGTCTTTTCTGTTGAGTACACGAGCGAGTCCGCCTGGTTACGTACGTCCACTTCTTCGCGACGGCGACGGTCATCGGCAGCGTTGGCTTCCGCGTCCTTAATCATCTGTTCGATGTCGTCTTTGGGTAGGGCCGAACCGCCAGTAATCGTCATCGACTGTTCTTTGCCCGTCCCCAGATCTTTGGCCGAGACGTGCACGATGCCGTTCGCGTCGATGTCGAAGGTGACTTCGACTTGAGGCATTCCGCGTGGTGCAGGGGGGATTTCGGTGAGCATGAATTTGCCAAGCGTCTTGTTGTCGCTCACAAATTCGCGTTCGCCTTGCAGCACGTGGATCTCTACCGACGGTTGGTTGTCATCAGCGGTGGTGAACACTTCCGAACGCTTCGTTGGGATCGTGGTGTTGCGCTCAATTAGCTTGTGAGTGATGCCACCTTTGGTTTCAATTCCAAGGGAAAGCGGTGTGACGTCAAGCAACAACACGTCTTTCACGTCGCCTTTCAGCACCCCTGCCTGCAGTGCAGCCCCGATCGCGACAACCTCATCTGGGTTCACACCCTTATGTGGGTCTTTGCCGCCGGTGAGTTGACGCACCAGATCTTGCACAGCCGGGATACGGGTTGAGCCGCCAACCAAAATGACGTGGTCAATCGCCGACACGTCACCGCCAGCGTCTTTCACTGCCCGCTTAAACGGACCTTCAAGACGGGCCAGCAGCGACTCGGTGAGTTCATTGAACTTGGCACGTGACAACTGTTCTTCAAAGTGCAGTGGGCCAGCATCGGTGGCTGTCAGAAACGGCAGGTTGATGGAAGCTTGGGGCGATGAGGACAGTTCGATCTTGGCTTTCTCAGCAGCTTCTTTTAAGCGCTGCAATGCCATCTTGTCACCCGACAGGTCGACCCCGTGGTCGTTTTTGACGCGGGTCAGCATCCAGTCGATCAAGATCTGATCCCAATCGTCACCACCGAGCTTGTCGTCACCGGCGGTTGCTTTCACATCAAAGACACCTTCGGCGATTTCCAACACCGAGACGTCAAACGTGCCACCACCCAAGTCGAACACCAGCACGGTTTGTTCGTCCGATTTTTCCAGCCCGTATGCCAACGCGGCAGCGGTCGGTTCGGCTACAAGACGCAAAACCTCAAGGCCTGCGATTTCGCCGGCTTCTTTCGTAGCTTGGCGTTGCGCATCGTCGAAGTACGCCGGAACGGTGATGACCGCCTGGGTGACAGGTTCACCCAGATAGGACTCAGCGTCTCGTTTGAGTTTCATCAAGATCCGCGCCGAAATTTCTTGCGGCGTAAAGTTTTTGTCGCCGATGGCAGCAGTCCAGTTGGTCCCCATGTGCCGTTTCACTGACCGAATAGTCCGGTCTGCGTTGGTGACGGCTTGGCGTTTTGCGACCTCACCGACGAGCACATCATCTGATTTTGACCATGCAACAACAGACGGTGTGGTGCGAGCACCTTCGGCGTTTGCGATGACGGTGGCTTCGCCACCTTCCATCACTGACACCACCGAGTTGGTGGTTCCTAGGTCAATTCCGACCGCTCTAGCCATCGTTTTGCCTCCTTACGGCACATTCAACACTGGTTTGGACGTGGTTTCACGCCGCTGTCCCACCTACGGTACGGGTTTCTCACCGAAAGGCAATCAAATCTATAGTTGGAGACTAAAAAAACCTGAGCCCATTCGGCTCAGGTTTTAGAGGCGGCATAGCGCATTCACGGCGACGATTGGCCTAACGCGCCCCAACATCCATAGCGAGTGCCGTCAACTAGTGATGCTGATCATCCTCAACCGTCACCGGCGAGCTGAGTGGACGCCACGCACGCGACAACGGTTTTCCCCGTGACGACAGCCGTTCCCGACTTGAATGAAACACGCCAAGCAACACAAACGGTGTCCCGATGAACACCGCAGCGAACACGATCTGCCACTGTTCCATCAGCTGTCCTTCGCTCACGTCACAACCCTCACGACTCAAGCCTACTGTCAATACGCCACACACCGCTAGGTGTACGAACTACGCTCGCCCTGTCACCCAAAGGATGTTCCATGTCTGTTCTGGCCGTCACCGCTATTGGCAAAGACCGCCCCGGCCTCGTCGCCGCAGTCACCGGCGTATTACACGAACGTGGCGGCAACATCGAAGACTCGGCCATGACCATTCTGGGCGGGCATTTTGCGATCGTGCTCCTCGTAACGACCGACGACGACCCGAGCAACCTTGATGCCATCTTGCACGAAAAACTCACCGCATTTGGGCTCACCATCTCCGTCTCACAAGCCGCCCTTCCTGCAGCCACGCTCGCCTCAACCCATCTCTTAAGCGTGTACGGCTCAGACAAACCAGGCATCGTCGCTACCGTCACCCAAGCCTTAGCCGACAACGGTGCCAACATTGTCGATCTCGAAACCCAAATTGTCGGACAACAAGACGAACCGGTGTATGCGATGGTGCTCGAATTTTCCTGCACCGACGAGACGGCCGTCACTCAAGCGATCGCTGATGCATGTACTGCACTTGGCGTCGACCACACACTGCGAAACATCGCAGCGGAGACGTATTAAGTGACAATCCGTCCCGTAGTCACCTACCCCTCACGCGTACTAAAAGGCCTCTGTGGGCCAGTCGGGGCCATCGGACCACGCGAGCAACAACTCGCCACCGACCTGACCGACACGATGTACAGCGCGCCCGGCTGTGTCGGTGTTGCCGCACCACAAATCGGCGTGCCGTCCCGTGCCTTTGCGATGGACGTCTCAGTGATGAAAAAACCGCCCGAAGGTCACCACGGGCTCATCGTCCTGTTCGATCCTGAAATCTTGCACGCCTCTGGCTCCAACCGTGCCCGCGAAGGATGCCTTTCCGTACCGGATTTCACCTGCGACGTCAGACGCGCCAACACCGTCGTTGTGCGTGGTGTCACCCCTGACGGACAAATCGCAGTACTTGAAACCACCGGCTTTGAAGCCCGCGCGTTACAGCACGAACTTGACCACCTCGCCGGTCGGCTCATCCTTGACCGGGTGGCAGCACACAGCGACGTCTTCCCTCGCAAACGCTACGCCAAACCCGGTGAACACTTGAACTAGCTATAGAGCCCGACAGCCGGTGTTCGCATCAACCGTTACCGCTCCGCGGCGTGGTTCAAAATTTACCGTCACCCACATGCCATCCCTGCGACCAAACACCTCAACGGACGCATCGGCACGCTGCAACTCAAACCCCGCATCAAGCAGCAATCCGGCAACCAGATCAGACCGAAAATCACCGCTGGCAAGCACCCCTGTCACTGACGCGGCACTAAACGCGCCTTCCTGGCCGGTCACACGAGTGCATTGCCGAGGTACAAAAAACGGTGCCGATGACAACACTTCAAACTCAAGCGCGTCAACAATCTCATCCGCCAGCACTTCGAGCTGTGCTTGGGCATCAGCCACCCGCACCGTCGCCGATCCAAACGGCAAACAGGCAGTCAGGCTGCCGGCCAATACGACCGCAGCAACCACGTCAATCAACACCGAACGTTGGTTACGCACCAGCACCCTCCTCTAGAGGCGAGGTGGCGGCAGCGTAGCGAGCGTGCCGCGGCGAGATATCCCAGCGTGGCGCGCGTCTTCTAAACTAGGATCGCGCTGCCGTCTGGTTAGGGGACCTCGTGGATTCAGAAACGCTACTCGTACTGTTTCGCGTCATCGCTGGCACCGCCGTCATCGCGTTTTTTGGGGTGTGGGCGTTTCGACGTGGCCGTTTCTTGGTCCGCCTCACTACCCGTGTCGCCAAACCGAATCCTGACAGATCACGTAGCAAGGCACTGAAAGCAAACCTGGGCCGTGCGGCCGTAAACATCTTCGCCAACCGCAAACTGCTGCGCTGGACCCTACCCGGCATCGCACACTTCTGGGTGATGTGGGCATTCTTCGTACTGCAAACCACCTTGCTTGAAGCCGCAGGCGAACTCTACATCGGTCCAACCTTCCAACTTCCCCTGTTAAACAGCATCGCTATCGGTGGCGTCACCGCTTATGACGTCCTTGGCTTCTTCCAAGACTCCTTAGGATTACTGTCGCTCACCGGCATCATCATTTTCGCCAGCATCCGTATCGCACAAGATCCCCAAACCCGCGGACGCGATTCCCGTTTTGCTGGTTCGAACTTAAACCAAGGCTGGTGGGTTCTTGCTTCCGAAACACTCGTCGTGTGGACCTTGTGGGTCGCTCACGGCATCCGCTTTGCCGAAGACCACGCGCCGACCAACGCAGCGTTTGTTTCGCGCCTGTTCGGTGAAGTGTTTCTTGGTATGGACACCTTGACGCTCGAATGGATTGCTGCGGCGAACCTGGTGGTCCACCTAGGCATCGTCGGAGCGTTTCTCGTATTCACGCTTTACAGCAAACATCTGCACATCATCACCATTATCTTCCAAGAACTCACCCGCGACCCAAACCGCAAAAAAGCCCTTGGCAAACTCTCCACCGAACTGATCGACCTCGAAGCGATGGACGAAAACACGGTGCTTGGGGTCGGCGCGATCGAACATTTCACTATCGATCAGTTCTTGGACTTTCAGACCTGCACCGAATGTGGACGCTGCCAGTCGCAGTGTCCGGCATGGAACACCGGCAAGCCACTCTCACCCAAGATGCTGATTCAGGATCTCCGCGACCACATGTACGCCAAAGGTCCGTTCCTGCTCGGCGAGATCGATGAAGCCCACGCCGGCGACGTCATCAACATCCCCCTCGTCGGTGACGCACCTGGCCAAACCGCGGTCATCGACTACGACGTCTTGTGGTCCTGCACCACCTGTGGCGCCTGTGTCGAAGAATGCCCCGTCGACATTCAGCATGTCGACACCATTATGGACATGCGCCGCTACAAAGCCATGATGGAGTCAAGCTTCCCGCAAGAAGCCGGGGTTATGCTGCGAAACGTCGAAAACGCCGGCGACCCGTGGGGAATTGGTCAGGGCAAACGCGAAGAATGGACCGGAAAACTGACGTTTGACATCCCCGTACTTACCCCAGGTGAAGACACAGCGGGCGCATACGAATACTTGTTCTGGACCGGTTGTGCCGGTGCGGTTGATGACCGTGCGAAGAAGATCACACAAGCAACCGCACAACTGTTGAACGATGCTGGCGTGTCCTTTGCGATTCTTGGAAAAAACGAAACGTGCACCGGCGACCCGGCACGACGGCTGGGAATGGAATATCTGTTCCAGATGTTGGCCGCACAAAACGTCGAACTGTTGAAAAGTGTCGGGGCCGAGAAAACCACGATTGTTGCCTGGTGCCCCCACTGCTTTAACACGTTGAAAAACGAATATCCCGACTTTGACGGGCACTTCACGGTTGTGCACCACTCGGAAGTACTGGCCAAACTCATCGACGAAGGCCGTCTGGTCGCAACCAACCAGGTCGACAAAAAAATCACCTATCACGACCCGTGTTATCTGGGTCGCCACAACGAAAAATACTCGGATCCGCGCAAAGTCGTGAACGCCGTGCCAGGTCTTGCACCAACGGAGATGACCCGCTGTCGCTCGAACGGTTTTTGCTGTGGTGCCGGTGGGGCGCGCATGTGGATGGAAGAAAACATTGGCAAGCGTGTCAATATGGAACGTGTCGATGAAGCACTCGAACTAACCCCTGACCTGATCTCAACCGCCTGCCCGTTTTGTACGACGATGCTGTCGGACGGCATCGCACAAAAAGTGCAGGAAGGCAGCCTTAAAGACGGTCAGGTTGAGGTGCTCGACATCTCTGAAGTGTTGGCCCGCGGACGTATGCTGCCCGTTGCCACTCAAGGTGTGAGTACCCCAAGCGAGTAAACGCTCGCGCGCGCTAGCTTGGCGGCGTGATCTGGTTTAGGTGGTAACGCGACGCGGTTGGTCCAGCCTGCCCCTGATATTTCGAACCGGTCGCACCTGAGCCATACGGCCGTTCTGCTGGGCGATCAAGCGGGAAAAACGCGAACTGGGCGATCTTCATCCCCGGATACAACAGGATCGGCAACGTCGCGACATTAGAGAGCTCAAGCGTCACTTCACCATCAAAACCGGCATCAACGAACCCTGCCGTTGAATGAATCACAAGCCCTAGGCGCGCAAGTGACGACTTGCCTTCAATCCGTGCGACAATGTCGGCCGGCAACGTGATGCGTTCTACGGTCGCGCCAAGCACAAATTCGCCAGGATGCAGCACAAAAGGTCCGCCGTCGTCGCAATGCACCATTTCGGTGAGTTCTGGCTGCTCGGCCTTGACGTCAATCACCGGATAACGGTGGTTTGCGAACACACGAAACGTCGTAGCCAAACGCACATCCACGCTTGAGGGTTGGATCGCGTCATCAGCCAAAGGTGCCAAGCCAATACGTCCGCTGGCAATTGATTCACGGATCGTGCCGTCAGAGAAAATCACTGGGCCCCCTCACATTGCATCACAAGCCTGCCGGGGAGTACCGTCCCCCAAACGCGCATACTATACGCGCGTGCTTCGTCACCTTTGCGGGTGTAGTTCAATGGTAGAACACGAGCTTCCCAAGCTCGGGACGGGGGTTCGATTCCCCTCACCCGCTCGCTTCAGGACCGAACACAAGTCTGGTGTTTAGGCGAACATAAGTTGGCCCCTTGGCGGTGGAATCCACGGCGGGCTGCGAGGTGTAGCTCATACGCTCATCCGAGTGCCGTCGATGATGGCGCATGAGTCATCGTTGGCGGTGCCCATCATGATGACGTGGGTGGCCATGCCGATCTGCTTGGCCCGGGCTTGGTCACCGGTGAACATCGAACCCTGTATCAACACCATGGCAGGCATCTTCATCATCCCCATGGCGCTGGAGGCCTGCATGAGCACGGTCAGCGCGACCGTTGCAGTCAGGCCGGCGACGAGCGCGGCAACGGCATCGAACGTAGGCATCTCTCTCCTTGCGGCGACCCACGCCTTCATTCGCGTCAGGGTTGTTCGGGGAACCCGCCCCGTAGGCCGTTGCTTCCGCTGGCGCCGCGAGCAGTGACCGTCTCCCGTCGCGAGTGGCCCGCGTTCGCGTGTCGATGGAAGCGCGCGCGGTACACCGGTGTTCCTTATGATGACCCCGCCTTCGTGCCAGGAGAAACGAGCTCCCATGGAACCGTCGACCCCCAGTCAGCAACCCTCACAGGCTGCGCCGACGCCGCCGTCCGATTCGGCAAGTTGGCGCAAGGTGCTGGAACTCGACCAGCTGCCCGCCGGGCGGGTGACGACGCTCACGATCGACCATCGCACCTATGCGGCGACTCACGTCGACGGGGTCTACGGCCTGCTCGACAACCGGTGTCCGCATCAGGGTGGACCACTCGGGGAAGGCTCAATCGAGAAGGGGTGGTTGCGCTGTCCGTGGCACGGGTTCGACTACTCGCCGTGCAACGGCACGCCGCCGCCCCCGTTCGATGATGCGCCCGGTGCGTATCCGGTCGAGGTCCGCGGGGACGGCATCTACGCGCTGCTGCCCGAGCCGACAACACGAAAGCGGACGGTCTCGGACGTCATGGTGGAGACCATGATCGCCTTCGGGGTGACCACGGTGTTCGGCATGGTCGGCCACTCCAACCTCGGGTTGGCGGATGCGTTCCGTGAAGCCGAGGAGCGCGGGGTACTGCGCTACATCGGTATCCGCCACGAGGGTGCCGCATCGTTCGCCGCATCCGCGTACGGCAAGCTCACCGGCGGGCTGGCTGCGTGCTTCGCGATCGCCGGCCCCGGCTCAACCAACCTGCTGACCGGCCTGTACGACGCCAAGGTGGATCGTGCGCCCGTCCTGGCGTTGTCGGGTGGGGTGCCGTCGGCGCAGGCGGGCCGGGGGGCGTTCCAGGACCTGGATCTGATTGCTGCTTTCGCTGACGTCGCCCGCTACCAGGCGACCCTTCGAGCTGGCTCGGATCACAGCGAGCTGGTGGCGATAGCGTGCAAGACCGCCCTGGTGGAACAGGGTGTCGCCCACCTCGAGTTCCCCGACGAGGTCCAGACCCTGCCGGCTGCCGCCGACGTGGTCGCCTCCGAGCCGACCGGTCGGATCGCCGACCGTCGGGTCGCCCCGCCACCGGATGTCTTAAGGGCAGCTGCGGAGCTGCTGGCGAGCGCAGAGCGGCCACTGTTCGTGCTCGGTGCCGGCGCCCGCGACGGCGTCGAGTCGATCATCGCGTTGGCGGAGTCGCTGGGCGCACCGGTGGTCACCACCTTCAAGGCAAAGGGTCTGATCAGCGACGCCCACGCATTGGCGGGTGGAGTGCTCGGGCGGTCCGGGACACCGATCGCCTCGTGGTTCATGAACGAGTCCGACCTGATCGTGGCCTGGGGTGCCTCGTTCTCCAACCACACCGGCATCGCGCCCTACAAGCCGATCGTGCAGGTCGATCGGGACCCGATGGCGCTGGGACGCTTCCACCCGGTCGAGGTTCCCGTGCTCGGCGACGTCCACGTCACCGCAGCCGCGCTCGCCGGAGCGATCGGTGATCGCAGCCGTTGCGTAGACCACCGCCCCGAAGTCGCGGAGCGCTGGTCGATCTGGCAAACGGAGAAACAGCGCCGTCGTGTCGACGATCGCGGCCAGGGGGTCAACTCGGCAGCGGTGTTCGATGCGCTGGGGCGGATCGTCGCGGATGACGCCGTACTGTGCGTCGACGTGGGCGACAACGCCTACGCGTTCGGGCGCTACTTCGAGGTGACGGCGCAATCGGTCCTGATGTCGGGCTATCTCGGTTCCATCGGATTCGCGCTGCCCGCGGCGCTGGGGGCGTGGGCAGCCGTGGGACGCGACCGCGAGGTGGTGTCGATCTCCGGAGACGGTGGGTTCGGGCAGTATGCGATGGAGCTGACTACGGCGGTCAAGTACGGCATGCCGGTCCGCCACATCCTGCTCGACAACCACGAACTCGCCAAGATCTCCAAGGAGCAGCGTGCTGGCGAGTGGGCGGTCTGGCAGACCAGCCTGGTCAACCCCGACTTCGCCGACTTCGCCCGCTCCTGCGGCGCGTTCGGCGTGCGGGTCGATCGCCCCGACGACCTCGACGGCGCACTGTCCGCAGCGTTCACCCATGACGGTCCGGCGCTCGTGCACGTGCGCGTCGATCCGTTGCTGTCATAAGGAGTTCGACCGTGCCACTCGATCCCGTCCCTGCACACGATGCGCTCGCCACGACCCGACGCAGCTGGCACCTGCTGGCCGCGCATGTGGTCGCCGAGGAACGGTTCCGTCGGGTCGGCCACTCCGGGCTGGAAGCGACCCCTCAGGGCTTTCGCACACCGAGCGACGAACCGGTCGGCGTCGAGGTTGAACGCGATCACCTCGTCGTCCGCGGCATCGACGGAAAGACGCGTCGGGAGGTGACCACCATCGGCGACGCGCAGTCCTTCGTGCTCGGTGAGGTCGGTCCGCCGCACTGGGGCCAGCAGCCGGGGCTGCACGACCCGCCACCGGCGATCGACGCCGACACCCCGCTGCCGATCGACACGGAGGTCGCGGCCTGGCTGGGGAACTGGTTCATCCTGGGCCAGCTGGCGCTGCGCGACCTGGTCGACGACCCCGTCTCGACGGACGCCGGTATCCCGACGTTGTGGCCCGAGCACTTCGATATCGGTACCGAGCTCCTCGCCCAGGATCGTCGGGCATCCTACGGCCTGTCTGCCGGTGACGACATCATCGCGACGCCCTACGCCTATGTCGTGCCCTGGGCGTTGGGCCGTACCGCCGCGCCGCGCGATCCGCGTTGGAACAACGACGCCCTATCCGGCGCGAGCATCACCGCTGGTGAACTCGCGACGGAGACCGACGCCGCGACCCGGTTACTCATTTGGTTCCGCGAGCGCCGCGATCTGCTGTTGGCCGGCCCCGACTGATCAGCGCGGATCCCGTGACTCGGCGATCCTGGCGGTTCAGTTGTCTGGATCGGAGCACGGTTGGGACCTCGACCTCGACCGTGTCGCCGCCCCAACCGTGCTCCTGGTCGCGGCCCTCGATCGTGATACGCGTCACGTCATCGGGGATGTCCAGACCCGTCAGCGAGCGGGTGAAGGGCTGTTCGTTCGCGTGGTCGCGGGCGAGGTCGCGCACTTGGAGCTGTGTGCCGTCTTCGGTTCGCGCCCGGAACGCATCGGCGTAGCGCTCCGGGGTGTCGTAGGCGATGAGAGGGTGGCGTCGAGCCGCCAGGCGTCACCCTGCGGTTCGAGTTCCGCATCGATCACGTCGGGGAAGCGCTGCGTGTCCCTGGGCGCAGCTTCCTCTGCCGCTGTCTCGTCGGCGGTCGTGTCTTCGCTCGCGGTCGTGTCATCGTCGGGTGCCTCGTTGGGCGGGGTGTCCGCCGCACATGCGGTGAGCAGCGCAGCCGCCAGCATGACGGCAGTCAGATGTCCTGGTGCACGAGGATCGGCCATCGATGTGCTCGTCAGTCGACGTTGCCTGCAACGTATCCAGCCGCTCGGTGCGCTGATCGCCAGAGCCGTTCGCCGCAGCGTCGGACGGCTCTGGGTGGGCTCAGCCCTTCAGCGTGGCCACCGCGTCGTCGGTGGTGACCACGGCACCCGCGAGGTAACGGGTGCGGGTGCGGAGATCGTGTGGACAGCGCAGCTCTCGATCGTAAGGCGCAACCTGAAGCGCGGATCGCCGCCACGCAGTTTCACCCATTTCGCCGCCCGACAACCCAGGCCCAGTACCGGCTAAGTGCGAGGCAAATAAGGGCCGGACCTTCCGGAGGCGTCTTCTAGCTTTAAGGATCTGCAAAAAACTTCATTTCTAGTACCGTTCTCGACAATGACGGCCTCAGGAACCAACATGCGCGCGCGATCGTTCCCGTCCACCGAACGACCGCAGCCGACCGTGCCCAAAGGCTTGCGATGATCCTCGCCGCTGCTTTGAGCATGCTGGAAGTCCATGCCGCATGGGTCCTGGTGGCGGCGTTTGTCATCTCGCTGGCTTACCAGCTGTGGCGCGCTACGGCTAAGGCCGGCAGCAACGAGCACGATTCGATGCACAACTTCGTCACCAAGGTCCTGGCTCTGTACGTTCTCGCATCCATCGTGATCGGTCTGTTGTTCGCCGGGGTGCCCGGTGCCGCCTGGGTCGGCCTCGTGTTCTCAGTCGTGTTCATCCTCGTCTCGATCTTTTATTACAACCCGGTCTACATGTGCACGCGCGATACCAGCCTGATCGCATGGGCCGAGGATCTCACCTACACCGGGCTGCTGTTCGTCGCTGCCTTCCTGCTGTTCTATGAGGTCGCCGGCCTGTCTCTGGGATGACTGTGGCGTACCTCGCGCATCACGACTATGTCTGGGACGGTGATGACGGCCGTACCAGAACCATTCTCCACCAAACGTTTATAGGCCTCTCATTAGACGGGCGGGTTGGGGTATAGGCGACGAGAGCACCTACGCATCGTAGTTTTGTGAAAACAAATCACCGTTAGTGTGAGCTAAGGTGCGTGACTTTGGATGGAGGAAAAGCCCGCGTGCCGGCTTGATGGCAAGTATTCACGTCTACGCAAGCCGTCGTTTGGGTTGTCTCCACTTTGTCACGGCACTTTCGTGTCATCCATAGATGACACCGATAAAGGAGTGGCTGATGGCCGATGTGACCATTGGGGGTCGCACGTTCACGGTTGATGCAGTGCTGTTTGATAAAGACGGAACGATCGTTTCACATGATCCGCTTTGGACCGTCTGGTCCGACATGCTCACCGAAACGCTTGCGAGCGCGCTATCGCTTAGTGTCGATCAAACACGTCAGTTGTGGCAGAGCCCGTCGGTGCAACGTGTCGATGCCCAACCGCTTGAAGTTGCGACGATGGAGATGCTTCGTCAGCGCACCACCCAACTTGTCCAATCGCTTGGGTTCGTCCCTCGCGAGGCGCGCCGCATGGTGCGTCGCGCTGTTGACTGCGCTGATGATGCGATGGATCGGGTTACGCCACAGTTCAACAGTAACGTGAATGTGCTGCTGGATGCCTGCGTGACCGCCGACGTGCCGTTAGGGCTTGTTACCGGCGATGACCGTGCACGGGCACGTCAACACTTGCACCGACTCAACATCACTGACGCTTTTTCGGTGGTCATCGGCGGGGACGACACCCGTCACGGTAAACCCAGTGGCATGCCGTTACGTGCCGCATGCACGGTGCTTGATGTCGAGCCTGCCCGCACGATCTACATCGGCGACAGTCTTGTTGACCTTAGGGCGGCTCGTGATGCTGGCTGTCAGGCAGCCGTCTTGTATGCCGACGAAACCCGCGGGTTGTCCCGCTGGATGCTTGACGCCGACCTCATCGTGTATGACTACTCGATGATTACCGTTGCCGCGTCACCCGCTTATACGACTAATGGCGGTTCAGCCAAGTGGAACTCGGTCTTGGTCTGATACTGGGCTGCCGCAGCCAACAGTTCCCCGTCAGCAAACGGTCGGCCAACCAGCTGCAAGCCAACCGGTAGACCTTCAGCCAACCCGCACGGAATCGAGATTCCTGGCAGCTGCGCCATCGCCGTCCAGTAGGTGAGGACCGTGAGCTGATGGGTCGTTTCGGTGATATCGGTACCAATAATTTGTGGTGGGGCAACCGGCACGGTAGGCATCGCCAACAGATCGTAGTCTTCAAACACACGCGCCATCCGGCGCTGATACCCACGTTGATAGCTGCGCGCCCGTGACACCTCAAGGCTCGAAATAGCAAGCCCTCGAGCCAGACGGTCATACACGCCAGGCCCATACTTTTCGGGTGCGGCAGTCATCTGCTGTTCGTGATATGCCGAAGCGTCTGGATACAGGATGTTCATCATCTGCCGCTGCGCTTCATCCGTGTCGAGTAGTTCCATCTCAAACACGTCCGCACCAAGCGCTTCCAGTACCCGAATACCGTCGGCCACACGTTCAGCAATTTCCGGGGTTGCTTGTGCCAGAAGATTGACGGCCACGCCGACACGCATACCTTGGACTCCACGGTCAAGCTGACCTAAAACATCGTCAAACGGCGCGTCAACTGACGTTAGATCGTTCGGGTCATAGCCTTCCATGGCGTGCAGCATGCGCGCCACATCAACCGCACGGCGCGCCAATGGGCCAACCGTGTCAAACGCCTCACTGACCGGTGTAACACCGGTGTTTGGCACCCGACCAAGCGTTGGACGGATGCCAACTAACCCGTTAAACGACGCAGGAATCCGCACCGAACCGCCCGTGTCAGTACCAAGCGACCCCGCTGCCATGTTGGCCGCAACCGCCGCACCTGAACCGCCAGACGAACCGCCGGGAATACGGGTGATATCCCACGGGTTTTTGCATGATCCGTAATGATGATTCTGCGTCGTCACACTAAACGCATACTCGGCCAGGTTTGCTTTACCGATGATGATCGCACCGTTAGCTTTGAGTCGTGCCGTCACGGTCGCATCTACCGTTGGAATCCGCTCGACATCAAACAGGCCACCGCTGGTGGTTCGTACACCGGCCGTGGCAATGTTGTCTTTCAACGCAATCGGCATGCCGTGAAGCACCCCGTGCCAGTCACCACGCGCAGCCGCACGATCCGCTTCTTGAGCCTGCTTGAGCGCATCATCTGCACACACCGTGATCATCACGCCAAGGGTCGCATTGAAACGCTCAATTGCTTCAAGGCAGGCGGTAATTCGGGCTACAGCAGAACCTTCACTCATGATCGTCACTTTCGTTGTGGACGTTGTCCGGCATAAGCGTCATATCTAGTGAGTATCGAACAGTTCCTGTACGCCTGCGACATCATGCGTGACCGTGAGGCTCAACGACAACAAGCAGCGTGCCGCTTGCGGGCTCAAGTTGTCTCCAGACACCATGCCGCGTTCAGGAAATGACGTTCGCTTGGCAATACGGCCCTCACCACGGCTGCTTTGTACAACAACCACGCCCGCGGCAACTGCACGGTCAATCGCAGCGTCCTGCTGTGGGGTGTTTAGCGCGGGCGGAAAGCCCGCAATGATTAGCCCCTCGGCACCGCTTGCTACGGCCGCGTCGATCAGTTGCCCGTCGGCCCCGACATAACTCAAAACGACATCGACACGTGGCAGCGTCGTGGCCGTATCGAGTGCTTTTAGCGATGAGAATGCGCTGGTTGTGGTGTGCCGGCGGGTGGGTGAACGGTAGATGCTCACCACGCCATCAGCGTCGGCATGGCCAAGCACACCAAATTCTGCGGTACGGAACGTTTCAAGTCGCAAGTTCGACATTTTCATGACGCCACGTGCGGAGTTGATCTGGTCGTTTAACACCACCAGTGTTCCTTGTCCGTGGGCTTCGTCGCTTGCAGCGACCCGCAGTGCTGCCAGATAATTGGTTTGCGCATCCGACCCGTACGCAGTTGATGGGCGCTGTGCCCCAACGAGCACCACCGGATTTGGGGTGTCAAGGGTGAGATGCAGGAAGTAGGCGGTCTCTTCAAGTGACGCCGTACCGTGGGTCAATACGATGCCTGACAGCGAATCATCGGCGTCCACGGTCTCTTTGATGGTGCGTCGCAAGTCTAACCACACTTCCGGCGTCATTGCGTTGCTTTTAATCGCCCGAAAAGGCACCGGAATAGCCTCAATGCCGGTGGTTGGTGCAGGCAACTTCGCGATGAGTTCGGTGACGTCCATTACAGAACCGCGGTCGGCATATTCCAGCGCGTCATACGGGTCTGCGCCGACTGATGAGATTGTTCCACCGGTACCAATTACACCCACACGACGAGTCATTACTACTCCTTAGCGATAGTGCGCGCTGCGATGTTTGCGCGTTAAAGAAAAGCGTAGTCGGTGCTGTGTTACAGCCGGAGGTCGCGGGGAAGAACGAGCTACAAAAACAGTTGGGGCCCCCCCAGTT
>JBBDST010000065.1:0-17597 GCA_040904765.1 Nitriliruptoraceae bacterium
GATGCAGCGACCACAAACCCGTCGCAAGCGTCTTCCTTAAACCACTCCTCCATCCTGTCTGCGATATCCGCTGCAGTTCCTACCCACGCCGTCCGGAATGTGCCACGACCGGTAATTTCAATAAAATTTCGTGGAGTCGGTTCCGGATAGACATCCAGAACGTGACGAACGGGTGTGAGTGAACCACTCATCCGGGCGATTTCATCGGCGGTAAACGGTTCGTCCAGTCCCTTATACGAGAAATCACAATTCCACACGGACTCAGCCAAGAGCGAAAGGCAGGCCTCATCTGTGACAAGCGAGTCAATCAAGGCCTTCTTCTCTTCCGCCTCACTCTCCGTTTTTCCTACCACGAATTTTAATACTGGCAGCACCTTACAGTGATCTGGGTTTCGGCCTACTTGACTGAGCAAGTCTTTAAATTGGGCGTACTTCTTAATTCCAGCTTCTTTCGTGGGAGCGATCGTAAACACCATCTCAGCCCACTTCGCCGCAAACCGTTCACCTTTCGGGCTTTCCCCTGCCTGCATAATCACAGGATTGCCTTGCGGCGAACGAGGGACTGTCAACGGGCCCTGTGTACGAAAATACTCACCTTCGTAATCGACCGCGCGAACTTTACTTGGATCGGCGAACTCTCGAGCTTCCCTATCTACGATCAGCGCGTCGTGATCCCAACTGTTCCACAAAGCAAAAACTGCCTGCATCATTTCTTCAGCAACGTCGTACCGCGAATCATGTGCGAGCAACTTATCCTGCCCCATGTTCCGCGATTCGGAATCGTTCACCGACGTGACCACATTCCAGCAAATCCGTCCGCCCGAAAGATGGTCCAGCGTTTGGTACAGACGTGCAATGTGATACGGCTGATAGTACGTCGTCGAATACGTAGCCCCTAGGCCAATGTGGTTCGTCACCGTACTCATCACGGCCATCAATGCAGAAACATCCAACTTGACCGGACGGACCCCTCTGCGCACCGCATGTTCATGACTGCTGCCATGCACGCTTGGCATAGCTTGACGGTCGTCAAAAAAAGCAGCGTGGAATTTGCCACGTTCGAGAATCCGTGCAACTTCCTGATAGTAGTCGGCAGTCAGGAAATCGGTTCGAGATTCCGGATGCAGCCAAGAACCTGGGAAATCGGAAACATTTGACCCCTGCAAAAACCCCACGAGCGTCATTGAATCGCTGCGCACCACAACAGAACCTCCCACTCTGCGCCGTCACGCCACACGCGTGAGACGAACACAACGCACTCCCGTGGCGTCAATTCTCAAACTAGCACAAGTTTTTTTAACAACATCCGGCCTGTTTCAACTCACCCAATGCGCCTAGCAATCGCCCGTTTGTTGCCTCATATTTCAGACTTATGTGCCTTCATCAGCTGAATATTGATAACTGATCTCGACGAGATCAGAAACCGAATCGAACCACTCAAGCCCCACCGGCAAACATCCGTTGGATGAAAGTACGAACGGTCAAACCCTGATCGGCACGAACGAGAAAAACCGCCACGGCTTTCATAGACACTGCCCCTTCAAACGGAATCAAGATGACACCGTCAACACTTTACTCGCGAACCTGCTTCAAATTCGGTTGGCCTGTAACGACAGAGACGGCCCAACGCTCGAAGTCCACCAATGACGAGACGTGCTAGGCGGAACTTCGTGCCTACGGGGCCAGAAAATCCTTGCTCAGTGCCTGCCAATAGCCAACGGACATAAGCCACTGAACTCTCTCATCTCAGGTTCAGCTCAGCCCGTATCGGTCTCCGGGGACTCCACGAACTCCTTGGCGACAAACGGTGAAGTCATGGCTCGCAGCAACGCGCTGTAGTTCGGTACGAAGCGAAGTTCCGCGCCGATCTGAAACGGCTCAGTGGACGTCAGCACCAGATGATCACTGCTAGCCCCAACGATCTGCGTTCCCGCCGGCGAAACCAGACCCATCGGATCGACGTCCTGCTGTCCAAGCGCCAGGATCGTCTGCGCTACCAACCCGTGGTCGACTGGCACGTCCGGCGGACCGAAGGCTGCCTGGGCGGTGCGTCCCCAGGGCAGGGATGGCTTGATTTTTGATTCGATCACCTCAGCGACCAACGTGATGGCGTCTGTGTACAGGCCATCGATTGACCGGCGATGGAGCGGATCAAGACCCAACAGGAGCGACTCGCCCAGTCTCAAGTCGTTGACTCTCCCGACCGGGCCGTCTCCCAAAGCCCAGTCGAGGTTGGCAGAGTTGCCGCCCGAGACGATCCCAAGATGAATGCCGAAACTCCTCTCGATCGAGGCGACGAGCCTAGAGAAGTCGGCCATCTTTGCGGCGTCTGGAACGACACCGCTGCGACAAGCGAGGTTCGTGCCGAGACCCTCAAGGGTGATGTTCGGCAGCCGCAAGACCTCACGTACCACCTCGCCGAGGTCCGTTGGGAGGATGCCTTCCCGCAGGTCGCCGAGTTCAACCATCAGCACCACTTTGTGGGTTATTGCTTGGCTGCCTGCGGCCGCCGACAGTCCTGCGACGATGTCGATCTCGGTGTTAAAGCTCAAGTCCGCACAGCTGACAACCCGATCGAGCTGGCTGCGCATGGGAGAGCGAATCAGCGCCAGGGTCGCTGGAAGCTGGGCGCACCGCAGCTTCTCGAGATTCTCGATCCGGGAGTCACCGAGCGTGCGAACTCCAGCGCCAACCAGCGCACGGCCGAGTTCCGGTGACCCGAGCGCTGCCTTGGTAACACCCGTTATGGCGATACCGCGTCGGGCCAGCCGTGCGATCAGGGTGCTGACGTTGTGGCTGACCTTACGAAGATCGATCTCCAACCGCGGAGCGCTCACGACGGTACGACGGTCAGCTTCCGGGCGAGCCGAGGAAATGCGAGTAAAACCATCTCGAGAAGGCGTTCCGGAGACCGGGTGAGTGCATCCGTAACCGGGATAGACAGAGTCGCCTCGTAGAGGGCGATGGCGGCCGAGACCTCAGCATCCGTCATGTTTTCATGGTTAAGGGTCAGTCCGATGACCTTGGTGTCGGCGAACGTCTCAATGAGGTGAATCTCGCTCTGCGGTGTCGGCAGATCGAACATCGGGAAGTCGCTGAGCTGCGCCCGACCCGGTGCATGCTGGAGAACAACCCCATCAGGTCGACTGCCACGCAGAATGAACGCCGAACTGGAGTAGGCGGGATGGCTTAGTGCGCCCTGTCCCTCGATGATGATCACATCCGGATCCTCCCCCTCGAAGGCTTCCACGACGGCGGCTTCCATCTCCCCTGCCCCGAACTGGGAGGGAACCGCATCCAGGGCCAGACCGTAGAGCGCACCCTGCATCAGGCCGGTCTGCCCGGTTCCGACCAGCACCGCATGCAAGCCGCTGTTGTTGAGGGCTCGAGTCAACGCCGTTGCGGTCGTGCGTTTCCCGATTGCGCAATCGGTACCAAGTACAGCGATGCGCGGACAGGTGACCTTAAGAATATCTCCGCTGAATGTCCGCAGATCTTTCTTGGCACGTGGTCGCCGGATATCGATGATCTGTACGTCGTTGCGGTGGGCGGCGGCAACGAACTCAGGGTCTTCGCTAAGGAACTCGTGTAGACCGTTGACGATGCTTAGACCACGGCACATCGCCTCAAGCAGGACATCACGCTCCAATGGCGAGAGCATCCCGCTCGTAGGTGCGAGCCCGAAGATGAAGAATTCGGGCAGGTCGCGAGCGTGCCGCAATGCGTCGTCGAGATCACGACGAATCGGGATGGCGTTGGCCTCGCCGTCAAGCACAATTCCAGAGTCGAGGCCCGCCTGTTCACTGTCAATCACCGCGAGGATCTCATATCTTTCGCTGTGTCGAACCAGCCCGTTGGCGGTCTTGCCGTCAATCCGACCAAAGTTTGCCTCGCAGTACACCACCGCCGTCGGACGAGCGGTCTGGGTAGCAGCAGGAGACCCGATAACAGGAGAAATCGGCACGATGCACCTCGAGGCGATAAGGCTCAGAGGAGGCGACACATGTCGCGCCGACCCAGATCAGACGGCTATCGAGAAGTCCCCGCTAAGACGAGTGGACCTCTTGATCCTACCAGTAGGACCTGAGCTCTGCGGTGTCCTTTAGGCTTGTTCGTGCCCGGCTGTCGGCTATTCGGTGTGTTGTTTATCACCGTGTTGCGGCTAGGCAGTCCCCCTGCAGTCTCTAACAAATACCAAAGCATGCGCCAGCCAGTCCGCTACGTGAACCTTTCATACCACCCTCATTCCATGGCAGACGAGAGAACTGGCGTAAAACAAACGAGGAGAATAAAGCTAGCGGTAGACAACGCTTTTTCTTGCCTTTATTGCAGCTGTTTAACCTCGGCTTTATCAAGGTCTGACGATCGTGCCCGCCTTCTTGATGGCGAACGTGTGCCTGCCGTCAAGATCTCGTAACAATGGGTTTCGTTTGCGATCTGTCGATCTTGGTTCAGTAGAAACACCCGCCAAGGACCATTGAGAAGACTCAACGGGCAGCAATTTCTGACGGTTTATCGACTGCATGCGACGCTCAATGTGTTTCCTGCCGATTTTGTTTGGCACCAAAATTACGGATCCCAAACACGATCCAGAACACGGTGAGCACTGTGGCACCTAGTAGCACCGGCACCGGACCAAGTTGGGCTATGAGCGGAATTGAAGCTGCCGTGAACAATCCCCCACCCACAACCGGTTCAAAAAGCAGTTGCTTGTAACCAAAGGCCTCAAATGCACCCGATTTATTGTCGGGATCTGCCATCCGCATCAGCAACAGACCGGTGACGGTCATTCCCATGGACTGCCCGAAATCGCCAAGCCCTCGTTCGTAGGCATAGGTCGGAATAATTCTTGGGGCAAGCAGGAGAAAGGCGCCAATATTCCATGCGATACCTGCAACCGCCAAAATCACAAAGGGAGCCAAATTGCCGCCAATTGCGGTAAGGGAAAGCGTGCCGAGCGCCGCCACAATAATCAGGTCAAGGGCAGTACCAGAGATGCGGTTCATGAGTTGCCGGTCGATTGCAAATATGCCGGTCCGATCGATAACTATCTGGAGCGCAGCGCCTCCAAGCATTGCCATAGGAAACAACGGCACATGCGTGAGTAGTTCGAAGCCACCGTCCGCAGCCCATGTTGCCTGTTCGAGTGCGGTCAACGCTTCAAGCATCAGCCATCCGATAGCGATTGCAACCGCGACGAATCCAAAATGCAGCGAAAGTGGGTCGGTCGTTCCGTCTCGTTCGGGCACATCCTCACGTTCGTCAAAGTCGTCAAACTCCTCGTCATCGTCGTTTGCGAGTTTTGGATCACCGGATTCGGTGAGGGTGAGCCGACCGGTGCGCACACCCCAGTTGACGATCGCAGTTCCAAACAGGACACCACTGATTAAGCCAATAGTCGCCAACCCAAGAGCCAGATCGGTGCCTTCAGCAAAACCGAATGCCTCGAACGTGTCTACAAGACCTGCAGATGTTCCGTGGCCTCCTTGAAATCCGATCTCGATTAACGCGCCTGCCATCGGGCTCATCCCAAAAATCGGAGACAAGACGAGCAGTCCTAGGGTGATACCCACGACATACTGTCCCCAGGCGACACTTTGACCAAACGCAGCCTGTGGTCCTGCCAGTTGCCAGACTTTACGGATCCCCGGGATCGGTTTACCCAGAAAAAGCGCAGCAAACACCACGTTGATTAAAATTACGGGCAGTTGCGACCAGACCTGCTCAACCGATTCGGATAAGACTCCATTTGCGAGCAACTCTGGCCCGCCCAACAACGTGACGATGCGACCGAGCACCTGAGGGCCCAACAACAGCACCAGCAACCCACCGATAATCGAAGCTGGCAGGAATAGACGGCGAAACACGCTGACTCTTCGTCGGATGAGTTTTGCGACAACCAGCACAAGACCGATAGCAAGTAGTGCCCCGAAAACTTCCGGTACCGACAACTGCAACGTGCCTCCTGTGTTTGACAGGCCATTTACCGTACTATCCGCAAGCACGTTTAGTTGGGTCAGATGCCTCATTCACGACAGCATCCCCAGCCACCGTGACCTTTGTTGGTGATCTGTAGTTCGCGCTTAACGCACCGGTCATGATCGACGACCGGTCGGTCATGACGAAAAAGAACCGGACCCCATACCCTCATACAGATGATCAGTCAAACGCTCCGCCGACACCCAGGCTCGCTTGAGCGTGCGCTATTGATTGCTGCCGTGATGGTTTTGACAGCCTGCACGAATACCGCACAAACCGTGTCTGTTGATGACCAACGCGTCCCTCATCTTTTCACCGAACCTCAAGCCATCGCGCCTAAAGAGCATGAAGACGCGAGTTTCGATACTAAAAGAAATGCCGACGCGGCCATCATCACAAAGCCGGCCGGGCTTGTCATCGAGACACTTGGGGTAGCGATGCCGGTTGTGGCCGTCGGGCTTGAAGATGACGGTGCAATGGAGATCCCTGAGGACGTCATGACTGCAGGCCACTACAACCCTGGCGGGTTGGGTGTGCTGCCTGGTAGCCCTGGTACAGCTGTGTTCGCCGCCCATGTTGATTCGCGTCAGCAAGGACGCGGAGCGCTGTATGAACTGTCGACAATGAACGTAAACGACCTGATTGGTATTGCTAGTCCAGACGGCACAATGCACATGTGGCGGGTCACTGAAGTGGTGACCTACCGTAAGGAAGTGTTGCCGTTTGACGATCTCTTTACGTTTGCCGGCCCGTCTCGAATCGCCGTAATTACGTGTGGTGGCGAGTTTGACCGCAGTGCTCGCTCTTACACGCATAATGTTGTGGTGCTTGCCGAACCAACTGACAGCGCCGCGAGTTAGTGTGTAGACATCTCGTCGGGACGCACCCGCGGGACATCGCGCCGGACACGTAACTCTTCGGTGTCAGTAAAACATGGCAATGGTGGCACCCAGCGTGTCACTGTCGGCGTAAACGTTAACTGGATCGGGTCACGACCAACCACGGTCCAAGTAACGGTCTGACCCAGTTCGATCACACCCATCGCTGCGGCAGGCGCTCCGCCAGTCGTGAAACTTTCGGTCAATGACTGCTGTGTCAGATGGGTGATCCCGCCAACTGTCGTCACCGAATTTTCGTGCACATGTCCTGTAAGGACAACGACGGGAACTGTTGCAAGTTGCAAAGCTGCGCGCATGCGGGCTGACGTTGGGTAGGTGGAAATCTCTGGGTTATGTTTGAAATAGTAGTTTTCGTGAAAGATCCGGCCTGAGAACGGAACATGGGCGATCACCAGACACGGTCGGTCTGCGTTTTGCAGCGTCCGAGCGAGCCATACCGTGTCTTCTTCAGCGGGTGAAAAACCCGATTGGTTGGTTTCGCTGCGATAAATCCGGCTGTCGACTCGCCAGACGACGATCCGCCAACCGCCAATGTCAAGCGTTTCATGGCCCAGCGGGACACCGAGTAATTCTTCGTTTTCACGCACAGTGAGTTGATCGACATCATGATTGCCGTTGATGTGAATACATGGTTTTGGTAGTTGACGAAACATTTGGGCCACTTCAGCCATGTTGCTGCGGTCGGTCGCATGATCCACGTCGTTAATTCGGTCTCCCAAATCAAGGACGTGGCTGACGTTTGCCTCAGCCACAAACTGGGCAAAGTCGTGCATCAATGCCGGTGCTGTTTCGCCTCGTTTGGTGAACACCGGGGGGCCGTAATGCACATCGGTTACGACGGCCAGTCTGGCTATCGTCCCGTTCATCGACGTGTCCATCATCATCCTTTACCGGTTGGTGCTGTGGCGTTGATCAACGTGCATGAAACGAATAGCTGCCGCGGCTGCGGCCGCGCCATCAGTTGCGGCCGTATCGCCAATCATTACGGCGTCTGCGGCTGACACCTCGAACTGTTCAAGTGCGCGTGTAAGCAGTAACGGTGCGGGTTTACCGATGATTCGTTCAGGTGTCGTGCCGGTGGCTGATGCCACAGCTGCCCACAAAGCTCCTGTTTCTGGTACAGGGACACCGTCGGGGCGTGGATGGGATGGGTCAGGATTCGTAACCCAAACCGGAGTGCCGGCTGTTACGAGCGCCATCATGTCTGCAAGATCAGTAAAAGTGAAGGTCGTGTCGCGTGCGAGCAAGACATGCTGAGGGTTTTCATCTGCCCGACATACCGCCAAATCGCAGCTCACTGCGAACTGTTTTAGTGTTTGTGAGCCGTAGATGACCACAGACGTTTGTGGTTTTTCATGGGCGAGCTGTCGCACTGCCCGCTCGCCGGCCAAAAACGCATGCTCGGCAGGTAAAGCTAATCCGAGGCCAGCCAGTCGGGCGGACAGCGTCACGCCGATGTCTTCTGAATTGTTTGATACGACCGCAAGTTTGTGTCGGTACCGGGCGAAAAGCTCGTCAACACCGGCCAAGACAGTCGAACCTGAAATCAGGCACCCGTCAAGGTCAGCCAAGATCAGCTGTGCGTTGTCGAACAGTTCCCAGTCGTACGCAGTTAATGGACGCGACCGGTCCACTATCGGTTGGCGATCATATGTGTGCGCTCTCCCTCGCTCACCGCATGTAGCCTGAAATTGGGTACTTACCCGCACTACTTTAGACCGGCTGGCCAACATGTGGGAGTAGCAATTTGGCGTTGGGCCTGAATTAACCTTTAGAGCGCTGCACGTGCCGCCCATGATCATGGTTACGTCACCGTTGCGCGCTTGGCGTTGGCATCGGCTGACGACGGTGGTGTGTGTCGTCGCGAGCTGAAAGTGTTGCGTGACGAGGTGTAAGTGATTTAGCGGCCGCGAAACTTGGGTGGACGTTTGGCAGCGAACGCGGCCTGGCCTTCCAGATAATCCTCTGAACGAAAGCATGCTTCGACGAGTTGCTGGACTGCTTGGGAGTCTTGGATCTCTTCGGGGCGTTGCGCTTCGGCCAGGGCGCGTCGTGCTGCACGGATGGTAAGAGGCGCGTTTGCACTGATGGTGTCTGCAAGTTCACTCACCGTGTCATTAAGGAGTTCGGCTGCGACAACTCGGTTGATGAGACCCATCTCGTACGCCTCATGAGCGTTGAAACGCCGGGCAGTAAACAAAATTTCGGCTGCGAATGCTGGGTTGACAACGCTCAACAGTTTTTTGATGCCGGCAAGGCCGTAGCCAAGACCAAGGCGTGCGGCGGGAATCGCAAATTGTGCCGTGTCGCTTGCAATCCGAATGTCGCAGCGCAACGCCAACGCTAGACCACCACCAAGACAGAACCCGTTGATCATCGCAATGCGCGGCTTTTCGGACATTTCCCACACCTGCCAGGCTTTCCCCAACAGCGCGTCATATTCGGCTCTCGCTGACGGGTCGGTTCTGCGTTCTCCAAATTCGGAGATGTCCGCACCAGAAACGAAAGCCCGCTCCCCTGCCCCGGTGACGACGATCACACGGACCGTGTCATCCTGATCAAACGTTGTGATAGCGCGGGCAGATGCTTCAGCCATCCCGACCGACAGGGCGTTGAGCCGTTTCGGATTGTCAAACGTCAACCAACCGACACCGTCACGCACATGAGCGTGCAGTTGATCTGATCCGGTGTCTACATGCACAAAGGGTCCTTTCGCCGTACTTTTCACGTCAGTTTGTAGGGTCATCGTTGGCGACACCGATGACTCGTGATGTGATCATTGCGTCGATACTGGCCGCGTCAAAACCAAGATCAGTGAGAATCTGCCGGGTGTGCTGTGCTTTGGTTGGAGCAGCAGCCGGAGGTGCCGGGGTTGTTCGGCTCATCACCACCGGGGTGCGCAGCACCGCCGTGGTACCACGTTCGGGATGGGTGACGGTGGCAGTAACGTTTAGGTGTTGCACTTGCGGGTCATTAAACACCTGATCGATGGCAAGCACTGGCCCGCATGGCACGCCTACTTCATCCAGCGCGGCAACCCAGTGGGCGACTGTTTCAGTTGCAAGGATGTCAGCCACGATTTCATTTAACGCCTCACGGTTACGGCGTCGCTCAAGGGGTGTAGCAAAGCGGGGATCGTCAAAGCGGGGATCGGACACGACGGTCAACCATGACTGCCATAGACGTGGAGTAGATGCGGCCACGTTGATGTAGCCATCTTTGGCGACATACGTGCCCATCGGTGCATGATCAGGATGATGATTCCCAACGGGTTTGGCGACCACACCATCGACCGTGTATTTCGCCGCCTGAAAATCAAGAAAGCTGACCATCGATTGCAAGAGGGAAACTTGCACCCACTGCCCAACACCGGACTGGACACGCTCATAAAGTGCCACCATCAACCCAAATGCCAGCTGATGTCCTGCCGCTAGATCACTTAGGGCAATACCTGCCCGTAGCGGGCCTGACTCGGGCGTGCCGGTGAGCGACATGAGGCCACTGCGTCCTTGGATAATCTGGTCAACTGCACCTTTGGCCGCATCGGGCCCATCTTGGCCATAACCGGAGATGCTGCCATACACCAGTCGTGGATTGAGCGCCGACAGTGTGTCGTAATCGACTTTCAGTTTGTGTTTGGTGGGTGAACGGAAGTTCTCTACCACTACATCGGCGGTCGTCACGAGGCGACACAACACCTCATAGCCTTGCCTAGAGGTGAGGTCTAAAGCAATCACACGCTTGTTTCGGTGCAAGTTCATGTAGTCATACGAACCGTGTGTCCCGCTTAATGATCCTGAATCGGTGTCGAGCGGTTCGATACGGATGACGTCTGCACCCCAGTCGGCCAACTGGCGAACAGCAGTCGGTCCGGCACGGGCGACAGTGAGGTCAATGACGGTGATGCCGGTAAGCGGCATGCCCTCCCCCTTTTCGATTCTCGTTTGAAAGCCTAGAGTGTTCCAAGCAGCTTCGTTACGGGAGAATGCTTGGTGTGCAACGGCATGCCGAGCAAGCACAGGTGAAGGGTGAAACGTATGCCTGGGATGGTGGTGTGTCCGCAGCCGCGCGCTGCAGATGTCGGAGCCGAAATTTTGGCGTCCGGCGGGTCCGCGTTTGACGCCGCGGTCGCAACTGCGTTTGCACAGATGATTGCTGACCCGTTCATGTGCGGTATCGGCGGGTTTGGATCTATTCAAGCTTATAGTGCCAACACCGGCGAGATCACTTCGCTCGATTTTCATACCACCGGCGGTAGCGGCATCGTTGAGGGCATGTGGGCAGCTGACGTGAAAGGTCGTACGGAAGTCTCTGGCTACACGCTGTTTGACGATTTTCGCAGCGAGTTAGGCTACACGGCCATCATGACGCCCGGCACAGTCGCCGGCTTTGGTGCGTTTCACAACCGGTTTGGATCACGGCCATGGGCTGAACTGTTACAGCCGGCGATCGCGATGGCCAACGATGGTGTTACGGTCACTCCGTTTTTCGCCGAGTACTTGGCCCGCCCACTGGTGCCTGGCTTACCTGGCGGTATGCAGCGAGTCAGCGCCACCGATGCGTGTCGCAGCATCTATGTGAAGCCAGACGGTTCGCTGTACGCAGTTGGCGACACACTTCGTAATCCTGACTATGGCGCGACGTTGGCGCAGATCGCAGCCGAAGGACCGGAAACGTTTTACACCGGGCCCCTCAGTGAACGGCTCGCAGCTGACCTTGAAGCCAACGGCTCTTATGTCACGCGGGACGATCTGGCCGGCTACAAACCGATCTGGCAAAAGCCGGTCACTGGCACCTACCGTGGCTACACCCTCTCGTCGGTACCGCCACCAGCCTCCGGGGTGACACTGATCCAGATTCTGCAGATCTTGGATCATTTTCCGCTTGCCACCATGGCACACGGGTCAGCGGAACATTTGGATCTCGTTGCGCGGGCAATGGCCGCAGCACATCACGACCGTGAGCTGTGGCTAGCTGATCCGCACTTCACCGACGTGCCAGTTGATGACATGGTGTCACGCGAACGAGCAGCATTCTGGGCCGAAAAGATTGCTTCTGGTGAACTTCCGCCAGGCGCCAAAGCCACCGAACCCTCAGCGACCACCCAACTGTGTATCGCTGACGAGGCCGGCAACGTCGTGAGTTGCACCCATTCGCTTGGTACCGGTTCAGGTGCGGTTACCCCAGGGGCCGGGTTTGTGTACAACAACTCGATGAAACTGTTTGACCCGTTCCCTGGCGGCAAGAACGCCATGATGCCTGGTAAAGCCAGAGTCACCGGGATGGTGCCGACTCTTATTTTGAAAGACGGTGTGCCGGTGATGTCGGCCGGCGCGCCGGGCGGTAGTGTGATTATCAGCGCCGTCGCACAGTCGATCTCTAACGTGATTGATTTTGGCATGAGCCCTGCTGAAGCGGTGGCTGCACCACGCATCCACTGCGAATCAGGGCCGATCGAAGCCGAAGCACGCATGCCTGATCGGGTCAAACGTGAACTTGAATCTCTGGGTCATACGGTGCGTCGGTCTGCGCGCAGCTACGACATGATGATGTCGTATGCGCATCTGCTTGAACTTGATCCGGTGATGCGTGGCGGCGCAGATCCTCGTTCTGGTGGCGGCGTCGCTTGGGCGTAGCCACATCATTTCAATCGTTGAGGAAAACTATGCCAAACCCTGATCCCGCGACTGTGCTTGCGGCTGTTGCTGCCCGACGTCCCGACCCGTCTGACGGTGAGGCAGTATCGCGTTGGATGATGGGTGTCCTTAGCGCATTCCATTCACCGGCGTACCGCATTGACGAAGTTTTAGCAGGCCTTGAGTCACTTGGGCTTGGCCCACCTGATAAGACGAAGATGCCAACGCCGCATTACGTGGCACAGCGTTCCGCGCCGCTTGGGCCAGTCGAGGCGAAAGCCATCGCATCGGCTTTCTACGGATTTTCACCTGCCGCTATTGCCCGTTCACACGCGGGCATCTGGGCTGCCACCACACCACAACAGGTTGTCGACACGGTCCTTGCGGGTGTTTCGAAGTTTTATGCGCCGCTGTTTGCCACACAAAGTGCTGCGGTTGGTGCGGCACTTGACGTGTTGCGTGCGGTTGCTGATGGGCAAGAAACTGCTGGTAGGCCACTGGCGGCAGCATGGGCCGGTGTCGGTTGGACCGGGGACGTGTTTAGTGACTTTTGGCTGGCTACTACCCATGTGCGCGAATCGCGTGGTGATGCCCACATCGCAACGTTGGTAGCTGAAAATATTGGTCCTGCCGAATGCCATTTTCTTGCCCGTGGAGACAATGCGAATGTTCGCACCAATCTCATGGCGTTTCGTGGTTGGACCGACGATGAACTTGGTGCGGCTGTCGCGCGACTAGAGCAGCGCGGCATTCTTGATGCGGCCGGCAAACGCACTGAAGAGGGTGTAGCTATTCAGGCTCGGCTCGAAACGGCAACCGACCGTGCCTCGGCCGACGCGTGGACTGCCTGTGGTGCGTCTGACGTGACTGCCCTAGCGGATGCGCTGATGCTGCTCCTTGAGGCGGTGCTGGTTGCCGATGTGATGCCGCCGCCGGCGTACGCAAGATTAATGCCAGCGTCATGATTTAAACGGCGTTCAGCGGCGTTGCAGAATCGAGGAATTTCTTGTTCTGTGACAATCATCTGCTAATGTCCGTACAAATGAATTGTACGGACAGTTCGTGACGTATTGGGTCAACGGAAGTTTTGCAACATGCCGCAACCGCTGTATGCATCCCTAGCACGTGATCTGCGTAGTGCTATCAGTTCAGGCCAGTATGACACAGGCAGTTTGCTGCCTGGCGAACATGAACTGGCCCGCACCTACGGGGTGTCACGCGCAACCGCCCGGGCGGCCTTAGGGTTGTTGCAACAACAGGGTTTGGTGGAACGTCGGCGCGGTGATGGCACCCGGGTGCTCCCTGCCCGCCCCGCAGACGGGCTAGGCCAGTCCGTTGACAGCATCACCGAACTGATCAATTACGCCCAAAATACCCGCCGGGTCGTGCAGTCGGTCGCCGAGATCGTTATCGATCAAGATCAGGCGGCGCGGCTTGGCTTAGCCCCGGGAAGTCGCTGGTTACAACTGGATTCGTTGCGCATCGACCCGCGTTATCCGGCCGATCCGATCTGTTACAGCAAGGCGTACATCGCCGCTGAACTTGCCGGGACTCCACGGCTGCCGAGCAACGAGACAACTGCCCTGTGTGATCTTTTGAGCGCGCATAACGGCATCGTGCTGGCCGATGTTGAACAAGAAATGCGGGGCGCGCTTGTCCCCATTGGCCTGGCAGAAAAGCTCAATGCGCCTACCGGCGATCCGGCGTTAAGCATTCTGCGCCGCTACCGCGACATGCACGACTGGGTTTTTCTTGTCACCGTCGGATTGCATCCGGCTTCACGCTTTGCCTACCGGATGAAACTTCAACGCCCCACCCCTACCGCACCGATATCTCACGAAACATTAGGAGCGCAAGCATGACATCTGCCACTGCCCACCCATTCGATCCGAGTACTGCCCCGCCTGCTACTCGGCTGCTCGCAGAGTATGTCGTTAATCTCCAATACGACGACCTACCTGCGCATGTCGTTGCTGCCGCCCGAACCGCATTTATCGACTGGATTGCGGTTGCGACTGTCGGCTCACGCACAACCCGGCAGGGAACTGCTGTCGCGCGCGTCGCACGTGAGGAAAGTACTTCCGGAACTGCAACCCTTTTTGCTGATGGTGGCTCCATCACGACCGCATGGGCCGCGTTCGCCAACGGTGCGGCCTCCCATGCAATTGAACTCGACGACATCCACCTGCCATCGATCGTGCATGGCGGTGTTGCCATGATGGCTGCCCTTGTTGCCGTCGCTGAAGAAGTTGATGCCACGGGACAAGAAGTTATCGAAGCAATCGTGGCTGGCTTTGACGTGCAGTATCGGCTGGGCGAAGCGATCGCAGCGCCCCATTATGAACTGTTTCACTCAACCGGAACAATCGGAACGTTTGGGGCGACAGCTGCATGTGCCAAATTGTTGAAATTGTCGACAGAACAGACCCAGTGGGCGTTTGGAAATGCCGGTAGTCAGGCTGCCGGATTATGGCAGTATCTCACCCTAGGTGATGACACGAAAGTGCTTCATCCCGGCAAAGCCTGCATGAACGGCGTGTTAGCCGCCAAACTAGCCCGTGCCGGTTTTACCGGTTCGACCGACATCATCGAAGGAAGCCGCGGTTTTGTGGCGACCTTGTCGTCAACGGTCGATTGGAGCCGTATCACCGACCGGCTGGGTGAGTACTACAAAGTCACCGAGAACGGCTACAAGATTCATGCGTGTTGCCGGCACGGTCACGTGACTATCGACGAAACGTTGCGACTAGCTACAGAACACAACCTTCAGCCGGAAGATGTCGCATCGGTCACCGTGTCGTTGAACACCAACTCGGTAATGACCCTCGACGATCCGCATCCGCCGACCCCGTACAAAGCGAAGTTCAGCGCCCAGTTCATGGTCGCTCACGCGCTTCTTTATGGCCATGTCGGCCTTGACGCGTTCACGCTGGAACGTCTGCATGACCCCGCCATTCGTGCACTCATGGAGCGTGTCAGTATCGCCACCGAAACTGCTTACGACGCACGTTTTCCCGATGCATGGACAGCCACCGTGGCAATTGTCACGCGCGAGGGCCAGACAATCACCGGCACCGCAGATATGCCAAGGGGCGAATGGAACAATCCCGTTGAGCCTGAAGTGATCGAAGTCAAAGCAGCCGAATTGCTCACGGCAGTAATCGGCGAACACAACACACAGACGTTGCTTGACAGCCTGAAACGTGTCGAGACGGTGCCTTCACTAGCAAGCGTGATGACCCTTATCCGCGCATCTGCACCTGTCCCCGCAACAGCGCGTTAGGGGCCGATATGAAACAGACCATCACCGAAAAAATCATTGCTCAGCATGCGGGACGCGACTTTGTTCAACCTGGCGATCTCGTCGACGTTTCGGTCGACCAGACTTGGTCTGATGACCTTGGGGCACCTATTACGCTGGGCCTGTTGAAAACCCACGGCATTCCGGCCGTTTTTGACACCACCCGTGTATTTGTCACATCCATGGTGAACGCACCCGCCCGTTCGATCGAAACGGCCGAAGCACTCAAAGTTACGCGTGATCTTTGCCGCGCCTACGACGTCCCCTTGTTTGAAATGGGAAGCGCCGCGATTCATAATTCATTGGGTATTGAACGTGGAGTGACTCTGCCAGGGGAACTCATCGTCGGCGGCAATTCCCATTCGTGTATGGCCGGTGCGCTGGGGTGTTATGCCACAGGGATGGGTTCGACCGACATCGCAGCGATTCTGGCAACCGGAAGAACATGGCTAGAAGTCCCACGCACGATCCGCTATCGCTACACCGGCAACCTGCGCCCATGGGTTACCGGTAAAGATCTGATCCTTCACACGATCGGTCAGATCGGTGTGGCCGGTGCCGACAATGCGGCCATGGAATTTGTTGGTGACCCGATCAGCGCCCTTGAGGTTGAACAGCGCCTGTCGATGAGCAACATGGCCATCGAAGCAGGCGGCCAGAACGCGATCTGTGAACCCGACGACAAAACGCTCGCCTACGTCACCCCACTTGCCGCGCGCCCATTCACACCCGTATACGGGGACCCGGGCGCGGCCATCTTTGAAGAAATCGTCATCGATATTTCAAACCTTGAACCGGTCGTGGCGGCACCATTTCTCCCAAGTAACACAGGTAGCTGGCGCGACGTTCGCGGCCTGTCACTTGATCAGGTGTACATCGGTTCGTGCACAAACGGTTGGATCAGCGATCTGCGTGCTGCAGCCGCGATTCTCAAAGGACGAAAAGTTGCCGAGAATTTGCGTGTCATTGTGATTCCAAGCACCACCGAAGTGCACAAGCAGGCCATCGAAGAAGGTCTCGCACAGATATTTCTTGACGCCGGCGCGGCCTTTTCGATGCCCACCTGCGGGCCATGTATCGGCGCCCAGGCAGGAGTGTTAGCGGCCGGCGAACGTTGCCTGTCAACCTCCAACCGCAACTTCCCCGGGCGCCAAGGCTCCGTACAAAGTGAAACCTACCTATGCAACCCGGTGATCGCTGCCGCCAGTGCAGTTAAAGGCGTCATCGCAAGCCCTGACGAGCTGTAAGGACGACTATGTGGACTGAAGGACACGGCTGGTTTCTCGGTGACGACATTGACACTGACCAGATCATGCCAACCCGTTATCTGGCCCATTCAACTGCCGAAGACCTGGCGCCGTTTGCCTTGTCGGGTAACGACACCAGTTGGGCTGCCACCATCAAACCTGGAGATGTGCTGATAGCCGGTAAAAACTTTGGCTGTGGGTCATCACGCGAACATGCCCCGCTCGGTTTGAAAGGCCTCGGCATCCAATGTGTCGTGGCCCAGTCATTCTCACGCATTTTTTATCGCAACGCGGTCAACATTGGACTTGCACTTTTGACTATTCCCAAGGCCATCCCGGTACAGCCTCAGGGAAGCACGGCATGGATCGATTTCCCCAACGGCTTACTGTCGTTTGATGCCGGAGTGACCACGTATGTCGGCGTTCCTCCGGCACCGATCGTGCTGGAGATTTTGGCCCACGGCGGTCTGATGCCGATGGTTGCCAGCCGGGCGTAATCGCCCACCAAAATGGCTGTGACATGGTGAAGGGGGGG
>JBBDST010000065.1:17607-33644 GCA_040904765.1 Nitriliruptoraceae bacterium
CCCCCCCCTTCACCCGATTTTGTGACGTTTAACGTACGTGGGTGTTCAGCGGCAGACCCATGTTTTCGCGCAGTGTCGTGCCGGCATATTCGGTGTGGAACACTTCACGTTTTTGCAGTTCTGGCACTACATGGTCTACAAAGTCCGCATAGCTGCCTGGTACGTGTGAGGCTGCGACAACAAACCCGTCACAGGCATCGTCGTGGAACCAGTCGGCCATCCGGTCGGCAATGTCTTCGCCGGTACCGACCCATGCGCCTTGGAACGTGCCGCGGCCGGTGACCTCCATAAAGTCGCGTGGGGTCGGGTTTGGCCTTGCGTCTACGACCCGCTGAACAAACGACTGACCCCCGGTCATTGCCGCAAGGTCTTCGGAGGTGAATGGCTCGTCGATGGCCTTCTTGTCAAAGTCAAAGTTCGTGATCTCTGACAGCAACGAAAGGGATGCTTCTTCGGTCACCAGCGAGTCGATGATGGCTTTCTTGTCTTCGGCTTCGCTCTGTGTCTTTCCGACCACAAATTTTAAGAGTGGCAGGACTTTGCAGTGGTTCGGGTCGCGATCAGCTTCACCGATCAGCTTTTTAAAGTTGGAGTATTTCTTGGCACCTACTTCTTTTGTTGGTGCGACGGTGAACACCATTTCGGCCCAGCGTGCCGCGAACTCTTCACCGCGGGCACTTTCGCCGGCCTGCAAGATCACCGGGTTGCCTTGCGGTGAACGTGGAACGGTAAGCGGGCCTTTGGTTTTCACATGCTTGCCGTTGTAGTCGACCCGGTGAACTTTGTTGGGGTCGGCAAACTGGCGCGATTCTTTGTCGACAATGAGCGCGTCGTAGTCCCAGCTGTTCCACAGACCAAAGATTGCTTCCATAATTTCGTCGGCAACGTCATAGCGTGAGTCGTGGGCTGGCAGCGCGTCTTGGCCCATGTTTTGGGCTTCACTGTCGTTGAGTGAGGTAACGACGTTCCAGGCGATGCGGCCGCCTGACATGTTGTCAAGCGTCTGAAACACACGGGCAATGTGGAACGGGTGGTAGTAGGTGGTCGAATACGTCGCACCAAGCCCGAGGTGTTTTGTGACCGTGCTCATGACCGCAATGATTGTCGTTACATCCATCTTGACGGCGCGTACGCCAGCTTGCACTGCGTGCCGGTGGCTACCCCCATGCGTGTCAGGGAGGGCCAGACGGTCATCAAAGAAACCGGCGTGGAACTTGCCACGCTCGAGGATGCGGGCAATCTCCTGAAAGTAGTCGGCGGTAAGAAAATCGGAACGTGATTCGGGGTGAAGCCACGAACCAGGAAAATCGGAAGTGTTAGAGGCCTGCATGAAGCCAACGAGGGCCATCTTGTCTTGACGCATCACTGATGTCCTTAGATCGAAGCGGTCTCACAGCCACAATTTTCATCGCAGCGTACCCGAGCCACCGACTAGTACCGGGCGAATTCGTAACGTTACTGTACCCACAAAACCGTGCAGTTTCGTAACTTAGGCAGTCACACTTGGGTTTTCTAACCCGTAAAACTGTTGTTCACATACACGTCTGACATGCCGAGCATGCCGCAGCCGTTCGTCTTCAAGCTCGCGCCAGCCGTTACGTCCATAACCTAACGCGCGACCAAGAAGTTCACGTTGCGCTTGGCTTTGCGGAAAGACTTCGACGTCACGAAAACGCAGCAGATACATCCGATTCCGCAGATCGGCCAAGAACCGATAGCCGTCCCGCAACCAGGTAGCGTCGCGGTTGGAGAGCACTTCGGCATCTTCGAGACTGTCGATCGCGTCGTGCGTGCCCGGTGTACGAAGATTGGCTATTGCCGCCCCATGCTGTTGCTGCAGCAGTTGAACCGTCCATTCAACATCGGCCATACCACCTGGACCGAGTTTGAGATGATGGCGTGGATCAACTCGTTTGGGGATACGTTCTTGTTCCAGCCGAATTTTCATGCGCCGCATGGGAGTTGCAACATCACGGCCGTCAGAGGGGTATGCCAGCGCGTTACTTGCGGTGAGAAACGATTCGGCTAAATCACGGTCACCGGTGATGTAGCGGGCTTTTAACAGCGCCTGAAATTCCCACGGCTGGGCCCATCGTTGCCAGTACGCTCGGTAAGAAGCGAGCGTGCGCGATAACGGACCGTTTTTGCCTTCTGGACGCAAGTCCGCATCGATAGCAAAGGCGGTTCCTTCGGCGGTGATGCTCGAAAGGGAACGGATCACGTTCGTTGCGATCTCCAAAGCCATCCGATTGGCATCAACCTCGTTTGCGCCAGGCATCACGTCATGCACAAACAACACGTCAAGATCAGACGCATACTGCAGTTCATGCCCGCCGAATTTGCCCATACCGATAATGGCAAAACGCACCGGCAGGTCATCGAGTTCATCGACGCCGTGTGCTGCGGCTTGCTTACGCAACTCGGCACGTAAGGCGCCTACAAGACAGGCATCTCCCAGTGCGGTCAGTTCGTCAGCTACCGTGCCGCTGGCACCAAGGTCACGCAGGACAATACGCAGCAATTCGAGCCGTTTGAACCGGCGGAGCGCATCGGTCGTATCTTGCCAGTGCAGTCGTGCTACGGCTTTTCTGGCGAGCAGTTCGCGGGTTACCGCAACATCCAGTAGACGTTCGTCTTTGAGCCAATCCACCCCTTGTGGTTGGCCGATCAACAGTTCCCCTGCCACGCGTGAGGTGCCAAGGACACGTCCCAGCAGATCTGCCGCCGCCGGATGATCGCGCAGATAACGGACCCATTCGGTGTTTTCCCCGTGGGTGGCAAGCAACTCGCGGAACAAAACCAGACCACCGTCAGGATCCGGGGTGTCTTGCAACACCTGCAGCACTGCCGGCAAAACGGCCCGCACCGTGACCGCACTGCGTGACATACCGTTGGTGAGTTCGCGCACATTCTTTAATGCGGCCGACCCGTTCGTAAATCCAAGAGCCACCAACCGTTCGATGGCCTGTTCTTCACCGATCAAAGTGACTTCGCCAGGCACACTGACTTCAGCAGCAGCTGCGGAAACGACCGCATGCATTTCGAGCAAGGGCCGGTAGAACAGTTTGGCATGTAACGCGCGCACTTCGGCTTGGACCGCCTTGAGTGCTTTCACAAACGGTTCTCTGGCAGAAGTGTCGCCAACGGCGCGATATCCAAGCGATCGGGCGATCAGTTCTTGACGTGCCGGGTCGTCAGGAATGGTGTGTGTGCGCCGTTCGTGCACCAGTTGGAGTCGATGTTCGACGGTTCGAAGCATCCGGTAGGCGTCAGCAAATTTCGCCGCATCATCTTCATCGACATACCCGTTTCGCACCAGTGCGGCGAGCGTGTCAAGGGTGCCGGTAAGCCGCAACGACCGGTCTCCGCGGCCGTGCACGAGTTGCAACAGTTGCACCGAAAATTCGATGTCGCGGATTCCGCCGGGACCAAGTTTTATCTGCCGGTCTTTGTCACGCAACACTTCCGGTTTCGTTTCGATGCGGCCTTTCATCGTCCGAATTTCGGCGATTACTTCGGGATTTAATACTTCGGGCCACACGAACGGTTCGCTTGCTGCGATGAATTGGGCTCCCAGTGCTTCATCGCCCGCTACTGGCCGTGCTTTCAACAACGACTGAAACTCCCACGTTTTCGCCCACCGTTCCCAGTAGGCCGTGTACGCGTCAAGCCTGCGCGACAAAGCTCCACTGCGACCTTCCGGGCGCAGTGTCGGGTCAATTTCGTAGGCGCGCCCCATTGTGGTTGAACGATTAAGTAGATCAAGCATCTGTGACAGCACCGTATTGGCTTCACGTGCGGCCGTTTCGTCGTCGACGCCAGCGACCGGTTCATGGACAAACAGCACATCGACATCCGAGATGTAGTTGAGTTCATAGCCACCAATTTTGCCCATGCCGATAACGGCGATGCGAACGGCAGGTTCTTTAGTACATCGCTGATGGACCCCAGCAAGGGCGCCGGTGAGGACACTTTGTGCAAGTGCGGACAGTTCGCCGGTCACTGCTTCAAGGCTGGCTACGCCCGTCAAGTCACGTGCGGCAATGTCGGCTGTCGCCCGCCTTCTAATTGCGGCAATTCCGGCGGCTTGTTCATCGACCCCGTCATTGTTCACGATCGCGCCAGTGACCGCAGCGATGGTCGCGTCAATGTTTATCGGCTCGAGCGTGTGGACTGCTTCGACTGCGTCGCGATAGCGCGACAGCAACTCCCCCAACGGACGTGACGCGCCACACACTGCCACGACACGACTAAACCATGCGTCGTCGCTGCGTAACAAGGCGAACGTGTCTGGCTGGTGGGTGACAAGATCAGCGAGGCAGCGTAACGCCTGAGCTGGATCGGCGGCCTCGGAAAGCAGTCTGAGTATTTCGGGGTCAGGTTCGCCGTCGACAAAAAAACCGGCTGTTTCAAATTCGCGTTGCGCAGCTTCAGCATCAAGGCCCGCAGCGGCAAAGCGAGCGCGCAGGGAACGACGATCAGTGACCATGCGCTCATCCTACAACAGCGGCAGATAACGCTCGATTTCGAAGTTGGTGACATGGGCCGAGTATTCGCCCCATTCGCGCCGTTTGTTTGCCAGGAAGTGCGAGAACAGGTGTTCGCCAAGCGTTTCGGCAACCAGTTCGGAATTCTGCATCACCGCAATTGCTTCCCCAAGACTTTCCGGGAGACGTTCGATTCCCATTGCGGCCCGCTCGACTTTGGTGAGTTCAAACGAGTTGTCCTCATATTCGTCAGGCAAGGTGTACTCCTCCTCGATGCCTTTCAGCCCGGCAGCAAGGATCAGTGCGAATGCAAGATACGGATTGCACGCCGGATCCGGGGCGCGGTATTCGATTCGCGCTGAGGTGCCCTTCCGCGGCTTGTACAGAGGAACGCGAATCAGTGCACTGCGGTTGGAATGCCCCCACGACACGTAGACGGGCGCTTCACCGGTTGGCATCGGCCCGTGCAATTGCGAGGCTAAACGTTTGTAGGAGTTCACCCACTGGTTGGTGACAGCCGTGATTTCACGTGCGTGACGCAGCAATCCGGCGGTGAACGCCTTAGCCAACGGCGACAGGTTGTAGGGACCCTGTTCGTCATAGAACGCGTTGCGGTCGCCTTCAAACAAAGACAGGTGCAAGTGCATGGCACTACCCCACTGTCCTTCGAGCGGTTTGGGCATAAATGACGCGTAGATGCCTCGTTGTAACGCTGTTTCTTTTACGACCAGGCGGAAGGTCATGATGTTGTCAGCCATCGTCAACGCGTCCGCATACCGCAGATCAATTTCATGTTGTGATGGGGCAACTTCATGATGTGAGAATTCGACCGGGATTCCCATCCGTTCCAGGGTGTTGATGGCTTGGCGACGAAAGTCTTGTTGCACATCCAGTGGGGTCATGTCGAAATATGAGCCGTTGTCGAGCGGTTCGCGACTGTTCGCATTCGGAAACAAGAAAAATTCCATCTCCGGATGGATATAAAACGTGAAACCCATCTCGGCGGCGCGACTCAACGTACGTTTCAATACGTAACGAGGATCGGCGGTGACGGCCGCACCATCGGGGGTCAAGATGTCGCAGAACATGCGGGCTACCCCTTGAGATTCGGGACGCCACGGCAAAATCTGAAAGGTTGACGCATCGGGGACGAGCAGCATGTCAGCTTCTTGGATACGAGCAAAGCCATCAATTGATGACCCGTCAAAGCCAATACCTTCCGTAAAGGCATTTTCGAGCTCAGCGGCGGTGATGGCAAGACTTTTTAAAAAGCCCAGCACGTCGGTGAACCACAGGCGGATGAAGCGAATATCGCGTTCTTCAACCGTCCGCAGCACAAACTCCTGCTGTTTTTCCATCCTGTTGCCTTTCGCGCCGCACCGTGGGTCCCATCACTGTAGAGCCTAATGGGACGCCGAGCGGATGTATGCACCGACCAGACGCCGTTCGGCGCCGTACCCGTTGTACGGCGCCGAACGGCATTTCCACTTGGCAAAGTTTCCTCACGGGGAAACGTTTGTGTTTGCTGCTAGCTGCGTGTCAGTTCGGGATAACCCGGAACACCGTGTTCGGAGACGTCAAGTCCGGCAACTTCATCTTCTTCGCTGACACGAAGCTGACCGATGGCTTTCAGCACACCAAACAGCACTGCGCTTGCAGCACCGACCCAGACGATCACGCCGACGATTCCTTGAACTTGGGCCCACAGCAGTTCCGCACCGCCGCCGTAGAACAAGCCACCGTCTTGCGCAGCCAAGCCGACCCAAAGGGTGCCAAGGATGCCGCAGGTGCCATGCACGCTGACAGCACCGACCGGGTCATCGATACGGATCGAGTCCAAGAATTTAACGGACAGGGCAACCACAACGCCGGCGATCAAACCGACAACCAATGACATGATGGGTGACACCACGTGAGCGCCAGCAGTGATCGAAACCAGACCGGCAAGAATGCCGTTTGCCATCATGGCTACGTCCCATTTGCCATTCGTCAACCGGGTGTACAAGCCGGCCATGGCGCCACCGGCACCACCGGCAAGGGCAGTTGTAACAATGACAATTGCGATTAGTGGACCGTCTAGACCAAGTACCGAACCACCGTTGAAGCCAAACCAGCCAAAGAACAGCAGCAACGTACCTAGTGCTACGAGCACAATAGAGTGGCCGGGAATGGCGCGTGCTTTACCATTCGCGTCAAACTTGCCAATACGAGGGCCAAGAAAAATGGCGCCCATAAGACCAGCAACACCACCGGTTAGGTGAACGATCGTTGAGCCGGCAAAGTCTACGAAGCCCAGTTCAGAAACCCATCCGCCACCCCATGTCCACGCGCCAACAACGGGGTAGATCAACGCGGTCATCACCACGGCGACCGCAACATAGGCGCCAAACTTCATGCGTTCGGCAACCGCACCCGAAACAATGGTGGCAGCGGTAGCAGCGAACATGGCTTGGAACGCAAAGTCCATCTCAAGCGTTGCAATTGGCTCATAGGAACCACCGAGCAGGAAGAACTGGTCAGTGCCGAACAGTCCGGCGACTTGTTCGCCATACATCACGCCCCACCCGATGGCGAAGTAGACGATCATCCCCAGCGAAATCGTCATCAGGTTTTTCCCAATGATGTTCGCCGCGTTTTTCTGCCGGGTCAAGCCGGCTTCCAGCATCGAAAACCCAGCGTGCATGATGAACACAAGTACAGTCGCAACCATCAGATACAGCACCAACGTTGCGAGGTACAGGCCCTCGATGTCGACACTGTCCTGAGCGTATGCGGGCACACTGAGCGCCATTAGCGCGGCGGTGACCGCCCCCAACTTCATTAGACGCTTCACAGGATCCCTCCAGATCTCGGCTTTGGCGGTGCGGGCGGGTTCGTTGTTTGAACGAACCACATAGGTCCCGTATTCACCGCTACGTTTAAGGACACTAAACTCGCCGAGTTTCCCACCGGTTCGGCAAACGTTTCATTCACGTTTCATCTTTGGGGGGCGCCAATGGGGTTGTCGGAACGGACAAAGGCCGTAAAATGGTGTTTCGGGTCGCTTTAGCGCAACTTCGCAACCGTGTTGGAGACATCAGCGGCAACGCCACACAAATGAAACACTTGTGGGAACAGGCCGATTCAGCCGGCGCTGACCTTGTTGTTTTTCCAGAGTTGGCGTTAACCGGCTATCCGCCTGAAGACCTGTTGTTGAAACGTGAAGTGGTCAACGCGAACCTTGATGCGATGACGCAACTGTCTCAAATAGCCACGTTGCATAGCGCTGCGGTGATCGGTCATGTTGGCCGCAGCGAAAACAACGAACCCAACCCGGGGGAACAGTGGGATGCCCCGCAACACACCCGTTCATTAACGAACGCGTTGAGTGTGCTGCATCGCGGCAACGTCCGTGCGACGTATCGCAAACAGCGCCTGCCAAACTACGGAGTGTTTGACGAACGCCGTTACTTCATGGCAGGTAACGACACGTGCGTAGTGACACTGAACGACACTCGGGTCGGATTTTTAATCTGTGAAGATCTGTGGAGTGACACCGGACCTGGGCAACGGCTTGTCAACGCAGGCATTGACGTTTTGGTCGTCATCAACGCTTCGCCGTATCACCAAGGCAAACGTGACGACCGTGAGTTGTGGTGCCGGACGTACGCCACTCGTGGCCAGATGCATGTCGTGTATCTCAACACGGTTGGCGGGCAAGACGACGTTGTGTTTGATGGCGACTCGTTTGTGCTTGACCCTACCGGTGCGGTCGTGTGCCGCCTTGCTCAGTTCCGCGATGACTTTGTGATTTGTGATCTTGCGATTGGCAGTGATAACCCGACAAACCCCCGACCCAGGCTGCCACCTGTAGTGAGCATGCCTCGGCTCGAACCCAACGCTGAAGTGTGGGAAGCATTAGTGTGCGCAACCCACGACTACTGCGCCAACAACGGTTTTCAACAGGTCGTGCTTGGACTGTCTGGCGGCATCGATTCGGCCGTGACCGCAGCCATCGCCGCTGATGCGCTTGGCGCTGAGCATGTCACGGGTATTGCTCTGCCAAGCCCTTACTCGTCAGAACATTCACGCACAGACGCCGCAGAGGCAGCGAAACTGCTCGGTATTACCTTTCATGAACTACCGATTGGTGCACCACTGGCAGCGTTGAGTGACGTGCTAGACGGTCTCGTTGTGACCGGATTCAACCGGCCTGATGGGCGTAAAGCCGGTGTGGCATACGAAAACATGCAGTCACGGCTGCGTGGACTTACCGTCATGGCACTCGCCAACGAAATGAATGCCATTGCCCTTACCACCGGCAACAAATCAGAGTATGCGGTCGGGTATGCCACTCTGTATGGCGATATGGCCGGCGGCTACGGGCCGTTAAAAGACGTCGAAAAAACCCTCGTGTTTGAGCTTGCCCGCTGGCGGAACACCCAGAGTCTGGTCATCCCGCTGAACACGATCGAAAAACCGCCGTCAGCCGAGTTGCGCCCAGGCCAGTTCGACAGCGACTCGCTGCCTGACTATCCGATCCTTGATGCAATCATTCGAATGTATGTCGAACAAGCTGCGTCATTGGCTGACATTGTTGCTGCCGGCATCGACCGACAGACCGCAGCGCGAGTGATCCGCATGATTGACCGGGCCGAGTTCAAACGACGACAAGCTGCCCCTGGACCCAAAATCACCATCCGGGCGTTTGGTCGTGACCGGCGTATGCCGATCACACAATTGTGGCGTGATTGAGCCTTGAGGGGCGCACTGCAACAGCGAACATCACCACAACTGTTGCGACCACCAGATGGGCGACTCGTACCGTTGTGGCATCAGCAATCGCACCGTTGATCGCCGCGGCAATCGGACGTGAACCCAAAAACGCCATCGACCACAGTGCCATGACGCGTCCACGTAAACCTTCAGGTAGTCGCTGTTGAATAAGCGTGCTAAACGCCGTAAGCGACATGGTCATACCTGAACCAGCCAACGCAAACCCGCCTAGCGCGACTGGCACGGCAGTGCTTAACCCGGCAATAGCAGTGCCAAGTGCAAGCGCGCCCAGCCCAAATGCTCCGGAAGTTTCTAATCCGATCCGTCGCCTCAGCGTGCCTAGCACCACAAAGATGGCGCCCGCACCCACCCCAAAAGCAGATGCAAACGCACCGACAAGAGTCGCACCGGCATTAAACGAAGCCGACAAGGCAGGCGTCAAAGTCAACACCGGATCGGCTCCAATACCAACGGCGGTCACCCCAACTAGCAGCAGCATGACGGTTGGTTGTTGGCGCACATACAGCCAACCTGCCCGCATCCGTCGATCGTGCAAACCTTCGTCACGTTGCCGTTCCACGATCGGGAGCACCAGTAAAACGACCGCAAAAAAGAGATTCGCAGCCGCAGCCATCAGAAACGCTGCCGCCGGACTGTAAGTGACTGCCACCAGGGCCCCGATGGCAGGGCCGGTGGCACGCGCCAACGTAAACGGCACTGAATTCAACGCAACCGCCGCAGCTAATTCCTCCTCGCGTACAAGCGATGGGATGAGCGCGTTCATCGCCGGGCCGCCGACCACAAAGCCGATACCGACTACCAGCGCGCTTGCGATTACCCATCCGGCGCTTTGTAGCCCGTCTGATCCGGCCACAAGAAGTGCCACCGCTAACCCGCCTGAGCCGGCAACGTTGATGAACCGTCCGATCACCACCTGCACAGTGCGCCGCCCACGATCAGCAGCAGCACCTGCCAGCGGTGCAAACAGCAGTTGTGGTGTGAACTGTGCGACGCTAACTAGACCCACCACAAATGCCGAACCAGACAGTTCATAGGCCAGAATTGCCGCGACAATATTGTGTATCCACACCCCGCCGGTGGCAAGCAATTTGCCTAAAAAAAACGGGCCAAACACGGGGTCTCGTAGGAGACGGATGGGTCCACGTGGCGCCGGTGCGTTGTCTTGTGTGGGCGTCTCTGGCACCGACCACTCCCTTTTAAGACGTGCACGTGCGCATCACGCTGTCTCGTCACGATACTCCTCATAACTCAACACGGCGACCAGTTCACTGCGGGCAACAATACGCATCAACCGACGGTACTGGCGTTCTGTACTGATCGTGACGAGCACGGCAACCCCGCCAGGCAGTAGCGGCGCGAACGTGCGTTCCCACAGCGGCGCCATCGTGGGAACCGTTTGAAACGCCAAAAGGACCCCAATCCCCCAGCCAAACACAGCTCCAGCTGCAGCGCCTGATGCCAGCACGACAACGGTTGCTTGGCTAAACACGGCCAACAGCAATGCGCCTGGCACAACGCCGATGAGCGCGCCGATAAGCCCGCCGGTAAGGGCACGTTTCGCGAGCGTTTGGGTGATCCCTCGGTCGACTTGCCGATCCGCGTACCGGCCGGCAGTTGTCACTTCGCTCGGAGCGAGAAACCGCATCGCGTCACCGTCAAAGCCTGCCCGTGACAGGCGCGAGACGGTGCGGCGCGCAGTCGTCCCATCAAGGTGAAACAGCACCATCTCGCCAACCATGCCGCCCCCAAATTGGTTCTCGCAAGTCGAACATGTGTCATGACTTCACGCCACCATGTAGCCTCGAGAGCACACGCCGCTGGACCCGCGCCGCTAAGGCTATCGTCGGGCCGGCAGGAGAGGACGACATGTCTGTGCACCCTGATGATTCTGATGCGAACCATCCCGCGAGACGTCCCGTTACGGTGCGTACCCTCGCCAAAATGCGGGCTGATGGTGAACGTTTTGCCATGGTCACCGCATCCGATGCCGCATCAGCGCGGCTGGTTGCCGACGCTGGCGTACCCGTGATTCTGGTAGGTGACAGTTTGGCGATGGTCGCGCTTGGCTACCCATCTACGTTACACATCACGTTAGATGAGATGGTGCATCACACCCGGGCGGTGCGTCGCGGCGCCCCAGATGCGCTGATTATCGCCGACATGCCTTTTGGCACGTTTCAGCTAGGAGTTGATGCGGCCTTGAAAGCCGGTGTCCGACTCATGCAAGAAGGACACGCGTCGGGCGTGAAGCTTGAAGGCGGCCAGGCAGTACTTGCCCAGGTTCGTTCACTGGTGGCTGCCGGCATCCCGGTAATGGGCCACTTAGGTTTAACTCCGCAGTCGGTACATCAGTTTGGCGGGTTTACGGTGCAGGCACGTGATGACGCGGCAGCCAACACGTTGGTTGATGATGCCCGGGCGCTTGAAGCTGCCGGCGCATTTTCGGTAGTGCTTGAATGTGTGCCCGACTCGGTGGGTCAACGTGCTACCGAAGCTGTGACGATCCCGACGATCGGGATCGGTGCCGGCCCGTCAACCTCAGCTCAGGTGCTGGTGTTTCATGATCTGCTCGGCTTGACGTCAGGTCGTCTGCCCCGTTTTGTCAAGCCGTACGCCAACCTAAGTGAGACGGCGATCACAGCATTGCGTACGTTTAACGACGAGGTTGCAAACGGCACATTCCCTGGCCCCGAACACTGTTATGGCGGCTAGCGGGGTGAACGGTTAAGTGCCCGAAGCGCTTGGCGCGCTTGAGGTGTGCGCGAACCCCACCAGAACAGGTCCGTGCCAGCGTACGGCAAGACGGTTGTGCCTGGCCAGGCAGCAAACATGGCCTGATCGGCTTCGCTAAACGGGTAGGGCTCATCGGGCAGAAGCACCACGTCGGGTTGTTGGGCGGCGACGTCTTTGAGCAATAGTTGCGGGTAGCGTGGATCGTCTGTTGCGGTGACAAGATCAAACCCTGCGTCTGTCAAAAGACGCCCGGCGTAGGTGTCGGTCCCGACACACCACCATGTTTCTTGTTCGCCATGGTGTGCTCCGTCGCGCCATATCGGACAAAAAAGGCGCGGACGTGTGCCTGTGGGTGTGACGGGCGCTACGGCACGGATCGTGTTTGCCAGCGCGGCACCCTCTCTTGGACAGTCGAGTAGGACTGCCAGCTTTTCGATGACGTTGGCAACATCATCGATGGTGCGCACACGAGTGACATACACGGCGACGCCGGCTGCTTCGAGACGATCAATATCGATTTTGCGGTTTTCTTCGTCGTTGGCCAGTACAAGGTCTGGCTTAAGAGCGATCGCGGCGGCGACGTCTGGATTTTTTGTGCCGCGTAGGCGGCGCGCCCGAGTGAAACCGTCCGCGGGTTCGACACAGAAGTCGGTTACTCCAACAAGGTCTTGACCGCGGCCAAATTCGTGTACGAGTTCCGAAATGTTCGGAACGAGACTTACAAGCCGCTTGGGTGGGCCAGACAGTTCGATGCTCCGTTCAAGGTCGTCAACGACCAAACCCATCGTTTGCTCCGTTACGCTGGCCGTGAAGGCAAATGTTCGCCTTCAACTTCACGGGCCAGCACATACAGTTCGTCTGCGAGCCGGTTGAGGTAGCGCAGTGGCGCCGTGTCGAGCAGCAAATCGGCCCGTTTCATTGCAACGACGTCACGTTCGGCTCGACGGCAGATAGTGCGGGCCAAATCGAGAGCCGCTGCCGCACGGTTACCGCCTGGCACGATGAAAGAGTTGGGTAGCGGGTGGCGCGCCACACACGCATCAATGCGAGCATCGATCGCATCGACCATCCCTTCGGTCACCAGACTCACACCGGCCGTTAACTGGCCCCAGTGTTCTTTGGCGGTGGCCAGTTGGGCGCCCAAAACGAACAGTTCACGCTGGATAAAAAGCACCGTGTCATGAAGGTCGCCGGAGAGTTCGCAGCGGGCCATCCCAAGTGCGCTACACAACTCGTCAACGGTGCCATACGCACTGGTTCGCAGGTCGTCTTTGTCGACGCGTCCCCCATACAGCAGTCCCGTTGTGCCGTCGTCACCCTTTTTCGTGTAGATCTTCACATCGTCTCCACGTATCACGCCGAACACAACTTTTTTTGCTTGCAGGTTAAGGGTAGCGTCGTGACCGTTACCCGACCGTCCGGCCGTATCTCCAAGCAGCCAGCGCGTATGCTTAGGCCATGACGCCACGCTAACCGACTGACTGTGAGCAAACCGGTGACTGAGTCTGCTGTTTCTCGAACCCTGTTTCGTGTGCTTATGCGCCGTCGCAGCGGGTATGACCACCAGGAGTTAGTCGACGTGCAGTTGCAAAACATCGCTGATGGCACCCTGATCTGGTCCCAGACGTTCTCTGACTCGCTGCAGGCCGACACGTTTGCCGACACGGTACGTGATGATCTCAAAGAGCTTGATGATGTGTCGTTTCGCCGCAAATATGCGGTCCCGTTAAGCGTATGAATCGCATCCGGCCGCTGCGTCAAGCTGCTGACCAGATGCGGGTCGGTCTTCCCGACCCGCCGCGACACCGTGACGGACAGATCGATCTGGATCTGTTACACGCACAGTTTCCCGATGCGATTCTCTTGGAAGACGCAACCCGACGCGGTTACAGCTACATCATCCCGGCATCACCGGTACATATCAGCGCCGATGCGTTTAAGACTACGCTTCACATTGACGGTGACACGCAGACGTTTGGTGCCGATCCTTTTGACGCACTTGACGAAATCTTGGCGCTTCTTGGTATTGATATAAATGCTGCCAGCCCTGGCGAGCATGAGCCGTTTTGTGGTGGCATGGTCGGTGCGTTTGCCTATGAACTGGGCCAGTTTGTTGAACCTATTCATGCAGCCACACCCACCGGTGCGCTCATGCGGCTGCGTCTGGCAGAAACAGTATTGGCCGTTGATGCCGCACGTGAGACCTGCGAGGTGATCTTTCATCCGCACTGTTTCAATCAAACGGCTGCTTTGGCTCGGCTCGCTTTACTTCAGGCCACACGGACCCCCATGCCTGACGTAACAGATCGCGACGTTGCTTCCATCACCTCGTTGACAAGTAATCTCACGGCCGCCCAGTACTACCATATTGTCAATCGAATCAAAGGCCACATTGCTGACGGATCCGTGTTTCAAGTAAATATTGCCCAACAGTTTGCGGCCAACATCAACACCGATCTTGCCCGCCTGTATCGGGCGTTACGAACCCACAGTGCCGCACCATATGGGGCGGTGATACCCGAATGTGGTCTTGCTGCCGTATCTCCTGAAACGTTTCTGAGCGTCAATGGACGCACCGTCGAAACACGTCCGATCAAAGGCACCCGTCGGCGTCATGTCAGCGCTGCGGTCGATGCGGCTCTTGCCGACGATTTAGCCACATCGGTGAAAGACCGGGCCGAAAACGTGATGGTGGTCGATATGCAACGTAACGACCTTGGTCGGGTGTGTGTTCCTGGCAGTGTCACTGTGCCAGCGTTAACTCAGGTGGTTGCCCATCCGACCGTGTGGCATCTTGAATCAAGGGTTGCAGGCACGCTGCGTAACGACGTCACCTACGGCGCTTTGTTACAGGCAACGTTTCCGTGTGGCTCGATTACCGGAGCGCCGAAACGTGCGGCCATGCAGTACATCGCCGCCTATGAACCTGATCCGCGCGGTTTTTACTGTGGGGCGTACGGTTATCTTGGTTCTGGTCAGGCCCAACTGGCGGTCGCTATCCGAAGTGCCCAGTACGACGGGACAACGGCCCGTTTTGGTGCCGGTGGTGGTGTCGTTGCCGATTCGACCGCAACCGGGGAGTATCTCGAAAGCCTCGAAAAGGCCGAGTTGTTCCGCCGTGCGGTAAACGGCCGTTTTCCCGCTCCGCCAGAATAAGTTCAGCTGCTTCGTCGTGGACGCCAGCCAAGCCGCTCTGAGATTTCTCTGGCGGTACGCAACACGCGAATAGCTAGCACGTCTGGGTCGCCAAGCCGTGATGATGGCGCGACGATGCCAACTGCAGCGACAGCCCCACCGTGATGCCCAAACACGGGTGCTGCCACACCACCTGCGCCGGATTCGATCTCGTCACGGGTAAAAGCAACGCCACGTTGCCGCACCCCGTTGAGTTCGGCCCGTTTGGCTCCTTCAGGAAGGAAAGCCAGTAACGCTTTGCCGTGTGCAGCAACACCTAGCGGGTGTCGGTAACCGACCCGGTAGTTGACTTGAATGAAGCGATCGTCTGGTTCGTTTACTGCCACGACAACAACGTCGGTGCGGTCTTGCACAACAAGGCACGCAACTTCGCCGGTATCGATACTTAACGCGTGTAAGGGTTCTTCAGCGAGGCGGCGCACTTCGAGCGACTGGCCGGCTTTGATGCCAAGTTCAAGCACCGCTACCCCAAGGAGGTAGCGTCGTGTTGAGGCGTCTTTGCGGACATACCCATGAGCTAACAGGGTGTCGAGTAGTCGGTACAGCACGGCGCGGTCAAGTCCGGTGTGTTCCGCCAGACCAGACACCGTAAGCCCTGTCGTGTTGCGTGACAGGACATCGAGCACCGATAGGCCACGTGCAAGCGTGCGTGAACCCGTTGACCGGTCTTGCGGATTGCCGATCTCATCCACGTAGATGCACTCCCGGCCTTAGCGTTGACGTCAGGCCACAGTGGCTTGGTGTATGCGGAAGTGTGCGTCGCTATCCGGCGACGGTCAAGCGCAGGCAGGTTCACACGGTGCGACTTAACATCGGAGCAGACAAGGTCTGCAGGTGGCTACCATC
>JBBDST010000065.1:33744-63193 GCA_040904765.1 Nitriliruptoraceae bacterium
CATCTTGCATACACCGTTGTCAGAAATTCCACACGAGGAGTGCCCCGTGGCAGACCCGATCGACGAGTTTTTTCCGCAAAGCCGCCGTGCCTACGACACGCTGTTTGCGTCTCGGGTGCTGTTTCTCAAAGGCCCTTTGCAAGACGATGTTGCCGACAATCTTGTCGCTCAACTCTTGGCACTTGACGCCCAGAATGATGAAGACATCACCCTGTACCTAAACTCGCCGGGCGGGGTCATCACGGGCATGTTTGCGATCTATGACACGTTGAACTTGCTCAGGAGCACCGTAAACGTGAAATGCATTGGTTTAGCTGCTTCTGCGGGAGCGTTTCTTTTGGCAACCGGTACGGGCGTTCGAGCGGCAACAGAAAACGCTCGCATCATGATCCATCAGCCACTTGGCGGGGCGCGCGGCACAGCCCGCGACATTGAAATCCAAGCCAAAAACATTGTGTGGATTCGTGAACGGATTAACGAGATTCTTGCAGAACGGACCGGCCAGACGTTGGAAACGATTCAACGTGACACCGACCGTGACCATTGGATGACAGCCGAAGAAGCCAAGGCGTATGGCATCATCGACGAAGTAGTGGCCCACGGTCGCGGCGTCAGCAACGTCTAACATCTTGCGAGTTACGTAAGATGTTCACCTACCCAGCGTGACGCGGCAATGGCACGGTAGTCGTCGCCGTTTCGGGCTGTTAACTGCATCCCGACAGGCATACCGCTTGGTCCGGTAAGTCCTGGAACCGAGATTGCAGGCACGCCTGCAAACGTCCACAAGCGCCCGTAAGCCGGTGACCCTGTGGCGCGAATACCCAGCGGAGCTTCACCGGGCGCAGCCGGAGTGAGCACGGCATCGATACCGTCATACAGTGCCGCAAACGTCCAAAACGTGTGGCGGCAGATCGCTAACGCTTCTTCAAATGCCTCACGCGATACCGAACGGCCACGTTCGATCATCGTCACCAGAAAGTCGCTCAACTGGCTCTGGTGGTTGTCATACTCGCCACCCAAGCATTCGGCTGCTTCATAGTCTGCAATCACCGTTTGTACCGCAATAATTTCTTCCAACGACACGGGCAGTTCACGTTCAATGACCTCTGCACCGGCGTCACTGAGCCGATCTACGCCGCGCAACAGCGCATCGCCAATGCCTGGCTCAAGGTCTTCGAAAATACTGGTGCGGACGAACGCAAACCGCGGGTTGGTGGAGGTGTCGCGCCATAGGTCTGATTCTTCTCTTCGACCGGTGTGGGTTGGGTGGGGTCGTGCCAAGACGTCAAACAGCACCGTCAGATCGTCAGCTTCGCGACCAAAAAAACCGACTGCGTCAAGCGTTTGCGAGTGCAGCAGCATGCCGGTGCGGTCAATTAGGCCGGCGGAGGGTTTCATGCCATACACGCCACAAAACGCTGCCGGCCGAATCGTCGAACCGGTTGTTTGCGATCCGACACTGATCGGCAGCATTGCGTCGGCAACAGCCGCCGCAGATCCGCTTGATGATCCACCGGGGGTTCGCTCCAGATCGTGCGGGTTGCGAGTTTTGCCTGGGGTGAGGATGCCAAACTCGGTAGCAACGGTTTTACCAACCAGCACTGCCCCGGCTTTTGCCAGCGCACTTACGACAAACGCGTCACGATTTGGCTGATGTCCGGCATAAATGACAGTGCCATAGCTCGTTGGCATGCTGGCAGTGTCGTAAATGTCTTTCACACCGACCGGCACACCATGCAACGGGGTGCGTGGAGCTTCCTGATCACGCTGTTTGGCGGTGGCTCTGGCTTGTTCACGGTCAAGATGGGCAAACGCGCCAACGTCTGCTTCACGGGCGTCGATACGTTCAAGGCACGATTCAAGTAACGCTGAGGCGGTCAGACTGCCGTCAGCTATTTTTGCAGCGATGGTTGCAACCGTGTAGTCACGTGCCTCTGCCACCAGGTTCTCCTTAGCGTTATGCCCGCATACGTGGCCGTTAATACAGATTTTCGGGCAGACCTATTTCTTGAACGATCAATTCCGGCAACGGTGGTTTTGGCCCATATCCGCCGGTCGTGAAAAAGTCGACGATCTGCCGGTAGTGAAACGCGGCGTGGAACCGTTGGGTAACCAACAGTTCACTAAATCGCATTTCACCGCGATTGCCTGATAGTTGCGGATCATGGGAAGTGAGCTCGTCACCTTGTTCCAGCAGGAAGTTCGCGAACTCGCCATAAATTTCGGTGGCGAATGCCAGCACTTGGCTGGTGTTCCGCAAAAACGATTCTTGCTGCAGATCAGCTTCGTTCGTAAACCAGTTGAATTGGCTGTCTTGATAACTCAACGACAGCATGCGGATTGGACGAAAGACATTCACCGTAAGGTTACGGATGTTGCGTTGGCGCGACAGGGTGGGTTCTAGCAGGGCTTGAAACGGCACATCCTCAATCACTGCCAGCCACCGTTCCAGCACATCCAGGAGCGAAAATGCGACAGCAGTTGCCGGTTGTGCATCACCAACATCAAGCTGTAGTAGCGAGGCAAGTTGGCTGGGATGCTGGAAACTGACTACGTCGCCGCCATAAACCACGGCCGGAATGGTCGGTTTACCGTCTATGGCGTAGCGGGCCGCACCCTCACCGTCATCGATTGCGTTGAGTGACACAAACGTGACGTTGTTGGCGTGCAGGGCTTGGGTGACATCGTCTCGGCCAAGGAACTCCTTGGCATTGGCACACGAAGCTCAGCCAGGTCGCCAGTACAGCACCAATTCACGTGTCGACACGTTCGCTCCTTTATGGTCGCTCCCACGATGACGGAAGGATCGTTACCGCAAACGCGGGAACCGTCAAACGTGACAATAGCGGGGTGAAGCAACGACTTGGGTGAAATGCTCCTAGCCGGCAAGATATCGGTCGGTAACCGCGGCGACCCACCACTGCTGCCCGTCGCTGTCAGTGAATCGGTAGTGCGGTGCAAGCACCGTGAACCCGTCGGGTGTCCAGATTGGTGCCAGCACGATCGCAGCCTCAACGAGGGTCACCTCGACCGTAACTAGTTCTGTATCCCCTGACGACTCCGTATTGGACACCGGCATGTCACCGCCGTCGATTGCGGGATACGGCAGTGGCCGTGCCATCGACCCGTCGTCAGCAAACTGGGTGTTTAACCGTGCAACGGCGTCGCTGGCACTCACCGTCGGATAGTCACCAATCAACGTTGGGCGCGCGAACGTTCCATAGGCACCAAGAATCTCACCTTCAGCTCCAAACGTCACCGACACACCTTGCCCGTTGTAATCAGGCAGTGCGTCAAAGCGTTGAGTTCCCCACAGCCCTACCGTCCACTCGTCACGGTAGGGCGTCTCAAACGTGAGGTTGGTGATGCCAAGTTGGGCGAATAATTCGGTTGTCTGGGTAAGTACCGCAGCTGAAGAGGGCAGATTTTTTGCTGCCGGCGGTGGCGTGCATTCGTAGGGTTCGATGACGTCACTTGGTTCTCGCATCTCGCTGCCTTGGCTTGCGTTTGAGCCGAGTTCGGTTTGTGTTTCGAAGTTGGGTTCGACTTGCGCTGCAGAGTCCGTGTCGCCTTGGCCGCCAACATCCGGACAGTTCCACTGGGGGAAGGCCGAATAATTCGCGAAGTACCACTCCCCTGTGGGATATAAGGTGACTGAAGCCTGTTCGGGGTCACCGGCTACAAGGACGTTGGGATCCCACTCGCTTGGCTGCACCGACGTCAGCCCAAACAAGGCACGAAGTTCGTCGGCGCGTTCAGTTAATGAGCCGTCAATGCCCATTTGCCAGGCAGGTTGGGAGCCGGCTGCTATTTCAACGCCGTCAGCAAGGACAAATTCGTAGCGTTCTGGTAGCCACATGATGTCAGGAGCAGAAGCAGCAGCGCTACCGTCACTACCTTTGCGTTCCATCAGCGCGTCGGCGGCCATACCTGTTTGTGGGCCACCCACAGCAGCTGCGCTCAACATCGGCAGATCGTTGCCGGAGTTTGAAATGAGCGGACTAGTCACAATGACGATGAGCATCACTGCCGCAAACGCCGGTATGAGGCGACGGCTCCGTGACAGGCCAGAAGCCCAAACGGGAACCCGTTTGCCGTTAGTTGCCGTGCGGCTCTCCGTCGCTACTGCTTGGGTGATGTCACGCAAGTGCTGTTCACGTACGGCAGTGGACGGTGGCGTTGTGAGACGCCGACCGATCGCGCGTGCGAACCGTTCGATACGGGTGTCGTTAAGCATCGCTGACCTCACTTAGGCTGAAGTGCTCTCACTATGTCATCGCAGATCAGTCCAGTTAGGTGACGAAGGACTGTTCGAGCAGTTGACGCAGACGTGCCAACGCACGCGCGGTGATGGCAGCCACGGCGTTGGTGCTTCGGCCTGTCAACACGCCAACCGAGGTCGCGTCCAGATCGGCGCCAAAACGTAAAACCAACACTTCTGCTTGGTCGGCAGTCAGTGACGAAAGGAGTGTGTTGAGCGCACCTGTGGAGTCAAGTCGTTCGATAACACGGTCGAGTTCGTCGTCACTATCGTTGAGTGCATCGGCAAGCGAGACGAGGATGGCAGGGTCTAGCGTCGTGGCCGGGCGGCGTTGCTCGCGCCTGAGCACATCGACGAGTCGACGGTGAGCAATCGTAAACACCCAGGCGCGAAACTGGTTTTCATCGCCGGTGAATGTGCTTAGGTTCCGGGCAACATGCAAAAACGTGTCGCCGATGAGATTGTCGACATCTCCCGCACCGCGACTGCGAAAGAAACCAGCTAAGGGTCCGGCTATATCCCGATACAGCGTGTCCCAGGCTGCCTGGTCGGCAAGCCGGGCGGCTGCCAGCACTGTGGGGAACACGTCACCGATCATACTTATGCTCCTGTGCCGGCTGTGTTCTGATGATGAGATGTGACAGGTCTGTTATGAACGTCATCGTAAACTGCGCTACGGACGTGACGGTGGCAGTGATGCCACGTCACTTCACATGAGTATTGTGCGCTTGCCGCACATATCTGCTTGCAAAGTCGCGTCGCACGTGATGCCCACCAAGTACTTGCAGCGATGGCCTTACGTTTGGTTCATGGCCTTTGTTGACATCGACAATCTTGTTCTGACCGTCGAGACAACAATCGGGCGGCAGCAACCTCCCTTACGCGTCTTCTCTCCGCATGTCGCAAACGGTGCACTGGCATGTCCTGCGGGCATAACCCTCGACGTTTCTAACCTGCAACGTCCCAGATGTTTCACCAACGGCCTGCTGTGCGGTGCAGCGGGACAGATCCACGAACGTTTCGTGACCCACCGGATCGAAACGGCGAAGTTGGTGATGCACACCATGGCAGTCGTCTGATCCAACGCCAACGCCCATCGATGCCCAACCACTAACGCCATGACCGCAGACTGTGACAGTGACCCGGAAAGGTCAGGGTTGATCGGCAATCCGCGCGCGTTTCGCCTGATACATACGTCGATCCGCATCCGCCAGTGCCTGATCAAAATCACCGTCACCGTCGAGCGTGACGGCGCCAACGGACACCTCGACAGACACGACTGGGCCAATGTCGGCCGGTTGAGCCAGGGTGCGTTGAATCCGTCCGATTAGCGCCTCGGTTTCTTTCGGACCAAGCGTCTCACAAACGACTACGAACTCATCGCCACCAACGCGCGCCACACAATCAGTCTCGCGCGTCACCTGACGTAGACGTGTGGCAAGCAGCGCCAATAGACGGTCGCCGGCCTCATGTCCGTAGGTGTCATTGATGGGTTTAAACCCGTTCACATCAAGAAACATCACGGTGATCGGCGTGCCTGCCCGTCGTGCCCGTGCGAGTGCTGCCTGGACGTAAACATACAGCCCCGCCCGATTGACAAGCCCAGTGAGCTGGTCGGTATGTGCCTTTACATACAGCTTCTCTTGGGCCTGGTAACGCCAAGTGACATCAGTGTGCGTGATGATCGCCCCGCCTTGCTCGCCACCCAGCGGTGATGCACGTAGCTCCCACCAGGTCGGCGTTGGACCTTCTAGCTCATAGTCGAGCGTTTCTAACTCGCTGGCGCCCGCCAGCACCGCGTTCAGCGCGGTAAGGACCGCCTGGGCATCTTCACAGCCTTGGTTGGCGCTGGTGGTACAAACCGTCCGATAGTTGGCTCCCACCCCGATCAAGGCGGGGTTGGCATCGGCTTTGACACTGGAGTCTCGCCAGGCCCGATTCACCTGAACGATCACACCGAACCGGTCGATCACTGCCGTTGGAGTGGCGAGCGCTTCTAGCATCGAGCGTAACTGTACCTCTCGCTGAGCGAGTGCATGCAGCGCCTGCTGCTCTTTGGTGACGTCCACGAACGTGACAACCAGCCCCGCCGACTGATTGCCACCAACCGCCAAAGGCGCGTATTGCATCCTTAAAACGAGACCCGTCTCTATCTCGACGTGATAGATCGCATCAGCGTCGGCTGCGATGTCATCGAGCCCTTCGAGCACGATGCGGGCCATCGGCCCCAACGTATCCAACCACCCATGCCCCAACAATTGATCGAATGACCGTCCCAACAAGTCCGTCAGTCGATCATTGGCATACACCAACCGACCCGACCTGTCGATGTGCGCAACTCCGGACGGATTACCTGCCGTCAGTGCCGCCAGGTGGCTGCTGACATCACGCTTAACCGCGATGAAGTTGGTAATTTCACCTGCCTGGTCCAATAATGGAGTGATGGTCATCTGATCGGTGTAAAGCTCGCCGTCGTGGCGCCGGTTAACTAACTCGCCTGTCCATGTCCGCCCTGCCAGGATCTCCGCCCACAACTCGGTGTAGAACGACTCTTCTTGTATTCCTGAGCGCAACAGGCGAGGCGTCTGACCGACCGCCTCGTCTAGCTCGTAGCCGGTCACTTCCGAAAAGGCTGGATTGACATACAAAATCACCCCATCCCGGTCGGTGATTACCAGCATGTTCTCCACAGCGTCCAAAGCCGCCGACGCCAATGCGTCAGGAAGCTGAATGTTCGATGGGGAGATGGACATAACCAGATCATGCCCTCCGTCTTTAGGTACAGCAGGGTCTAAGGGCCTGTTTTCCCTGGGATAGCGCAAGGTCGTGTTGAGTGTTTCTTCGTGCTTGTGGTTGTTTGCTTGTGAGCGCAGTGAAGTTATGCAATATCACGGCGCTGGCGTTCTCGCTACCCGTTTGGCGCCGGCTTGCGTTGATGTGGTCTAGATCGTTGGGCGCGCCGATGCTTACACCAAAACAAACAAGTAGCGCTCACCTTGCTCGCGTCGTATGTCACAGCTCCGCTCGTCTGCGTGAGGGCGAAAAACTACGGCCGCAGCATGTCATGTTGAGGCGATCTGCGACGGCATGTGCCTGTTTACGCCTTGTCATCACGCCCGTCAGGCAGATACAGGTAATACTCTTGATCGGCTTCTTCCCAATCCATTTCAACCAGATCCTTCGCCACGGCGGCTTTACAAAACTGCAAAAAACCGGCATAACCAAGGTTTTTTTCGGAAAAATCGGGTTGCCGTTTGCGTAGCTGATCTTTCAATCCTGACAGTGGCGGGTCGCCACCAAGCTCAACCATCAACTCGCCCACCGTGTTCGCCAAAAGGGTGAACGCCTGGTCTTCATCTCGTGGTGCAGACGGAAAGTCAACTTCAGGGTCACCTGGTGCTGTGCCGTCAGACAACGTGATTACCCCGTGGGTTTCAAGATGACGCAGTAGCTCTCGAAAGCCGCGAAAACCGTAATCCGTCTCAGAAAACGTCGGGTCTTTTCGCAGCAGGGCGCGTTTCAGCCCTGATGCCCGAACGATTCCACTCGTCGAAGACTGCACTCCCGTGAGCGTCCGGGTAAGCATCCGTTCAAGTTTGCGTAAGTCTTGTTTCGGTGAAGAACTGTCAGACTTTGCGGACGCATCGGTTTCTGGTCGTCTGCCCGTTTTGGTAGCGGCCGCCGGTTTGGCGGTGCGCCCCGAGCGGGAGGTTTGTTTTTCATCACGCGCCGGGATGCCGTCAAGACGGTCGTAGAAGATGAACTCATCACATGCCGGTGGCAGCATCGCTGAGGTTGAGCCTTTCAAGCCCACCCCGATCACTTTTTTATTCAGTTCGCGCAGTTTGCTTACTAGCGGCGTGAAATCAGAGTCCCCTGACACGATCACAAACGTTGACACAAAGTCACGCGTCAAGGCCAGTTCCATAGCGTCGACTGCCATCTGGATATCGGCAGCGTTTTTCCGCACCGAATCGGAACGCTGCGGAATTTCGATAAGTTCGATATTGGCATCAACCATACGGCGACGGTCATCGCGAAACAGGTTCCAGTCGGCGTAGGCGCGACGCAAGATCAGCCGCCCCCGTTCGGAGAGTGCTTCAAGCAGCGGTTGCGGATCAAAGCGGTATCCGATGTCGCGTGCACCGATCGCCACGTTTTCATGGTCGATATATACGGCCAGACGTTCTTCAGACGGTTCCATAGTCACCCTGTGGTCGTTGTGAATAGTTGTCGTATGCTCGCCGCGACACGTTCATGATCGCCGTCGTGCCACACAGCGTTCATCCCTAACTGTTGGGCTGCTTCGACGTTGCGTGGCAGATCATCAACGAATACACAGGAGCTCGCGTCAAGCCTAAGGCGTGTGAGCATCAGTTGATAGATCGCCGGGTCAGGTTTCCGTAGCCCCACATCTTCAGAGATCAGCACTTCGTCAAACGACTGGTTGATCCGTTCAAACGGGTAAAGGGATCGTCCCCAAGAGTTTGACAGGACAGCCGTCACCAATTGTCGTTGACGCAATTCGTCAGCAACGTCCCAAAGATCGCCGTCGGGGATCGCATCGCGAAACAAGCCGCCGATCAGCGGCACGTCAGGTACCTGGTGGCCTTCACTGATGAGCAGTTCGCGTAACTGCCGTTCGAACTCACCTTCAGTGATCTCGCCTCGTTCGACCTTACCGATGACGCCACCGCCGGTGGTACGTGAGGCGTCGACGAGCAGCCGCACACACGTACCGGTCGGTATCCCAATCTCGGTTTCGAACGCATGAAATGACTGGTGTAATGGGCGAGTCAACACTCCCCCATAGTCAAGAATAAGCGCGCGATACACCATTACCGTCCTGACGCTTTAGCAATCTCGTGGGAACGTTCGGCCAGTTCAGGCACGATCCGTTCAAAAAATGTCAGTTCGTCCTGATCTGCGTTGTCGTACATGCCAGAGCGAAAACGGGCATACACCCCTTCAAGGATGCACGCCATCTTCCAGTAACCAAACGACAGGTAAAACTCAATATCGCTGCAGTCAATCCCAGATTTTTCCTGATAACGGCCAATTACCTGATCCCGAGTCCAAAACCCGGGGGCAAGCGTGGGTGCATCCCTGAGGGGAAACACCGAGTCTCCATCTTGGGTCCAGTACACCAGCAGTACACCCAAATCGGCGAGCGGGTCACCAAGCGTGGCGATCTCCCAGTCAAGCACGGCAGCAACTGCCGTTGTGTCTGGATTGATAATGACATTGTCAAGGCGATAGTCGCCGTGTACGACGCGTGCGCCGGCCTGTGGAACTGGCACCGTTGCCGCGAGGCGGTCATGCAAGTCCAGCAGTAAGGTCATATCGCGCTGACTGGCCGACGCGACTTGTGAACTCCACCGTTTCAACTGGCGTTGTACATACCCGTCACGTCGCGCCAGCTCACCAAGACCAACGTGGTCGACGTCAACGGCATGCAATTCAGCGAGGACATCAACAAGATGTTCTGACACGTCGGCGCGCCGTGCGATGGGGATATGTGCGTCAACGTCGCTTGGTGTGCGCAACACCACACCGTCAACAAATTCCATGACATAAAACGGGGCACCAGTGATCGACACGTCTGTTTCAAGTCCGACACAGGCAGGTACGGGCACGGCAGTTGATGCCAGGGCGGTAATGAGCCGATGTTCACGTCCCATGTCGTGGGCGCTTTCTAACACCTCACCAAGCGGCGGACGACGCAAAATGACCTGTCGATTATCTTTATCACGCACAATAAACGTGAGGTTTGATCGGCCACCTTCAATTTTGGTGAACGTCAACGGTTCCGTCAGCGACGTCCGTTGGGTAATCCATTCGGTCACCGCATCAAGGGTGATCCCAGCCACTTCCGTCACATTGTTTCCTTTTCAAACACCTCGGCCCGCCGGCAGATGCCAAACGGGCCGAGGATGCATCTCATGCACAACCCTAGGGCTATGCGACCTCCCACACGTTGCCTGATGCCAGCAAAGAAGCTAGATCGTTTGAACCGGACTGTTTTGCGTGCGCAACTTCCGCCTGCAGTACGTGGTCATACACCGGACGCTTGACGTCACGGAACACGCCCAGCGGGGTCGGGCCGGTCGGGTTGTGCGACAAGCGTGACAGCGCGTACGCGGTTGTTGGGTCTTGGCGGGTCGGGTCGTGAACGACGATCCGATCGCCTGCTTCGGCAGTGGGAACAATACTCATCGACCCATCGTTTTTGGCCACAACCGCAAATTCTTTTTCTGGACCGAACACGATCGGTTCGCCAGTTTTCAGCAGAATCTGGTTATGGTGTTTGAGTTTCGGGTCTTTCAGTGCGACGAACGCACCATCGTTGAAGATGTTGCAGTTCTGGTAGATCTCGACAAACGACGTGCCTTGGTGGTTTGCCGCGGCAGTCAACACCTCAGTGAGGTGCTTGCGGTCGGTGTCATACGAGCGCGCAACGAACGTCGCTTCGGCACCCAATGCCAAACTAACCGGCGAGATTGGCTGGTCAATTGAGCCTGTCGGGGTCGACTTGTGCCGTGACCCGACCGGCGAGGTGGGCGAGTACTGACCTTTGGTTAGCCCATACACCTCGTTGTTGAACAGCAAGATGTTCAGGTTGACGTTGCGACGCAGCGCATGCATCAGGTGGTTGCCGCCAATCGACAGCCCGTCACCGTCACCAGTTACAACCCAAATGTCAAGGTCGGGACGTGTAATGGCAAGTCCGGTTGCGACTGTCGGCGCACGACCGTGAATGGTGTGAAAACCGTAGGTGTTCATGTAGTACGGGAAGCGCGATGAACAGCCGATACCCGAAACAAACACGGTCGATTCCGGTCGTGCCCCAACTTCAGGTAGCACTGACTGCACGGTCGCAAGGATCGCGTAGTCGCCACAACCCGGGCACCAGCGCACCTCACGATCGGACGTGAAGTCTTTCTTCGTGAGTTTCTCGTTTGTGGTTGTCATGCCGGACCTCCGAAACCAAACGTTTCAATCGCAGCAATAAGTTCGGTCGAAGTGAATGGTTGTCCACCCACCTGATTGTAGGACTTGATGTCAATCAGTGACTTGGCGCGCAGCACCATCGCCAACTGGCCAACATTGTTCTCGGGCAAGATCACCGTTTCGTAGCCACGCATAATCTCAATCAGATCATTGGGTAGTGGTGCGACGTGACGAATGTGCACCTGGGCAACTTTGCGGCCGTTTTTGCGCAGCTGGTTGCATGCTGCCGTGATGGGTCCCCAGGTTGATCCCCAGCCCAGCACGAGCACGCTTGCGTCACCGTCCGGGTCAATAACTTCAGTTGGTGGCAGGCTGTTGGCGATGCCCTGCAAACGCTCGTGACGCATCATCGTCTGGTTGTGGTGGTTGGCGGTCTCATAGGAGATGTGGCCGGTTTCTGGGTCTTTCTCCAACCCGCCGATGCGGTGTTCAAGACCGCTCGTGCCCGGCAGTGCCCATGCGCGTGCCATCGTTTCTGGATCGCGCTTGTACGGCAGATATTCGCCGTTTTCACCGTTTGGTTCCGTCGTGAAATTGACGCAGCCAGTGAGGTCAGGCAGATCGTCAACGTCAGGGATAAGCCACGGTTCGGCGGAGTTGGCAAGATAGCCGTCAGACAGGTAAGCCACCGGTGTGCGATAGGTCAAAGCGATCCGTGCCGCTTCAATCATGGTATTGAAACAGTCCGAAGGCGATGACGGTGCGATCACCGGAATCGGCGACTCACCGTTGCGGCCAAACATCAACTGCAACAGGTCAGACTGTTCGGTTTTGGTTGGCAAACCGGTTGATGGGCCACCGCGCTGCACGTCGATAACAATCATCGGCAGTTCGGTCATCATGCCAAGACCCATTGCTTCTGTCTTCAGCGCAATACCTGGACCAGATGAGGCGGTGGCGGCAAGCGTGCCACCAAAGGCGGCACCGATTACCGAACCCATCGCCGCGATCTCGTCTTCTGCCTGGAACGTGGTAACCCCGTAAGAGCGGTGTTTAGCAAGTTCGTGCAGAATGTCACTGGCTGGAGTAATCGGATACGAACCAAAGAACAGTTCAAGTCCGGCGCGCTGTGCGGCAGCGATCAGCCCGTAGGCGGCAGCCTGGTTGCCGGTGATGTTGCGGTAACGGCCGGCGGGAAGTTCAGCTGAGCGAACTTCGTAGGTGAACGCAAACGCTTCGGTCGTTTCGCCGTAGTACCAGCCAGCTTTCAACGCAGCGATGTTTGCTTCGACCAGACTTTGGTTTTTGGCGAACTTTTCTGCCAGCCATCTTTCGGTGTCCCCGACAGGCCGTGAGAACATCCACGACACCAGTCCTAACGCCACCATGTTTTTGGAACGTTCGGCTTCTTTCTTGTTCAAGTCACCGCGGTCGATGTAGTCCGCCAGCGCCCCAAGCGTGATTTCGGTAAGGGCCACGCGTTGAACCGTAAAGTCGGTGAGGGTGCCGTCTTCGAGCGGATCTGACGTGTAACCGGCTTTTTGCAGATTGCGCGCGTCAAACTCGTCAGTGTTGACGATGATCTGTCCGCCGCGCTTCACCTCCGCCAGGTGTTTTTTTAAGGCTGCCGGATTCATCGCCACAAGCACATCTGGTGCGTCACCAGGGGTGTGAATCTTCTCGTCTGAGAAGTGAAGCTGAAACGAACTGACCCCACCGAGGGTTCCAGCGGGTGCGCGGATCTCTGCCGGAAAGTCGGGCAGGGTTGCGATGTCGTTACCTGCTAAGGCGATCTGGGTTGTAAAGCGATCCCCAGTGAGCTGCATGCCGTCGCCAGAGTCGCCGGCGAAACGCACTACAGCGTGAGAAATCGGTGTTGTTTTATGCTCGGTGGCCGCGCTACTCATCGGCGGACCTCACGGTTCATCACAACAGCTTCCTTGTTTAGGCGCGCGGTGCGCGCACGAGATTGCTGACCTGACTTCACACCAATTGCCTTGCCTGTGGAACACACCCGCTTGAAGCTGCTCCAGTGGTTGCACGAAACGGTACGGACAGTGCTTGCCTGCCGTTCTCGTGATACGTCAACGGTACCGTGCGACAAGGACAGTAACAGCCCAATCGTGCATCTGAAAACACCCCGCCTAGCAGATTGCTCGCAGCAGCTGATATGGGTTCGTTGGACGGCTCCCACCAACGTGCACTTCAAAGTGAATGTGCTCTGCGCCGCGGGTCGCGTTACCGGTCGAACCGTTGGTTGCAATCTGCTGTCCGGCCATCACACGCTGGCCGTTACCGGCCACATGCGAGTCAAGATGCATATACCAATAGTGGTCGCCATTGTCGCCACGCAAGACGCCCCACAAACCTGCCGAACGGCCCCTTCGTTGAATCTGCCACACGCCGTCGGTGATGGCCCGCACCGGAATGCCAAGGGGGCCCATAATGTCAGTGCCGCGATGACGGCGGCCACCAGATCGCGCGTGGCCCCACGAGTTGATGAAATGCCGTGGCCGATCCAGTGGACACACCATGCCGGCACTGACTCGGGTGGCAGAACCGTTCGCAGCGACGCTTTGCTGTCGTCGGAGCCGTTCGCGTTCAGATCGTTCCTGCACCGTGAGTGTGTTTTCGAGCTCACGGGCACGCTCAAACTCGGTTTCAAGACTGCGGCCGAGTTCTTCTAGTTCTTCTTGCGCGTCAGCAAGCGCAGCACGCCGGGTATCTAACCGGGACTGTTCACCGGCAAGATGTGTGCGAGATGCCACAACCAGTTCGGCTCGGGCTTGTTCAGCCATCACCATCCGCTGCACTGTTTCAACCCGTAATAACGCGCCGGCTGGGTCGGGGCTGGAAAGAAACACGGCGAGAGGATCAATTGCTGCGCCATGTTTATACACGGCTCTGATTCGTGCTTGCACCAATTCTTCGAGCGCGACAAGTTCGTCACGTAAATGGCCGATTTCGGCTTCAATGGTCTCGGCATCGTCTTCGATTTGGGCTGTTTGTGCCGTCAAATCGGCGTAGCGTGCAAGATGGCGGTTGAGTCGCTGTTCAACTTCGGTGCGTTCACGCGCCGCGACTTCGCGCTGGCGCTGGATGTCAGCTAAAGATGTTGCCGCATTGGCTGCACCGTCAACAACAACCGCGACCACAAGCAGGGCAGCGATGGCAACGAGAAATCCGCGACAACACTGCATCCACAACCTTTCACTGGTAACCATTGCGACGTACTTGCCAGTGGTGCGTTGCTGATCGTAGCGGCGCGCACACTCAAAGGACGGATACTTCCCTGACCGGCTAGCTGCCACTTGACGATTTGGTGTTGAATGACCGGCCTCGTGCGATGATCGCATCACGCCGTTGCCGTACGGCAGCAGGCGTCAGCGTGGCCACAATGTCGGTGAAAACGGCCGTTTCATGCGCCTGTCGGGCGTCAAACTGGTGCTTGGCATGGTCGGTGTAAAGTCCTCGGATCGCAGCAACCGCAGCCAAGTCGTAACTGGCAATGACTTTCGCGGTGGCGATCGCTTCAGCGACCACATCGCCGTCGACCACACGATTCACCAGCCCTATTCGTTCGGCTTCGTCGGCATCAACGAAACGCCCAGTGAAAGACATTTCGCGGGCCCGTGACTCGCCAACAGCTTGTGGCAGCAGTGTGCTCATCCCCCAGCCAGGCACAATCCCGACCAACACGTGCGTGTCGGCGAAAACGGCTGCAGGAGAAGCAAAACGAAAATCAGCATGTAATGCCAGTTCTAATCCACCGGTGATGGCCGGCCCGTTGACTGCGGCGATCAGCGCAAAGCGGCGGTTGGCGATGCGTGTAGCGACGGGATGCAGCAGTAGCGCTGGCGGATCAAGTTCCATCGCGTTGAGATCAATCCCGGCACAAAACGCGTGACCTCCACCGGTAATTACGGCACAACGCACATCAGCGTTGGCGTCAAGAGCCGCAAACGTGTCGTCAAGGGCGTCCAGAAGCGGGCCGTTGAGAGCGTTTCTGGCATCGGGACGTGCCAGCGTGATGACCGCCACGCCGTCAGTGATGTTGGTGTGCAACACGTCCATTACGTCTACCTCTCCGCTTGTACTGACGGTTACACGTTCCGTCGGTACTGACCTCCGACACGAAACAGGGTGTCCGTGATCTGGCCCAGTGATGCGACCCGTACCGCGTCCATCAGTACAGCGAAGAGATTGCCGTTGGTGATGGCTGCTTCTTCGAGCCGTGTCATGACGTCATCGCGGTCTCGTTCGTGTGCACGCTGAAACGTGTCGAGTCGGGCCAGTTGGTGTTGTTTTTCGTCTTCTGTGGCGCGAGCCAGTTCGACAGCGACCGCATCGTGGCGGGAGTCATCGGGTGCAACAAACGTGTTCACACCGATAATAGGCAACGACCCGTCATGTTTTTTGTGTTCATACAACATCGATTCGTCTTGGATACGGCCACGTTGATAGCCGGTTTCCATTGCACCCAGCACGCCGCCGCGTTGCGACAGACGATCAAATTCACTCAGCACAGCTGCTTCAACCAGGTCGGTGAGTTCATCGACGATATGTGCTCCTTGCAACGGATTTTCGTTCTGTGCCAGCCCCCACTCTTGATCAATGATGTGTTGGATTGCAAGGGCGCGCCTGACCGACGCTGACGAAGGGGTCGTCACCGCTTCGTCGTAGGCGTTGGTGTGCAGCGAGTTGGTGTTGTCATACACCGCACACAGCGCTTGCAGGGTGGTTCGGATGTCGTTGAACGCCATTTCTTGCGCATGCAGGGAGCGGCCAGAAGTTTGGATGTGATATTTCAGTTTCTGGGCCCGCTCGTCTGCCCCGTAACGGTCGCGCATCGCGACGGCCCAGATGCGTCGGGCAACCCGGCCAATCACCGTATATTCGGCATCCATCCCATTGGAGAAGAAGAACGAAAAGTTCGGGGCAAACTGGTTCACGTCCATACCGCGAGCCAGATACGCCTCAACATAGGTGAACGCGTTTGCGAGCGTGAACGCCACCTGGGTGATGGGGTTCGCTCCCGCTTCGGCGATGTGATAACCGGAAATCGATACCGAATAGAAGTTTTTGACCTCGTTATCGATAAACCATTCCTGCACGTCAGCCATACATCGCAACGCAAATTCGGTCGAGAAGATGCAGGTGTTCTGCCCCTGGTCCTCTTTCAAAATGTCGGCCTGCACCGTGCCCCGAACGGTCTTTAGGGTGGCTGCACGGATCGCGGCAGTTTCTTCAGCTGACGGTTGACGTCCCTGCTCGGCGACAAACGCATCTAGCTGTTGATCGATTGCTGTGTTCAAAAACATGGCCAGAATGGTCGGTGCTGGCCCATTGATGGTCATGGACACCGACGTCGTCGGGTCACACAGATCAAAGCCTGCATACAACTCGCGCATGTCGTCAAGGGTCGCAACTGACACGCCCGACGTGCCGACTTTGCCATACACGTCAGGACGCACGTCAGGATCACGGCCATACAGCGTTACCGAGTCGAATGCGGTCGACAGCCGTGTGGCCGGTTGGCCTTGTGCCAACAGGTGAAAACGCCGGTTGGTACGGGCCGGATCGCCCTCGCCGGCGAACATGCGGGCCGGAGCTTCACCGTCACGTTTGAAGGGAAACACGCCGGCGGTAAACGGAAAAGAGCCTGGAAAGTTTTCACGGCGCACAAACGTATACATCGCACCGTGATCATACAGTGATGGCACCGCTACTCGGGGAATGACGGTGCCAGACAGGGTTGTGCGTGACAGTGGCACTTCGATCGTGCGATCACGCACCGTGTAGCTGTACACGTCCTGCCGATAAACGTCTATCTGAGCATTAAAGTCGTCAACGGCAGCTAACACTTCAGGGGCAACATCAAGGGTGGCAAGTTGCTGTTCGAGCGCGCTCACGGCTTGGGAATGGTCTGTTAGCGCTTTGGCTGCGGCAAGCAGATGTTGACGCAGTCGCAACGTGTCGGCGGTGGTATCCGTGCTTGCATGGTAAGTGCGGACCGTGTCTGCAATCGCAGCCAGGTAGCCCTCACGGGATGCCGGCAAGACGCTGGTAAGGCCGGTCGATACGCGCGTGTCGACCGTTTCAAGTGTGCCGCTGGTCGGAAATCCATACGGGGCGAGCTGATGTTTAAGTTCGTGATACAGGGCAGTCACACCGTCGTCGGCAAACCGTGCCGCTGAGGTGCCAAATACCGGCATATCGTCCGGTGTTTGGCCAAATGCTTCACGGTTACGTACGAGTTGGCGTGCGACATCACGGCGGGCATCTTCGGCACCGCGCCGTTCGAATTTGTTCACCGCCACCACGTCTGCGAAGTCGAGCATGTCGATCTTTTCGAGCTGTGATGCGGCTCCAAATTCGGGTGTCATCACATACATAGACACGTCAACAAACGAGACAATGCCGGCGTCGCCTTGGCCGATTCCTGGCGTTTCGACAACCACAAGGTCATACCCGGCAGCTTTCAACACTAAAATCGCGTCACTTAAGCATGCGGGTGTTTCACTGTTGGCGTCTCGCGTGGCAAGCGAACGGAAATAGACGATCCCTGCGGTGATGGCGTTCATGCGGATGCGGTCACCCAGCAGCGCCCCACCGCCCCGGCGTCGACTTGGGTCGATTGCGATCACGCCCACTTTTAACGTGTCGTTGTGGTCGCGACGGATGCGTTGTAACAGTTCGTCGGTGAGTGAAGATTTGCCGGCCCCGCCGGTGCCGGTGATTCCAAGTACGGCGACGTTGCGTGTGGCTGCCACGGCTGCCAGTTCGGCCCGTTCATCATCGGTGAGGCGGCCACGTTCGGCGGCAGTGATTACTCGGGCTAGTGCTGCTTCGTCACCATTCACCACACTTTGAATGTCGTTGGTAGCCGGTGCCGGTTCACGGTCGCATGCTTGGATCATCAAGTTCACCATGCCTGGCAGGCCGTGGCGTTGGCCATCTTCTGGGGAGAAGATGTGAGCAACACCACGCTCATGGAGCAGGGCAATTTCGTCAGGCACGATGACTCCGCCACCACCACCGTAGACACGGATGTCTGGCCGGCCGCGGCGGGCGAGTTCTTCTACGAGGTAGGTGAAGTATTCGACGTGACCGCCCTGATATGAGCTGATCGCGACCCCTTGGACGTCTTCTTGGATGGCCGCCGTGACGATTTCATCAACGCTGCGGTCATGCCCCAAGTGGATGACTTCGGCACCTTGGGCTTGCAAGATGCGGCGCATGATGTTGATGGCTGCATCGTGGCCGTCAAACAGGCTGGCTGCGGTGACAAATCGCACCGGATGGGCTGGTATATGCAGGCTGCCTGACGCATTTATAGCCGTGGCAGTGGTCGCTTCGCGGGTCTGGCTGACTGGCCCCATCATTGTCCCTTTGTGTGGCCGCGGCATGCCAGTTAGCTGGCGTTAAGACGGCTCCCACAAAAATGGTAGGACATCCGATGATTGGGCGCCAAACGATTACTGGCCCGGGCTGTTAGTGAAGTCCCCTGAGGCATGACGAAAGCGTGCCAACAGGCCGATGAGCTGTTCGGTTTCGGTGCTTCCTAGCCCCGGAATGGTGGTGAAAACTGCCGTGTTTAACGTATCGGTCGCTTGAGCGAGTACCCCACGGCCACGCACCGTCAATTCGGCCAGTTTCACCCGCCGGTCACTGGGATGCCCACGCCGAGCGACTAACCCGTCGGTTTCCAGCCGATCAACCAGACTGGTCACACTCGTTGGATGAACCTGGAGCCGTTCACCAATCACGGTTAACGGCAACGAACCGCGGGTTGAAAAACCAAGCAGGCGCAACAGTTCAAAGCGTGCAAACGTCAGCCCGTGGGGACGCAACACCGAGTCGATGCGTTGCAAAAAAATCTGTTGGGAACGCACCAGTGAAGTGACGGCAGCCATGGTTGGAGCAGCCGTCTGCCACCCGTTTGCTTCCCAATGGGCGCGGGCCGCCTGAATCGGATCAAACGCTAAAGGTCGCTCGCCGCGTTTAATGGGCATTCGCCGCTTCAGACAACAGGGTTCGGGCAATAATTTTCAGCGCCAACACCTCATCAGTACCTTCGAAAATGGACAGCACCCGGGCATCAACAAACAGCCGGCTCACCGTGTACTCCTCGGCGTAGCCATAGCCGCCGTGCAACTGCAACGCTTCACGACTCACCCATTCAGCCGTGCGGCAGGTGTGCTGTTTGACTTGACTTGCGGCAAGCCCTGCACCTGGATCTTTGGTGGCGAGCTGTTCGGCCACGGCCAGTGCGAACACGCGACTGGCCGCCAGACGTGCTGCCATCAAGCCGATCTTGTTTCGGCTCAATTCATACTCGGCAAGCGGGATACCAAAAACGTGCCGCTGGGCCGTGTAGGTGACCGCTTCGTCAAGGGCCGCCTGCATCACACCACAGGCTCGCGCGGCCGTTTGCAGCCTGCCGTTGGCAAACGCCTGCATTTGCAGGTAGAAGCCGCGACCAAGTCCGTCTTCTTCCCCAATCAAACAGTCGGCGGGAATCCGCCAGCCGTCAAACGACACTTCAAACGAGTGCATGCCGCGGTAACCCAATGTCGGGATGGCCCGCGCTTCGATGCGGCCCCCTTCTGGCTGGCTGAGTTCGAACTGGTGACCGGCAAATGCCGGTTTTTCTACCACCACCAGGGATAGTCCTCGGTGGCCTTTGCTGCGATCCGGGTCGGTACGTACCAGCACAAGCAGCAGTTCTGCCCGTCCGGCAAACGTGCACCATGTTTTTACGCCATCAATAACGTAACTGTCACCGTCTCGCCGGGCGGTCGTTGACACGCCCGCTACGTCTGAACCGACGTTTGGTTCGGTGACCGAAATTGCACACATCTTCTCGCCGGAAGCCAGTTGCGGCAACCAACGCTCTTTCTGCGCTGCCGTACCGCCATGCAGCAACGCCGCACCAAGAATCTCTGGGCGGGTGATCAGCGAACCGGCCGCACCAAGTGAGCCGCGCGACAGTTCTTCGGTGACTACCACCATGTTCAACAGTTCATCAGTTCCGCCAGTAGCAAACCCGCCGAACTCTTCTGGGATCGACAGGGCAAAACAGCCCAGTTCTGCCAGCCCCGTAATGATGTCATCGGGAATGTCGGCGTCATTTCGGTGCACCTGTTCAGCGATCGGTTTCACCCGATCTTCTGCGAACCGACGAAAGGTCTGACGGACCATCTCGAGTTCTTCGGTTAAGCCCCGTTCGGCAACCTCGCCGCTCGCCATAACGCGCATCGCACACGAAGCGATCACCGCCGGGTTCCGTCCGGCAGCGACTTGGCCACGTACCGGTGCTAGAAAATCGGTGGTGACACCAAACGCTGCTTCACGCCCAACTAGGCGGGTCTGCATGTCTGCCGCCACGTCGGCGGCAAACACGAGCGCAGTTGTGGCATCGGCCGGGTGGGCGTTCACGTGGGTCGCCAGGTGGCGCGCAGCACTCACCGATGCAGACAACGACGCTAAGTCGTAGCTTACTGACTGGTGCTGTTCAAGCAGTGCGCTATCGAGTCCGCCAGCGTCATTGGCACAACTTGCCGCGATGGCACGGCTGCCCTCGGCAATGATGGTCTCTAAATGCGCTACGAGTTCAGCGGCGCTGGCAGCATGCGTGGCAGCATCAACAGTGGTCGCAGAAGTCGTCATGTTTTGTCCTTTTTCCCAAGGGGCACAGCCGTTAGCGTGATGCCTCACGCGGTGGGCGCATCACATGCAGGCGGACCTGACCGTGCGCGACGCGTTTCATCGTGTCGTTTCGGATATCCACTTCCCATAAGTGCTGTTGGCGGCCTAGATGTAACGGTGTTCCGGTCACGGTAACCGTTCCTGCCACATGCGGGCGCAGGAAATCGGTGGTGTTGCTCACCCCGACCACAACGTAGCCGTCAAGGGCCACATGCAGCCATCCGGCAATTGAGGCGACCGACTCGATCACCGAACACCATACGCCTCCGTGCACAATCCCAAACGGCTGGTGGAAACTCTCGCCAGCCATAAGCGTGGCACGGACTTCATCTGCCTGGAAAGAAACGAATTGTAAGCCCAGGAACTTGCCGGCAAACGGGTCATCGCCGGCGAAAACGGTTCGCATCGCCTCGGCGTCAAGCTGCTCGCCGGCGCGGAATCGCGTCAACACGGCCACCTGGTCGTTCGTGAACTGTTCCTGCGTCACTTTGACGTTCCTCCCGGGCCGATTGTGACCGGCACGTCGGTGCTGCATTTCAGGCAGGATACGTCGTCATCTGGCGCGCCATCACACTGACCACGTTGCCTATGAGTCGCGCCCTATTTTGAGATACTGTTGCCGCAATCTTGGGAAACTGCGAGCAAAGGCATGAGTATGGGCTATCCAAAAATCCGGAGTTATGAAGTCACCGACGGGCCCGAACGCGCGCCTGCTCGTGCCATGCTGCGTGCGGTTGGCATGGGTGACGACGACTGGAGCAAACCGCAGGTCGGTGTGGCGTCGTCATGGAATGAAGTAACCCCCTGCAACATGTCGCTGTCTCGTCTCGCTCAAGGCGCGAAACAAGGTGTGCGTAACGCCGGCGGTTTCCCGCTTGAATTCGTCACCATCACGGTGTCTGACGGCATCGCGATGGGTCACGAAGGCATGCGCGCCTCACTCGTATCGCGGGAAGTCATCGCCGACTCAGTTGAGACGGTCATGCATGCCGAACGTTTCGATGGGATGGTAAACCTCGCCGGCTGTGACAAGTCGTTGCCGGGCATGGTGATGGCAGCTGTCCGCCTCGATCTACCAAGCGTGTTCGTGTATGGCGGTTCGATCCTGCCGGGTATGCACAAAGGTGAACAGATCACCATCCAAGAAGTGTACGAAGCGGTTGGCGCACACGGTCGTGGCCTGATCGATGATGAAGAACTCGGTCAGATCGAACGGGCCGCATGCCCCTCAGAAGGTTCTTGTGGCGGCATGTTCACTGCCAACACGATGGCTTCAGTCACCGAAGCGCTTGGCATCGCCCTACTTGGTTCTTCTTCTGCCCCGGCCGTTGACGCACGTCGCGACGCGATCGCTATCCGTGCTGGCGAAGCAGTTGTCAACCTGTTGAATTTAGGCATTTCGGCCCGCAAAATCATCACCCGCAAGGCGATCGACAACGCTATCGCAGTGGTGATGGCTGTCGGTGGTTCCACCAACGCCGTGCTGCACATATTGGCTATCGCCCGCGAAGCCGAGATCCCGCTAAGCATCGACGATTTTGATGTGATTGGTCGTCGTGTGCCTCACATCGCCGACATGAAACCAGCTGGCCGTTACGTCATGACCGACCTTGACCGCATCGGCGGTGTGCCAGTCGTGTTAAAAGAGCTGCTCGACCACGACCTGCTGCATGGCGACTGTCTCACGGTCTCCGGCCGCACTATCGGTGAAGAACTTGAGGCGTATGGCGCCAACGAACCTGACAATGACGTTGTGTATCCGGTCAGTAACCCGATCCACCTTGACGGGGGTATCGCGATCCTACGTGGCAGTCTGGCACCAGAAGGTGCCGTTGTGAAGCTGGCCGGTATGCCAGGTGAAATGCAGACGTTCACTGGCACAGCACGAGTATTTGATGGCGAATCTGCCGCAATGAAAGCAGTGTTGCTTGGCCAGATTGTTGCCGGCGACGTTATTGTCGTGCGTTACGAAGGACCCAAGGGTGGCCCTGGGATGCGCGAAATGTTGGCCGTTACCGGCGCAGTCAAAGGTGCCGGTTTGGGCGCCGAGGTAGCACTCATCACTGACGGACGTTTCTCTGGTGCCAGCCACGGCCTATCCATCGGCCACGTCGCACCGGAAGCTGCCGCAGGTGGCCCGATGGCGTTTGTTCGTAATGGTGACACGATCGTCATTGACGGACCGAACCGGCGTCTTGATCTGATGGTCGACGAGGAAGAACTTGCCCGCCGCCGTGAAGGCTGGGTGCCGCCGGTAACGAAATACCCGCGTGGTGTGCTGTGGAAGTACACCCAGACGGTGCGTTCCGCATCCGAAGGTGCCACCACTGCGGTTTAGCCTCACCCGTTTCGTTTCTGTCGGAGTCACCCATGCAGTTTGATGAACTCCGGTTTATCTGCCAGCAGGCCGGCCTTGATGTGGTTGAAAATCGAGGCCGGCCTACCCCACCGACGTTGGTACTGCCAGGACCTGACCGCACCCGCTTGTTGACGGTGCCTGAATTTCCTGATGACGATGAAGACCGCCATACGGTGATGGCTGAAATAGCGTTCCAGGAAATAACGGCAGCGCAAACCCCCTGTTGGGGCTTTATTGCCGAAGCCGAAATCGACGGCACAGACGTGCTCGTGGTCGTGTATGGGGCCAGACGGCATCCCCCCGAAATCACGGCGGCAGTGTTTGATGGTGACACGCCAGACGAATTCATGGCGCCAGAACGGCTAGACCCGACCGCCTTACCGTTTTTGCATCCGCTGCAACATGCAGTTGATGCGTTAAGCGGCACTGGCGACGTGTTTGCCACCTTTGATCCTAAACGCGGCCCTGCTGCGCTCCACCAACATCCGCCAGAAACCGGTTTGGGTGGGTCATTGCCATTAGCGTGAAGGGTGCCCAACCGGATTTAAATGAGGTGCGCGTCGTGAGCGGCTTTGGCATACCAGTCGGCAAGTTCAGCTTGGCTGACTTGGGCGTTTAAACCGCTTGGGTTTGGAACCACCCAAAGAATGCTGCCGCCAAGCGTTTCAGTTTGACGTCCAAGCGTTGCTTTGGGGGCACGAAACGCCGTTCGGTAGGCAGAGATACCCGCGATGGCAACGACTGGCGCACCCCAAGCGGCCAGTTTCTCGGTGAGCAGTGCCGCTCCGGCACGTAACTCGTCAGCGTGAAGGTCGCTTGCTTTCACCGTGGCGCGGGCAACCAAGTTGGTGAGTGCAATACCGCGTGAACACAGTTCGTCACGATCAGTATGGCTTAGCCCGCCGACCCGGTCGTAGCAGCGTGGTGTGATTCCGGCAGCAAACAAAGCCGGATAAAACCGATTCGATGGGTGTGCGAAATGGGTTTGAGTTTTGACGGTCCATAAGCCCGGATTGATCCCGACGAACACGAGTTTCGGCTGGTCTGACACCAGATCGGGGACGGTACCGTTGAGATACTGGCCTAAATCTTCGCTCATGCGTGTTCGTCTGTGCTTGACAACGTGCTACGGGCAGTTTCGGGGGCGTGGATCTCTACTTCAACCGCACGCCGACGATCCGCTTGCATAATGGTGAAGACATAGCCTTCGTCGTTCACAACCTGATCGCCTGTAGCGGGGAACCGTCCGAGCTGTTCAACGAGCCATCCAGATAGCGTTTCGGCGTCGCCGTGCAGTTCCACCCCGACACTGCGTTGCACTTCGTCACGACGGAAACTGCCTGGCAGCACCCAGGTTGAGTCGGTGGCGCGCATCACTGTGGCGTCATCAAATTCGTCGGCGATCTCGCCTACCAGTTCTTCGAGGATGTCTTCGAGCGTGATGAGCCCGGCTGTCCCACCAAACTCGTCGACCACCACCGCAGCATGGGAACGTTGCCGGCGCATCGCTGCTAACAGCCGATCAAGTGCGAGCGACTCAGGGACAGCGAGCAAGGGGCGCATCACCTGTCTGGCAGTATCGGTAATCGCCACATCATCACCCACCAGCAGATCTTTGACATGCACGACCCCAACCACATGGTCGATGTCGTCTGCAAAGACGGGGATACGGGAATGGCCGCTTACTGCCGCAGCTTCAAGAACGTCTGCGACTGTCAGGTGTTGTGCGACAGCAACCATGTCGACCCGTGGCGTCATTGCTGCTTGCGCATCCATACTGCCAAGACGTAATGCCGCATCGATTACGCGGGCGTCTTGTTCGTCGATCCGCCCCAGGTTGTTTGCTTCTGCCACGACATACGCCAGTTCATCAGCGGTGTGTATCAGCGCATGTTCGTCGACCGGTGTGACGCGAACGAGCCGGACCAGCCGGTTCGCTAACGCGTTTAACACCCAGATCAGTGGACGAAATGCGGCGACGAACCATGCGAACGGAGTGATAAGGGCCAGTGTTACGGTGTCGGCTCGGGCAATCGCCACGTTTTTGGGCGCCATTTCGCCGATCACCATATGCAAAAACACGGTGAGGCTTAGTGCGACCACAACCGCAACAACCGGGATGACACCGGCAGGCACACTGGTAAGCGCAAACATGCGGGCGAATGCGACGGCTAACGCCGGCTCGGCAATTAAACCCAAGCCAAGCGAACACATGGTGATGCCAAGCTGGGCGCCGGAGAAGGTGACCGACAGTTCTCGTAATGCCCGCAGTGCCCGAACAGCGCGCCGATCACCCGCATCGGCCAGTTCTTCAATGCGGGTGCGTCGTACCGCAAGCAACGCAATTTCGATCGCAACGAAAAAGCCGTTGGCGCCAAGCAGCACCACCCCAAACATTACGGCAGTCAGCGACATCTGAGCGGTCGGATCTGCCACGACGGCAAGCGTGATACTCACTGGCTGGCCTTTGAGCCAGGGTCAAAAACGGGGGGTGAATGCACGGTGACATCGACTTCGGTGATGCGAACCTCGTCAACCTGCCGGACCGTCACTGTCACCGTGTCAGTTTCGACCGTGTCGCCCACCGCAGGGATCACGCCTAAGGCATCGAGCACAAATCCAGCGATCGTTTCATAGGGCCCGGCGGGCAGTGCCACTCCGATCAGCGCAGTCAACTGATCGATACTTAACGCGCCAGGCATCCGGTAGCTGTTTGCACCGACGCGACGAACGAACGTTTCGCGCGGATCGAATTCGTCTTCGATCTCGCCCACCAATTCTTCGACCACATCTTCAATGGTGACCAGTCCGGCTGTCGAGCCGTACTCATCGATGACAATCGCCAAGGTGCGTTGCATCTGATCGAAATCGGCCAGCAAGCGGCGTAACACCACCGACTCGGGCACAAACAGTGCCGGTGTTACCCACGCGTCGATCGTAGTGTCGGCATAGTGTTGCAACGGAGTTTCTAACAGCGACTTGATATGCACGGTGCCAATCACATCGTCTTCGTCGTGACCACACACCGGAAAGCGGCTGTGGCCGGTGCTTTGGCTGGCTTGACGCAGTTGGGTCAGGGTTGCGCCTTGGGTCAACCAGTGAATGTCAGGTCGAGGAATCATCACTTCGTTGACCCGCCGATCGCCAAGCATCGCTGCCCTCGTCAACAGGTTGGTTTGACCGGCACTGAAATTTCCTTGCGCGCCACTAGCCGTAATGATTCGGGCAAGTTCAGTGAGGTTGAGCGCTGAGTCGAGTTGGTCACGTACATCGACACGGAACACGTGGGTGGTGACCAACCGTGCGGCCGCATCAAAAAAGCGAATGATCGGACCAAAAAGGATCCCAAAACCGCGACTAAACGGCGATACCGCCCGTACGACCGGCAGTGGCCGTGCGATCGCCAAGTTTTTGGGAAACAGCTCACCTAGCACCATCTGACCGACCGTTGAAAGCAAAAATGCGATACCGACGGCAAACACGAGTGACGATTCGACCGGCAAACCAAACGCAGTCAACACCGGCTGGACGAGGTCAGCGCCAAGGCTTTGTTCAACCAGCCAACCGACCAGCAGCGAGGTGGCGGTGATCCCAAACTGTTGAACCGACAGTGCTTTTGACACGTCGTCAAGTTCACGCGCGACGATGCGTGAACGGCGATCGCCTCGGTCAAGGCTTGGCTGTAGTTCGGCACGCCGGACACTGACCAGCGAAAATTCGGCGGCAACAAAAATGCCGTTGGCGACGATCAGCATGACAACTAACAGCAGGGCGGTGCTCCCGCTCATCGGGTGCGCTGCTTGGTGGTTGGATGCTCAGGGTCGTCGTTCATTATGTTTAAGCCTACCGTGCGGTCCCCTCCGTTTGGACGGTTATATGCGTCGTTACCCTTCGGCGTTTCGCTACGGTGATGAATCGTTGTGGCACCGTCACAACCTGACGGGCAGAAAGAAGTGCGATGTCCCCTGCAAAGACACGCACCACCAAAAGCGCGAAAGCAACCCAGCAGACGCGTACACGACGCCGCTGGATGTGGGCGCTACTGATTATTCCGGCGACAATTCTTGGTGCCGGAGGCCTTTTGGCGTTCTACCTGATCTTTTCGGCGATCCCGCTACCTGATGACATCGCGAGCGACGCTTCAGTGGTGTACGACTACACCGGCACGCCTGTGGGTTCACTAGCCGAAGAACGCTCCCGTATGGACTTAAGCCTTGACGAACTACCGGACCATCTGATTGAGGCGGTGCTCGCAGCGGAAGATCGCCGCTTTTATGAACATCGTGGCGTTTCTTTCACCGGCATTCTGCGGGCTGTCTTCACCAATGTTCGCGCCGGTTCGGTCCAGCAAGGCGGCTCGACGATCACCCAGCAGTACATCAAAAACGCCATGTTAAGCCCGGATCAGACGTATTCCCGCAAAGTTGAAGAGGCCGCGTTGGCCATCAAACTTGAGCAGCGCTACGACAAAACAACGATCCTGACGTTTTATTTGAACACGATCTACTGGGGTCGTGGGGCGTACGGGATTGAAGCGGCTGCCCGCACCTATTTTGGTGTAACGGCCACTGAATTGACGGTGAATCAGGCTGCGACCCTTGCAGGCATCATCGCTGCCCCTGAAGCTTACGACCCGGCCGAACAGCCTGAACGTGCCGAGGGACGCCGCCAGTATGTGATCGGTGGCATGGTCGATACGGGCGCGCTTGACGAGCCCGAAGCGACTCGACTGGTTGCCGCGGGCCTGCCAAACGTCACGCCACGAGCAGGGCTTGATCGGGGCCCCAATGCCTATTATCTCGATGCTGTCCGCCGTGAACTTTCTGCAGTGATCAGTTTCGATGACGGGCGCCTGTTTCGCGGGTTGCGGATCTACACCGGACTTGATGTGAACCTGCAGGCCACCGCACAAGAAACGCTTGCAGACGCGATCGCTGAAGGTCCGTCAGACACCGGCGCGATTGTAAGTATCGACCCGCTAAACGGTGAGGTTCGTGCGCTCGTTGGTGGACCTGATGGCACCGTACAGCCGTTAAACACGGCGTTACGATCGATGCGCCAGGCCGGCTCGACGTTCAAGGCATTTACGTTGCAGGCGTTTCTTGAAGCCGGATACAGCCCCAATTCGGTGTTTCCTGCTCCCAGCCAACTGTCAATCGGTGACGCCACGATTCGAAACTACGGTGGCAGCGGATCCTTTAGCCAAACGGTCACCGAGGCAACGGTGCGTTCGACCAACACGGTGTACGTATCCATGCAGGAACTGATTGGACGCGAATCGGTGATTGATGCAGCCAGACGGAGCGGCCTGCCGTTAACCAAACGTGACGAAGCGTTCCCAACAGATCGCGATGAAGGCGACACGATGCGCCCGTTTGCGGGCCTCACCCTTGGCCAGGACGTGTTCTCTCCGCTTGAACTCACAGCCGCGTACACAACCTACGCCGCTGATGGTTTCGCAATCACACCACAACTCGTGGTGCGGGTCGAAGACGCTCAAGGACGGGTGCTGTACACACCGGAAGTGACCGAACAGCAGGTCATGGAGGTGAATGTGGCCCGCACCGTCACCGCGTTGCTGCAACGCTCGGTTGCCCAAGGTACGGGACGAAACGCACAGCTAGCTGATCGGCCGGTAGCCGGCAAAACCGGCACGACAAATGATGCACGCGACGTGTGGTTTGTGGGTTACGTGCCGCAACTTGTTACCGGCGTATGGCTTGGCAATCTGGATAACACGCCGCTTGGCGGTAGCGCCACCGGCGGCGGTTTAGCCGCACCGGTGTGGGCGACATATATGGGTGAAGCGGTTAAAGATTTGCCGGTCGAATCGTTTCCTCGCCCGACTGACATGGGAACCGTCGTTGGCGCACTCACCGAATGTCCCGAGGGGTACACGTTCATGTCACCCGATGACCCTGCCTTGCAAGATGACGACGCCGAGGTGTTAAACGGGTATCTGAACAGTGACGGCGAAGTCTGTGCCAAAGAACCTCCCCCCCAATGTCCTGAGGGCTACACGTTCACAGCAGAACCTCCCGGCGGTTTTGCTGACAACGTTGAAGTGCTCGATGAACCGGTTGACGAGGAGGGGCGTGTGTGCACTCGCGTCGTTGATGAACCCAAAGACCCGACAGAGCCCGCACCAGAGCCCGAAGAAGAACCTG
>JBBDST010000065.1:63293-67296 GCA_040904765.1 Nitriliruptoraceae bacterium
GCACCAGAGCCCGAAGAAGAACCTGAAGAACCTGCACCAGAGCCCGAAGAAGAGTCAGACGAAACTGCCTCGCCAGCGCAACCAAATGTCGCCCCAAGTGACCCTCTGGCACAGCAGTAACGGTCAGGCCTGATCTGACCCAGTGCTAGGCGATGGCGCCTGCCTGGCGAAGGTGCGCAATCGTGTCCGCGTCAAACCCGTGAGCGGCCAACACTTCGTTGGTATCTGCACCGGGTGTTGCCCCGCCCCGACGGATCGTCCCTGGGGTGCGTGAGAACCGGGGTGCTGGGGCCGGCTGGGTCATCCCGTCGACTTCAACAAACAGCTCACGGGCCTGGTTGTGCGGATACAGGTGGGCTTCGGTTGGGCGCAGTACTGGCGTGACACAGGCATCAAGGTCACGGAACACCTCGACCCATGCATCCCTGGGTTTACTTGCGATCAGCGCGGCAATCTGCTGTTTTTGTTCGGGCCATAACGATTCAGGCATTTGTGGCCACGCATCATGTTCAAGCCCAAGGCCGGTGAGAAATGCAGCATAGAACTGGGGTTCAAGCGCACCCACCGACAGGAACTCGCCGTCTTGGCACGCGTAGGCGCTGTAGTACGGCGCGGCTCCGTCAAGCAGGTTTGATTCGCGTTCGTTGCGCCACATGTCGGTTGCAAGCCAGCCGTACAAAAACGACAGCAGTGAGGTCGCCCCGTCAAGCATCGCTGCATCCACGACTTGCCCTTCACCGGAACGTTCCCGTTCAAACAAGGCCGCCAATACCCCCAACGCCAAGAACGTGCCACCCCCACCAAAGTCGGCAACCAAATTTAACGGTGGTGTCGGCGGGCGGTCTTTCGATCCGACCGGCCAGAGCGCGCCGGCAAGTGAGGCATAGTTGATGTCATGCCCGGCAGCACGGTTCATCGGGCCATCTTGACCCCAGCCGGTGATCCGCGCATAAATAAGGCGCGGATTGGTGGCACACAGAACTTCCGGACCAAGGCCCAGACGTTCCATCACACCTGGCCGAAACCCCTCAACTACGACGTCAGCGGCGTCAATGAGCTGTTTTGCGGTCGCCACCGCATCAGGATGTTTCAAGTCAAGTGCGATGGACCGGCGGTTACGTCCCATACCGATAGACGAACGGTTGGCCGTCTCTGGCGCATGTACGTCACTGGCCCGATCGAGGCGAATCACCTCGGCGCCAAGATCGGCTAGCAGCATCGTCCCGTAAGGTCCCGGACCGATCGCGGCAAATTCGATGATGGTGATCCCGCTTAATGGGCCGTTACTGGCTGCCATGCTGTGTCCTATCGTTCACTCAAACGTGCCTACAAGGGTGGATTAGGCGACCTACATGTCGTGGTCGTCTGGCAAATTTGGTAGGGCTCCTGATACACCCCCGTCAACTGGCATCACCACACCGGTGATCCACGATGCCGCATCAGACAACAAAAATACGGTTGCTCGGGCGACATCTTCGGGCATCCCCAGACGCTGCAACGGGTGAAAGTCTGCTGCTTTTTGTTCGTCTCGGCTCCACACCATCGACGACAGGCGGGTTTTTACAAGCGCCGCAGCGACCGCATTGACGCGCACTGTTGGGGCGAGCTCGTAGGCGAGTTGACGGGTCAGATGATGCAGTCCTGCTTTGGACACGTTGTAGGCGCCGATAAGCGGCGAAGGGGAGAATCCACCAACTGAACCGGTAGACACGATCGCGCCGCCGTTGTCTTTCATCCAGGCATGCCACACATGCCGTGACCACAACAGTGGGGCACGCAGATTCACGTCCCACGTCTTGTCAACAGCACTCATTTCGACGTCCATCAGCAAACCACCCGCAGGGTTTGTGCCGGCGTTATTCACCAGGAAATCGAGCCGACCAAACTGCGAGACAGCCGTCGTGCAAGCCTCATCAATGTGTGCTTCGTCGGTGACTGTGCCGACAACTGGCACGACGTTTGGTCCTAGTTCGGCAGCGAGTTTACTCAACGTCTCTTCGCGGCGGCCGGTGATAATAACGCCGCTGGCCCCGCTCGTTAAGAGTTCACGGACGATTGCTTCACCGATACCACGGCTTGCGCCAGTGACGATTGCGACGCGGCCATCAACCCGAATATCCATCTCTTCCCCGTTTCCTGACACCTGTTTATTATCGGACGCTAGCGAAACTCGCACGCCAACTTCTCACCGGCTAACTGGCCGCCACCGTGTCGATACGTGTGGCAAGGGCCAGATCACGCTCAGTTACACCACCTTGATCGTGTGACGTCAAGGTGATAACCAGTTCGGTGTAGCTGATGCACATATCAGGATGATGATCGGCAGCTTCAGCTTCGTGAGCGATCGCATTGATGGCGGCTACTGCAGCCATGAAAGTTGCAAACGTGCGGGTCGAGTGAAGCGCGCCTGTGGCGTAGCTCCAGTGTGGATGTTTGGTGACAAACGCCTGAATCGTCGCGTCGTCTAGCTGCATGCCTTACTCCTTTAGTCGGGTTGATTCCATTCGACTTGTTCGACCGTATGCACCACCTGGCGCATCAGCCCAACTCTGGTGGCAACACCAAGATCGGTGGCGACAAACGTCACTCCACGTGCCAAGGCGCTCGCCCGTAACGTTTCGTCAGGAGCGACCCCAGGCACGACCGGACATTCAACGATCGTTGTGACCGCGTGCGCTTCAACAAGTGCGGTAAATGCAGCAACACTTGAAGGTTGACGGCGCTCACCGCGCCAAGCTATCGAACGGCCACCGGGGTTTACCTGCGCAGAAACTTGTTCGGCCAGTTGTGGCAGAAACATAAGCGTGTCCGCCGTCGCATCGTCACCTGGATCAGGCGAAGTGAACAGCACATGCGCTTGGTGACTGACAGCACCTTTCAGTGCGTCAGCCAGCGCATGAGCAAGCTCCGGCAGGCCGTGCCACGAAACGACCCCACGGTAGGCATCGTGGTTGCCACCAAGTGTTTGATGTATGCCGTGGTTAGCTGGCCAGGGCCAAGCACTCAAACCGACGATGTGCGGTGTTTCAGCTGCCAGTTCACGCACCGTGTCGTCGATGGTTGCCACGGTTACGGGATACACCGGTTTGCCAAGCGCATCAGCTAGCGCAGACGCAAACGGTTCGCCATCAAGCAGAACTACGGCCAGAGGATGCGTCATCGTCACAATCGGTACATGTGTGGGCTGGTGGAGTTGGTTTGGGATGATTCGGTCGATAACCCAAACCCTGTTTGGCAGTCTAGGCACTGTTCCTGGTGATTACCCGACACGACTGCTGACCTGCACAAACGCGCAGTCAAGACTTGACCAACCTGGCATCTCGCCCACCCGAACGGGATCGCGCATCATCTAGTTCAGGTAGCCGCCGGTGCCCCCTCCCACAGCGCCTACCCGAGCGATCACGTCTCGTCTTACTTACTCGCCGGCGCTTTGCAGGTGCTGATCCCAAACAGACGGTAGAGCACGCAGAACCCGGTTGCCGCAGTCGCCGCCATCACTACGGCTACCACCACCAACGCGATACCGGCCCCACTGGTCGGTCCCACCGCAAACGCTGCAACCACAGCCACCACCGCAACCAAACCACGGATGACTCGGTCAAAACCTGCCTCGTTGCGTTTCATCGTTCATCTCCTGCTCACTTCGTCCAGCCAGGCAGCTCCCAGCCGGTCCGTCCCACTCATTGCCCTATAACCCTACCAAGGGCGCCCATCGATCATGCGTAGAACGCACTTGAACGCATCGCGATCGAGCCCGGCTTGTCACTCCGGCGCAACAAGCGTGAAGAGCAAACGACGTTCCATCACCTGCAGCACTGCTAGCTCTGGCTGGTGATTCGCGAAAGCGAGTTTGCAAAAGTCAACGAGGCCCGCCTAGGGCGCGACAGAGCGGGTCAAGATTCTGTTCGGATTGACGAGGCGCTTCCGTGACGTTTTCGCAGATCTTGAGGTGGTGTCTGGGAGGAGTCGGCCGATAAGCCGGATTCTGTTCCGCTGTTTGCAC